>CAZBQQ010000004.1:0-5189 GCA_964493965.1 uncultured Solibacteraceae bacterium
GCTCCTGCGGCGGCGCAGACCGCGTCCCCGGAAGCAGTGCCGGTGCAGCCTGTGGCGCCAGCGGAGGTCGTTGCCAAGGTTGTCGAGGCCGAAGTGTTGCAGCCAGCAGAGCCGGCTCAGCCTGTGGCACAGGCGGAGGTTGCCGCGAATGCTGCTGAGGTTCCACCTGCGCCGGCTAAGCCTGTAGCGCAGGCAGAGGTGGTTGCAGCCGTTACCGATGCCTCGTCGACGGGTGCGGCCAAGACTCCTTTCTTGCGGCGTCCTGCCGCGCCGCCAGAGCCGCCTCCGGCGGCACCGCCACCACAGTCAGCGCCAGTTGCCCCTATCGCGCAGCCGGAGGTCGTCGCGCCGGTTGCCGAGGCTTCTCCAGCGGTGCCGGCTCAACCCATAGCGCAGCCGGAGGCACTCGAGCCGCAACCAGTTCCCGAGGTCCCCGCCATCCCGGGCTTTAGGCCCGGGGTCTCGGCAACGTGGATGGTCATCTGGGCTTTGTTGGCGTTCCTGGCAGTCGACTTTGTCCTGGTGCTGGCGTACCTGGCGTGGAAGGCGATGACGGGACACTGATCGCGAGCGCGCCGGAATCCCGCGTGGCCGGACGGACCGGGTCGTCGCCGCGCGCGTTGCTATCCAGCGTGCAGATCATCAGGAACACGCCGAGGACGGCCGCGCCGGTGACGAATATGACGGCGCTCATCGGCTTGTCGTGGCGCAAATGCATGAAGAACAGCGCGACCAGCGAGGCCTTGATGCTGGCGATGCCGAGCGCGATGATGACGTTCCAGGATCCGAAGCTGAAGCCCGCCGCCAGCACCGTGATCACGGTCAAAGCCAGCAGCGCTCCCAGGACCTTTGCGTAACTACTCGCCGCAGTCGCGTGTGCGTCCATCTTCGGTCTCCTATTGGATCAGATACAAGAGCGGGAACAGGTAGATCCAGATCAAGTCCACTAAGTGCCAATAAAGGCCCACAAGGTCCACCGGCGTGTAGTAACTGTGCGAGAAATCGCCTCGGGCCGCACGGCGCAGCACCCAGGCAATGATCGCCATGCCACCCAGGATGTGAATCCCGTGCAGGCCGGTCATCATGAAATAGAAGCTGAAGAACATGAACTGGCCGGGCACCGTGTCGCCCTTGTGGGAGTAGAAGCGGCCCGGCAGCAGGCCTTCGTGGAACTTGTGCGAATACTCTACGCACTTGATGCCCAGGAATATGCCAGCGCAGATCAGCGTGAGCAGCAGATAGACGATCACGCGCTTGCGGCGGTCGGTGCGCGCGCTGTGGACCGCCATCACCATGGTGTAACTGGACGTAAGCAGCACCACGGTGTTGATGAAGCCCAGCATGCGGTCCAGGTGATGGTGCGCTTCGAGAAACGCGCGGGGGTGGAGCGACTGCATGATGGCGAAGCCGACGAACAGGCCGCCGAAGAGCAGAATCTCGGTCACCAGGAATAACCACATGCCGATTTTTCCGGCGTCGGCCTGCTGTTCCGGGGTGGTGAAATGATGCTGGAGAAATTCCCCCTGCGACGTGGCGGCCGCGCTCATGCGTGGACCTCCGCGGGCTCGGGCTCCACCGGCGAGTAGTCATACGGCGGGCCGGTGACGGTGGGAACGGTCTCGAAGTTGTGCTCGGGCGGAGGAGAACTGGTCTGCCACTCCAGGCCGACCGCGCCCCATGGATTCGCGGGCGCGTCCATCGGCTTCCGCAGGGACGCCCACAGGTATCCCGCCATGATCAGAAAGCCGAGCGCCAGAACCCAGGAGCCTACGGTCGAGAAGACGTGCAGCGGCTGGAACTGGTCGAGGTAGTTGTAGTAACGGCGCGGCATTCCGCGGCTGCCCAGCACGAACTGGCTCAGGAAGGTGACATTGAAGCCGATGAAGATGAGCGCGGCGGAGACGCGCGCCCATTTCTCCGAGTACATGCGGCCGAACATTTTCGGCCACCAGAAGTGCAGGCCGGCCAGGAAGGCCATCACGGTGCCACCCATCATGACGAAGTGGAAATGGGCCACGACGAAGTAAGTGTCGTGTAAGTGGACGTCGGTCGCCAGCGCGCCCAGGAACAAGCCCGTCAGTCCGCCAATGGCGAACAGCAACAGGAAGGAGATGGCGTAGAGCATCGGCGCTTCGAGCGAGATGGAGCCCTTGTACATGGTGGCGATCCAGTTGAACACCTTCACGCCCGATGGAATGGCGACAAGGAACGTGAGGAACGAGAAGATGACGTTGGCGAGGGAGGATTGGCCGCTGACGAACATGTGGTGGCCCCATACCAGGAAGCTCACGCCGGCGATGGCGATGCTCGAATAAGCGATGGCCTTGTAGCCGAAGATGGTCTTGCGTGAGAAGCACGGAATCACTTCGGAGATGATCGCCATGCCCGGCAGGATCATGATGTACACGGCGGGATGCGAATAGAACCAGAAGAAGTGCTGGAAGAGAATCGGGTCGCCGCCGAGTTGAGGATTGAAGATGCCCACGCTGAAGACGCGCTCCATGATGATGAGGAGCAGCGTGATTCCGAGCACTGGCGTCGCCAGGACCTGGATGATAGCGGTGGCGTACATTCCCCAGACGAACAACGGCATACGGAACCAGCCCATGCCCGGAGCGCGGAGCTTATGGACGGTGGCGATGAAGTTGATGCCGGTGAAGATCGAGGAGAAGCCCAGCACGAAGGCGGCGAACGTCATCAGGCCCACTGAGCCGTTGGTGGTGGTGGAGTAGGGAGTGTAGAACGTCCAGCCGGTATCGACGCCGCCCGCGACCATGGCGGAGATCGCGAGCAGCGCCCCGGCCACGTAGATGTAGTAACTGGCGAGGTTGAGGCGCGGGAACGCTACGTCCTTTGCGCCGAGCATGAGCGGAAGGACGAAGTTACCGAGCGCGGCCGGGATGGAGGGGATGATGAACAGGAAGATCATGATGGCGCCGTGAAGCGTGAAGACACGGTTGTAAGTGTCGGCGCTCATGATGTTATGCCCGGGCTTGAGCAGCTCGATGCGTATGAGGATGGCGAAAATGCCGCCTAGCAGGAAGGCGAACAGAATCGAGGCCAGATACATGACGCCGATCCGCTTGTGGTCGACGGTGGTCAGCCAGGACTTGAAGCCACGGGGACTGCTCAGATAGTTGTCGGTCATTTCTGTGCCTTCACGAATTCCATCAGCGCCTGGATCTCGCGCTCGCGCAGCAAGCCCTGGAAGGTGGGCATGATGGGCTCGAAGCCGGCCACGATCTTGGCCTGCGGAAACAGGATCGACTCGCGGACGTAGTTCTCGTCCACCATCACGGACTTTCCGTCGGAGAGCTTGACAGGGTGCCCCCAGATTCCTTTGAAGCTCGGCCCCTGCCCTCGCACGCCGTCGACCGAGTGGCAGGTTTTGCAGCCGCGGATGTCGTAGAGCATCGCGCCAAACTGGGCGAGCGGCATGTTCTTACCCAGGTCGCCGCCGGTGGCGAGCCAGTCCGCGTACTTCTTCTCGTCGTCCACGAAGATCTTCGCGAGCATGGTGGAGTGGCCCTGGCCGCAATACTGGGTGCATTCGAGCTGGTGCATGCCGGGCACCGTGGCCTGAAACCAGAGCTGGGTGTAAGTGTTCGGGACTACGTCCTGCTTGATGCGGAAGGTGGGGACGAAAAAGCCGTGGATGACGTCCTCGGAAGTCATGACCAGCTTGACCGGCTTGCCTAGGGGAACGTGCAGCTCGTTGATGGTCCGGACGCCGTTGGGATACTCGAACTGCCACAGCCATTTCTTGGCGGTGACTTGAATCTCGAGAGCGTCCGCGGGACTTACGGTCAGGTCGGCGTAACTGTGAAAGCCCCAGAAGAAGACGTACATCACGATGGCCAGCGGGATGAGCGTCCACGCGATTTCCAGACCGTGGTGATGCGTGATGTTCGGCGTGCGCTCGGCGGGGCCGCGGCGGCGGTAGCGGATCACGAAGTATCCCGTCAGGCCGGCGACCAGCAGGAAGAAGAACGCGCTCAGGTAGATCAGGAACAGGTACAAGTGATCGACCCGGCCGGCATAGGCCGTGCCCTGGACGGGCATCAGGACAGATCGGATCCAGGCGTTCATAGCGCGACGGCTCCTTCGCGCCTCCAAAAGCGCATCAGGACAAAGCCGAGTATCAGCACGGTGAGCAGACCGCCGGCGCGCATGAGGTTCGTGGCGAAGAGCACATAGCCGTGAGCCTGCGGGTCGTAGTGAAAGCAGTACAGCAGAATGCGGTCGGTGCTGAGCGAGAACTTCGACTCGGACGCCTCCGTCAGAGCCAGGCGCAGGTCTCGCGGGCTGAAGTTGATGCCGTAAAGGTACCGGGACACCTTGCCCTCGGGCGTAAGAATCATGACGACGGCGGGATGCGCGTACTGTTTCTGGCTCTCGTCGTAGCGGTAATGGAAGCCAAGCTGGCCGGCGAGTTTCTTCGCGTTGCCGTGGTCGTCGGTGAGGAAGTGCCAGCCGGCGGCAGGGCGGCCGTAGCTCTCCAGATACGAGGCGCGCTTGCGCTGAGCGAGGTCGAATGTGTCGGTGGGATCGATGGAGATGGTCACGATCTCGAACTCGTTGCCGGGAGTCCACGGGACGTTCTTCAGCGCGGTGGTCTGGCCGTTCAGCACCAGGGTGCAGAGCATGGGGCAGGAGTAATAGACCAGGTTCAGGAGAACGGGCCGGTTCGGGTGGAAGAAGCTGCGGAGCGGGACGGGGTAGCCATCCTCGCCGGTGAAGGTGAGGTTGAGATCGACGCTCTGGCCCAAATGCTCATCGACTCCCACGCCTCGCAGTTCGGGCGGGAGGGGCTGGTCGGCTGCGAGAGGGAGCGCGGCGGCCAGGAGGCAGAGGAGGAGCTTAGCCAAGCCTCCGACCACCGCTCCCTCGCGGTCGCGGCTCAGAACCGGTGCCTCCGAGCCGCGACGGTTAGCGTTTCGCATGGGCCTCCTCGACGAGCAGATCCATGGCGCGGTTGATGGGGAGGCGCACGGAGCCTTTGGCGCGGTCGATGTAGCGATAGGAGTTGAGGTCGGTGTCCTCGCGGGCGCGCAGGGCCTTGAGGTCCTCGGAGACGGGCTGCAATTGCTTGACGAAGATCTGCTGGTCCCGAACGCGGTCGTAATAGGCCTCTACACCCACGATGATCAGCACGAGCAAGATGACAATGCCGGCGCCGACCAGCGCGA
>CAZBQQ010000004.1:5289-27604 GCA_964493965.1 uncultured Solibacteraceae bacterium
ACACCCACGATGATCAGCACGAGCAAGATGACAATGCCGGCGCCGACCAGCGCGATCGCTCCGCTGCGCGGCTCGGTGGTTTCAAATCCGGCGGCCTTCTCAGACATTGGTGAACTCCAGCGCTTTCTCGAAGCGGATGTCGTTGACGGGCGCGAGCGGGTGCGCGCGCAGGCGCGACCAGAAGGCCAGGGCGAAGGTTCCGCCCACGGCACCCAGCGCGGCCAAGTCGATCCAATGTGGCGTGACGCCGCCCTTCGAGAAGATGGGCATCGCGATCCAATAGAGGTCCGTGTACTGCATGAAGAGCACCCAGGCGGCGGCTGCGGCGAGCAGGCCGAGCTTGCGCTTGGCGGCGCGGGAAATCAGCACGAAGAACGGCACCAGGAAGTGGCCGACCACGAGCAGCATCGACACGCCGCGCCAGCTTCCCACCAGCCGGTCGCGGAACCAGGCGGTCTCTTCGGGAAGGTTGGCGTACCAGATCAGCATGTACTGCGAGAAGGCGATGTAGGCCCAGAAGACCGTGAGCGCGAAGAGCCACTTACCGAGGTCGTGATAGTGTTCGTGGTTCACCGAGTAGCGCAGCACGTCGGCCCCGCGGAACGCCAGCAGGATCAGTATGAGCGCGGCGATGAATGCCAGGGCGGCCCCGGAGTAGACGTAGACGCCGAACATGGTGGAGTACCAGTGCGGGTCCAGCGACATCAGCCAGTCGAAGGAGGCCATGGCGACGGTGACCGTAAGCATGATCATTCCCGGTGCGCTCCAGCGCTGGGACGATTGACAGGCGCGCAGGCCCGTCCCGCGGACGGAGTTGCGGTAGAGCTTCCAGGCCCACAGGCTCCACAACACGAAGTAGAACGCCGTACGAACGAGGAAGAACCACGGGTTCAGAAAAGCCGATTTGCCCTGAAGGATGGGGTCGGCTGCGACGGCCTCCGGCCGCGCCCACTCGTAGAGCGAAGGGAGTCCCAACGCGATCGGCACGAACAGCACGGCGCCGAGCGGGACGAGGACCATCGTGTTTTCAGCCATGCGCCGCATCGTGACGCTCCACGCGGCGCCGGTGAGATGTTGCAACATTACGAAGAAGAGCGCGCCGAGCGTGAGCGTGAGGAAGAAGGCGTAGGCCACCAGGTAGGAGGCGTGGAAGCGCACGGGATCGAGCGCGAATGCGAGGGCGCAGGCGACCCAGCCGCCGGCCGCGATCGGAACGAGCACGTTGCGGCCGCGCCGCCAAAGGCGGTCGTCGATGGTGTAGGAATCGAGAAGCTCTTCGATGTGCGAGGTCATCTGAGTTCGCTCCTCAGCTCTTCGGGCACATCTGCTACCGTGCCCGCGGCGGCGCGTTCGAGCGCGCGCACGTAGGCGACGATGGCCCAGCGGTCGTGCTCGTCGATCTGGAAACGGTAGCCGGGCATGGTTCGCTTGCCGTGCGTGATGGTGTCGAAGATCTGGCCGTCGGGCATCTGGCGGATACGCGCGTCGGTGAGGTTAGAGGGGAGCCAGGAACTGCGCAGCGCGACGATGCCGCGGCCGGAACCGGCGCGGTCGTGGCACGGGGCGCAGTAGATGTTGAAGCGCTCCTGGCCGCGTGCGAGCGCCGGGCGATCCAGCGGGAGCGGATTCGCCACGAAAGCGCCGCCGAGCATTCCTGTATACAACGCGTCGTCGTCCTTGAGGTAGCCGCGCGCCACGGTTCCGGGGACAGGGCGGCGCAACTCGCGGCCATCGCCGAAGAACCGGCTCGCGGACTGCGGTAGATACTTGGGCTGGTCCTTCATGTCCGGGAAGACCTGGAGGGGCGGCGTCCGGCGGGAGCCGCAGCCGGCCACGAGCAGAACAGACAGCGCGATGGCGGCGCGCTTCATTCGACGATCACCTCCACATGGTTGCCGCCAAGCGTGCGCAGGGCTTCGGCGGCTCCAAAGGTGTCGAAATCGGCGGGATCGGCCTCGATGGCGAGCAGGAACTTGTCGTCGGTCGCGCGCTCGAAACGGGAGTGCTGGAAGACCGGGTGATAGAGGTGCGGCAGGCCGTTAAACAGGAACATACCGATCACCGCGGCGAACGCAGCGAACAACACCGCCAGCTCGAACGTGACGGGGATCGAGAATTCGAACGCGAAGAACGGCTTGCCCGCGACGACCAGCGGGTAGTCAACAGCGCCGGTCCACCAGATCAGCAACAGGGCCGCGGCGGCTCCGGCCAGGCCCGCTGCCAGCACGATCCGGCCGAGCGGCGAGCGGGGCGCGCCGAGCGCTTCGTCGATGCCATGCACCGGGAAAGGCGTGAAGGCCTCCAGCCTGGAATAGCCGCGCTCGCGCAGACCGCGAATGGCCGCGAGCAGGCGCTCCGGCGAATCGAATTCCGCGACGGCTCCATATACGGCCACTGTCTGCGCGATGGGTGCCAGTTGGCTAGCAGTGCTCATGGTCGTTCTCCTTGGTGTGCGGCGTCCGCCGCGATCATGCCTTTCACTTCCGTCATCGAGATCATGGGCAGGAAGCGCACGAACAGGAGGAAGAGCGTCAGGAACAGTCCGAAGCTGCCCGCGAGCGTCAGTATGTCCACGGCCGTCGGCCGGAAGTAGCCCCAACTCGAGGGCAGAAAGTCGCGGTGCAGCGAGGTCACGATGATCACGAAGCGCTCGAACCACATGCCGACGTTGATCAGGATCGAGATTACGAACATGGCTGGAATCCACGTCCGCACGCGCTTGAACCAGAACAACTGCGGGATGAAAACGTTGCAGGAGACCATGGTCCAGTAGGCCCACCAATAGGGGCCGAAGGCGCGGTTCAGGAACACGAAGCGCTCGTACCGGTTGCCGCTGTACCAGGCGATGAAGAACTCGGTGGCGTAGGCAAAACCGACGATCGTGCCGGTGGCCATCATCACCTTGCACATGTTTTCCAGGTGCTTCATGGTGACGAATTGCTTCAGGTCGAAAACCTGGCGAGCGATCACCATGAGCGTGACCACCATGGCGAAGCCCGAGAAAATGGCGCCCGCAACGAAGTACGGCGGGAAGATCGTGGTGTGCCAGCCGGGGATCACCGAGACCGCGAAATCGAAGCTGACGATGGTGTGGACGGAAAGCACCAGCGGCGTCGAGATACCTGCGAGCAACAGGTATGCCAGCTCGTAGTGCCTCCAGTGGCGGGCCGAGCCGCGCCAGCCCAGGCTCAGGAGGCCGAAAACAATCTTGCGCCCGCGCGTTTTGGCGCGATCGCGCAGCGTCGCCAGATCGGGCACCAGGCCGGTGTACCAGAACAGCGCCGATACCGTGGCGTAAGTGCTCACGGCGAAGACGTCCCAGATCAGAGGGCTGCGGAAGTTCTGCCAGATGTGCAGCGCCGGGTTCGGCACGGGGAACAGCCAGTAGATGGCGCGCCAGGGGCGGCCGGTGTGGAACAGCGGGAAGATGCCGGCGCAGGCCACGGCGAACAGGGTCATCGCCTCGGCGAAGCGGTTGATGGAGGTGCGCCAGCGCTGGCGGAACAGGAAGAGGATGGCCGAGATCAGCGTGCCGGCGTGTCCGATGCCGATCCAGAAGACAAAGTTCGTGATGTCCCAGGCCCAGCCCACCGGCGAGTTATTGCCCCACACGCCGATGCCGGTGAAGGCGAGGTAGGCGAGCATCGCGCCCAGCACCAAGGTCAGCGAGCCGGTGCAGGCGATGGCGATGTACCAGGCGCGCGGCATGCGGCCTTCGACGATGCCCGCGACCTTGCGGGTCACATCGGCATAGTCCGGCTCGCCCAGCACCAACGCCGGGTTCAGTTCTTGCGAGATGGCGAAATCTGCCATGTTCAGGCCAACTCCGGATTCAGATTCCGCAGCTTCGCGAGGTAACTAGTTCGCGGCCGCGTGTTCAACTCGGTCAGGATGGTGTAATCGCGGTTCTGTTTCTTCAACTGAGACACCCGGCTCGACGGGTCGTTGATGTTACCGAAGACGATGGCGTTGGCCGGGCAGGTCTGCTGGCACGCGGTGAGGATCTCCCCGTCGCGCAGCGCGCGCCGTCCTTCGGCCTTGGCCTGAATCTTCTTTTCCTGGATGCGCTGCACGCAGTAAGTGCACTTCTCCATGACGCCGCGCATACGCACCGTGACGTCCGGGTTGAACGCCATCTTCTCCACTTCCTGCACGCCGTTGTGGTAATCGAGGAAGTTAAACCGGCGGACTTTGTATGGGCAGTTATTGGCGCAGTAACGGGTGCCGACGCAGCGGTTGTAGGCCATGTCGTTGAGGCCTTCCGGACTGTGGTTCGTAGCCGCCACCGGGCACACGGACTCGCAGGGGGCGTTCTCGCATTGCTGGCAGGCGACGGGCTGCGTGACGGCCTGCGGGTCCTCTTCCGGGCCGCCGTAGTAGCGATCGAGCCGAATCCAGTGCATTTCGCGCCCGCGCATCACCTGATCTTTCCCCACGATGGGGATGTTGTTTTCGGCCTGGCAGGCCAGCACGCAGGCGTTGCAGCCGATGCAGGAGTTGAGGTCGATGGCCATGCCCCACTGGTTGCCCTGGTCGTAGGCGAAACGCGGGAAGAGCTGGAAGAGGTCGACCTTCTCGTCCGGCTTCTTGGCGAAGGCCGGCTGCTTGCGGTAGTCGTCGAGTGGCGCCTCGCGGACTAGCGGGCGGCCTTCCATGGAGTGGTGCTCCTGCGTGGTGGCGAGTTTGTAAGTGCGTCCGGTTTTAGTTACTGTCGCGGCGGAGATTGTGTGGAAGGCGGTGCTGGTGCGGAGCGGGTAAGTGTCGTGTCCCGCGCCGTGACCGACGTGCCCGCAAGCGGTGCGGCCGTAACCGAGCGCGAGCGAGATGGACTGGTCGGCGTGGCCGGGCTGGATCCACACCGGCATCTCCATTTCGCGGCCCGCGGCGGCTATCGCGATCACGTCGCCGTTCGCGACGCCTAACTGGCGGGCGGTGGCCGGGCTGAGGAGCGCCGCGTTGTCCCAGGTGAGTTTGGTCATCGGGTCGGGCGCTTCCTGGAGCCAGCCGTTGTTTGCGAAGCGGCCGTCCCAGGTGCTGGCGCTGGGATAGAAGTTGACTTCGATCCCTGCGGCGGGGCGGCTCGCTGAGAGGGCCACGGCTATGCGCTTCGAGTCGGGTGCCGGCTCCACGTTCGCGGATGCCGTTCCGGGGAAGAGGCCATCGTGCAGCGCCTTCCGCCAGGACTTCTCGTCGCGCGCGGCGCAGTTACGAACGATGTCGTAGGCCCGCTGGTCCTTGTAGCCCGAGAGGAGGGCGAGAAGCTCCGCGGCCGTCCGTCCGCCGTAGAGCGGCTGAATCAGCGGCTGCTGGATCGATGCTGTGCCATCCGACGCGCGGGCGTCACCCCAGGATTCCAGATAGTGCGCTTCGGGCAGGTGCCATTGCGCGAGCACGCCGGTCTCGTTCCGCTCCAGGCCCAGGTGGATGGTCGTCGGGACCTTCTTAATGGCTGCGGTGAATTCGAGATCGGCTGGAGCGTCGTAGGCCGGATTGCCGCCAAGGATGACGAGCGTCTCGACGTGCCCGGCTGCGATGTCGGCGGCCAGTTCCTTCAATGCGGGAAGCTGCGGCCGGCGCTGGGTCTCGATATACGTGACCGTCTTGCCTAAGTTGCCGAGCGCATGGTTGATCCAGTGCGCGGCGGCGTGCACCGCTGCCGTCTGGCGAGGGCCGGCGAGGACGAGAGACCGGCCGGCATTCTTCTTGAGGTCGCGAGCGAGGGCGGCGAGCCATTTTCGCCTCGGATCATTATTCAATACGTTGAGCCCGGCGGGCAGCACGCCGAGCGCACGCGCGAGGTCCGCGGCGAATTCCTCGATCTCGCCGGCGCGCAAGCGGAGCCGGTGGTCGGCCATTGCACCGGTCACGGAGAACTGGCTCTCGACCACGTAGAGCCGGTTCATCGTGTCCTTCTCGGAGGCGACGTGGCGGCGGGCCGAAAAGTCCCTGGTGTAGGCGACGGTGGGCGAGTCGAGCGCCAGGAAATCCGAGTCCAGGGACAGAATCACGTCCGCTTTGTCGAGGTGGTAGAGCGGCCTGACGAAGCGGCCGAAAGCCAGTTCGGCGCCGGCGAGGACCTGGTCTTCCGAGATAGGCTCGTACTCGATCCACTTAGCCTGCGGGAAGCGGCTGAGTGCGTGCGTTCTGACTGCTTCCAGAGACGGGGAGTTGACCGTCTGGCTCAGGAAGCGCACCCGCTCGCCCGCCGCTCTGCTGAATGCCTCTTTGGCGAAGCCCGCGAACTCGTCCCACGTGGAAGGCTGACCGTCGTGCACCACTTCGCGCGAGCGGTCCGGATCGTATAGCCCAAGAATCGAGGCCTGGTGGAATGCAGAGGCCGCGCCGCGGCTGAACGGGTGATCAGGATTGCCCTCAACCTTGGTGGGACGGCCGTCGTGCGCCTCCACGAGCAGGCCCGTGGCGACCCCGCCGAGCGACATCGCCGTCGCATAAAACAAAGGATTGCCGGGAATCTGGTCTTCGACGCCCTTGGCTGCCGGCAGGATGTTTTCGACCGGACGGCTGCACGCCGTGAGTCCCGCGAGTCCCAGCGACGCGCCCATCAGCTTGAGCAGCGTGCGGCGCGATGGGTCGTCCAGGACCGACGCGCCTTCAGGGAACTCGTCGCCGGGCAATGCGGCCAAATTGCAGGGAGTCATCTCACTCATCGGTGGCACCCCGAGCAGTTAGTCGGCGGGTGTATGTGGTTCTTCGCGATCAGCTCCCGGCCGATCTGGGCGGGATCGCGGTCCGGTACCCAGTCGAGCTTGGTGATCAGTTCGCGGGGACGGATCTCAGGCGCGGGGTTGCGGTGGCACTCCAGGCACCACGCCATACTGAGCGGTTTCACTTGCCGCACTTCAGCCATCTGGTCCACGCGGCCATGACAGGTCACGCAACTTACCCCGGCGTTCAGGTGAGCCGAATGGTTGAAGTAGACGTAGTCGGGCAGCTTGTGAATGTGGACCCAGGGAATGGGCTGGCCAGTGGCATAGCTTTCGCGGATCAACTGGAGCAGCGGGCTCGCGGCCTTGACCTTCGTATGGCAGTTCATGCAGGTCTCAGTGGGCGGGATGGCAGCGTAGGCGGATCGCTCGATGGTGGAGTGGCAGTAGCGGCAATCCAGTCCGAGATTGCCGGCATGCAGCTTATGGCTGTAGGGAACAGGCTGCTTCGGCTGATAGCCCGTATCTGCACGCTCTGGTCGAAAGAGATACGCTGAGAGTGTAATGGCCGCCACGACGGCGAGTAAGATAGCGGACGCCGCGATCCTTAATTGTTTGTCGGCCGATTTGGAGAATACTGGCTTCATCCCAGATGCGACTTACTAGCACCCATTCCGGCGCTGCCCCAATACTTCCTGGATTATCGCATATTTTCCTGCGACACAGTAAATGGCGCGTTCATCCAATTGGATGCAGGGACCTGAGCGGGGATGCAGAATTTCGAGCTGCCCCGGCATGTTGGCGAGACTGAGCCATGGAATCGCAAGCGAACGCTAAGCCATTGAGAGGATTGGGCAAAGCCTTCGGGGACCTGAGGGTACGCTCGAAACTCATCGTTCTGCACAACCTGTTCTTCCTGGGCCTGTCGGGTGCGCTTTACCTGGCGGCGGTCGACCAGACGCGGTTGGGGGTGGTTGTGGTGCTGGCGGCCGGATACGGATTGGCCGTGCTGCTGCTGGAGCTAGTAATCATGCCGGTCTACGTCTATCGGCCGCTCCGGCTTCTATTGAGCGCGGATGAATCGAGCCGCAGGGGCGACCGTGAGCACGAGCTAATCGACGGCGGGCTCATCTCAGACGACGAACTTGGCCAGATAATGCGCTCGCGCAACGCAGCCATCACAGAGTTGCGGCAACATGAGAGTGACCTGGCGGAGGCCCTGGCTGCGCTGGAACGGAAGAACCAGATGCTCGACGCCGCCCGGCAAAATCTGGCCGACCAGGACCGACTGGCCTCGGTAGGCCTGATGAGCGCCAGCATCGCGCACGAACTGAATACGCCGCTCGCCGTGCTGCACGGGTCCGTCGAGAAGCTTCGGGAGACGGTGAAGGACGCTGCCGCCCAGGAGCGGTTGGCACGCATGCAGCGGGTGACGGAACGGCTGCGGAAGATCAGCGGGAACCTGCTCGATTTCGCGCGCCCGCCGCGGTATGTGATGGCTCCGGTGGACGTGCGCGGGATGGTGGAGGAAGCCTGGGGGCTGGTAAGTATCGATGAGAAGGCCGCCGCGATCCGATTCGAGAACGGAGTTCCGGCGGGGGAGTTAGTAACTGGAGATACAGACCGCTTAGTCCAGGTATTCGTGAACCTGTTACGCAACGCGCTCGGCGCGGTCAGACTCGGGGGGAGCATCCGGGTGCACTCGCGCCGGCTTACCGCCGAATCGCAGGCGTGGGAGGTGATCGACGTGGATGACGACGGGCCGGGGATTCCGGACGAGGTTCTGCCCCAGATCTTCGAGGCATTCGTGACCAGCAGGCTGGATGCGCGGGGCACGGGGCTGGGTTTGACGGTGGCGGCGGGCATCGTGCAGCAACATGCAGGCGCCATCGAAGCGAGCAACCGCCCGGCCGGAGGCGCCCGCCTGGAAGTGCGTCTGCCAGCCGTAGCCCAGACCGTGGCGGTGCGAGGTGACGCATGAGTGCCGATGCTAACGTGACTCCCATCGACGTCGCCATACTGGACGACGACGCCGATTTCCTGCGCTACATGGAGGACTTGCTCCAGGACGAGGGCCGTTACTCCGTGCGGCCGTTCTCGCATCCGGAGGACCTGTTCGAAGCCTGCGAACAACGGGTGCCCGATATCGTTCTGCTCGACATGAAGATGGGCGAGTTCAAGGGGGAGAAGGTGCTCGAGGAGCTGCAAACGAGCCACCCCGGAATCTGCGTGATCGTTATCACCGGCTACCCTTCGCTCGAAGACATGCGCGCGACGTTCAAGCTGAAGGTGTTCGACTACCTCGCGAAGCCGTTTTCGCTGTCGCAGCTTCGCCAGACGCTGGCCAACGCGGCGACGGCGTTCGGGTTGGGCCGCACACCGCAGGACCGGCTGCGCGAGCATCTGGGTCATCGCATCAAGATGCTGCGGGTGGAACGCAAATGGTCGCTCAAGGATCTGGCCGGATCGGCGCATCTCAGCGTCTCGCAGATCAGCTCGATCGAGCGTGGGACGCACTTGCCCTCGATTGACAGCCTCCTGGCGATCTGCCAGGCATTCGATAAGAAACCTTCGGAGATTCTGGCGGCAATCGGGTTCTGAGGGCGCACGGTCCGGCGAGACCTCGGGAGGCGAACAACAGAGGCCTGCACTCGGTCGAGGCGAGGGGAGAGTGAGCCGCAGCCCCACGCTGTCGCTCACTCTCCTGCTCTCCCGGTTCGGCGCTGGCTAGTCGCCGGTGGGCTGGCCGGTGGACGGGTTCAGCAGCAGCAGGTTCTCCGACGGCTCGCGGGTGAAATCGAACAGGTTCAGCAGCGATCCGGCCAGGGCATCGAAGGACTGATTCCCGAGGCGGCCCAACTTCCAGTTGTCCTCGATGAAGCGCAGAATCGACGACTGGTCGGTGACGGCGTGATCGACAAAGTCGCGCTTCGCCCACGGAGAGATCACTAGAAGCGGGAGGCGCGGCCCGTATCCACAGCGGCCCTGGAAGGCGCCGGACGGGGCCGTGCCGCAGGCGCCGGGGCCGGTCAGGGCGTCGGCCGCGGTATTCGACTGGCTGACGATCGGCGACATCACGTGGTCGTACCAGCCGTCGGAGTCATCATAAGTGAGCACCACCGCGGTGTGTTCCCATACCGGCGACTGCTGGAGCGCGTTGAGCACCGCGACGAGGAACTGCTGCTCATCGAGGGGGTCCGAGTAGCCGGCGTGGCCGTCCTGGTAACCGGCGGCCTTCAGGTACGTAACCGCGGGGAGGTTGCCGGCGTGGAGCGCTTGCCAGAAAGCGCTCAGGTCATATTGATGGTTGGCCTGATCGGTCTTGCCGATCATGGCCGCGGACACCGGCGGCAGGTGGTGCGGGTTGGCGGTCTGGGCGTAGAACTGGAACGGCTCGTGGTGCGGGATGTAGTCGGTCACAGAAGCGCCGGCGATGTTGGTGTGTGCCGTGGCGCAAACCGCGGTGCCGTCCCCGTTGCGCGAGCTCGGAGCGAAGCCGCCCTGGAACCATCCCCAGGTTACGCCGGCCGCGTTCAGGAGGTCGCCGACGTTCTTCCCGGTCATGGACGCGGTGGTGGTGGAAGCGGGCGAACAGTCGTCGAAGGCGGGCCTGGCGTCGCCGATCATGGTTCCCAGGATCACGTCGGAGGCTCCGCCGCCGGTGTCGCGAACCACGGTGGCGCCGTGCGTCTGGCCGGCCACCAGGTTCAGCACGCCGGGCGTAGACGGGCCGAATCCGGTGTTGTAGAAGTTGTCGCTCATGGCGAAGTGCTGCGCATAGTTCCACAGCGCCGTCACAGTATTGCCGTCGTAGTAGCCCATGACCAACTTCGAGCCGAGGCCGTCGTCGCAGCTTGAGGTCGCAGTGCTGGTGAATTCGACGAACTTGTTCATCAGGCCTTGATTGAAGGCCTGCTGTTCGGGTGTGTAGTTGTGGTCCTGGTCGCAGGTTACGGCCTGCGCCCGGGTCAAGCGGAATGGGCTGAAATCGTTTTGGTTGTTGGAGACCAGGGGCCCATTCAGGCCGTTGACGGGCGGCGTTCCCGGCCGCGGGTGGAACGCCGGTTCCCCGTCCGGGTTGGCGGCGTTGGGATACGTTGCGAAGTAGTGATCAAAGGACACGTTCTCCTGAAAGATCACGACCACATGGTGGATCGGCGTGGCGGTCTGCGCTCCGAGCGTGGCGGCGCACAGGGCCAATGTTACAGACAGGTTTCTCGCTAGTTGATTCATTCCAGCCTCCTGAGTGAAAGACTTTGCCGCATCGTAGCAGCCGAGTGTTACCGCGAGATTACGGACGGATGAAAAGTAGCGGGAGGGTCACGAGGCTTATAATCACGAGCATGGGGGACGGTGCCGCTCGCAGCCCGCATCTTCGCGTTCACGCCGTCAACATCTATGTTCGGGACCAGGACCTGAGCCTGCGCTTCTACATGGACCAGCTCGGATTCGGCCTGGCCTTCGACGCGCAGCTTCCGCACGGTGACCGTTGGGTGGCGGTCGCCCCTCCGGACGGCAGCGCCCTGCTCGCGCTGATCGCGCCGAAGCCCGAGTCGCGCTCGTACCAGCTGATTGGACGGCCTACGGGGATTGTTTTCGTCACCGATGACGTCCTCGCCAAGTACGCCGAGTGGCGGCGACGAGGCGTTCAGTTCCGGTATACGCCGCGGCTGAGGCGGGTGAAATACGAAAGCGCTTCGGAAGGGCCGTGGGGCGGAGTGTTCACGCACTTCACGGACCCAGACGGGAATTCGTTCGCCCTGGCCGGGTTCGACGAGGTAACGCGGCAGATCGAAGCGCAGCAGCGCGCGACGGCCGAGAGGCTGGAGTCGGAACGCCGCGCGGCGCAGGAGATCGAGATCGCCAGGCAGGTCCAGGCGAGGCTCTTTCCGCAGACGCTGCCGGAGATCGGGACGCTCGAATACGCGGGCACCTGCATCCAGGCCCGCCAGGTGGGCGGCGACTATTTCGACTTCCTGGATCTGGGCGGAGGGCGGTTCGGCCTGGTGACGGGCGACGTGGCGGGCAAGGGAATTGCCGCGGCTCTTCTGATGGCGAATCTGCAGGCGAACTTACGGATTCAGTGTGAACTGGGGTTGGACCGGCTGCGGGAGCTGTTGTGCTCCGTGAACCACGTGTTTCACAAGAATACAAATGACGGCGCCTACGCGACGCTGTTCTTCGGTGAGTACGACGACGAGCGACGGCGGCTGCGGTACGCGAGTTGCGGACACCTGCCGGCGCTGCTGCTGCGGCGGGACGATAGCCTGGAACGGCTGGAGTCCACGGGCATGCCATTGGGGCTGTTCGACGACTGGGATTGCCTGATAGAGGAACGCAGTCTCTGCGCGGGGGATGCGCTCGCGATCTATACCGACGGAATCACGGAGTCGTTCAGCGATGCAGGGGAGGAATTCGGGGAAGGGCGGCTGGTCGACTCACTGAGGCGGCACCGGCAACTGGGAGCGCAGGGAATCATAGCGGCGGTTGTGGACGAGGTACGGCGGTTCAGCTGCGATGAACAGCACGACGACATCACGTTGACGGTTACGAAATGCAGGTGAGTCAGCGGACGCCTGTCAGCTGACAGCTATCAGCTGTCAGCTGTCAGCGTTCAGCTATTAGTTCGTCTTGCCGTAGATGGTGGTGTTGGGATTGTAGTTGCGCCAGTCGAACCAGTAGTCCTTGAGCATGGGGATGCGATCGAGACAGGTGCCCTTGGCGCTGCCGGAGAGGGCGCAGCCCTGGAAGTTCCACTCGCCTCCGGTCGAGGCGTCCATGAGCAACGCACCGGGTTTGTTGGCGGCGAGGCGGTAGAAATCCGGTGTGCCGGGGACGCCCGGAATGCGGTCCCGGAATGCGCGCACCGATTGGCCGTCCGCGGCCACGACCAGCAGGACGGGCTCCGCGCCGACGTGGTCCTTAACGACCCTGTCTTTCACAACCTGGTCGTAGAGGAATGCGCGGCTGGCTCCCGAAGCTTGAATTCCCAGGACCAGGTCGCGCCCCTTCATGCCGTGCTCCGGGAAGTTGATGACGGTGCGAAAGCGCTTCATCTCAACATCCCAGTCCTTGTGCGCGTAGTCGTGAACGAACGCCGGCACGTCCTTCAGCACGGTGCCTTGTGGCTCCTCGGCCTTCCAGGTTCCGAAGAGCAACTCGTCGGATTCGACCAGCGTGAGGCGCTTTCCCTTAAGGGGGCCGGAGACAGCCAGGCCGCTGATCTGCTGCCAGTAAGTTCCCGTCTCCTCGTCACGCATGAGGAAGTTCTGGTTGTTGATGCCGGCTAAGTGGAAAGTAAGTCGCAAGCCGGCTACATCTCTCGTCCACACCAGACCGGTGTGACAGAGCGTTCAATAAGTAGCCACGATCGCGGTCTGGCCCACCACGTCGTTGGCGACGTGATGGTAGGACATACTGCGGATGGGATAGGCCCGGGCCTCCGCTCCGATCTTGACTACGATCACCTTCTCGTCGTTGTCGAGCTTCACCTTGTCGGCGGCGGCGAACTGCGGATGGTCGAGGTGATGGAACA
This sequence comes from uncultured Solibacteraceae bacterium, assembly GCA_964493965.1. Taxonomy (GTDB): domain Bacteria; phylum Acidobacteriota; class Terriglobia; order Bryobacterales; family Bryobacteraceae; genus DASWZN01. The sequence goes on from CAZBQQ010000004.1 coordinate 18,490, forward strand.
TGATCTCGTATATGTTCACGCGCGCGGCGAGCGTCAGGAGCGCGACGCAGGCGGTGCCCACAACGGCCAGGAGGCGCCAGACGATGCGCTTCTGCAGGCGCCAGTACCAGATCAGGGCGGCGAACGCTGCCAGGGTCGCGAGCACGGTGATGGCCGGCCGGAATCGCAGGACTACCAATGCGGCGGCTAATTCCCGTGGCCCTTGCGCGCGGAACGGCCGAATGACGTAGAGCGGGTAGGCGGCGCAGAAAAACGCCACCCCCAGGCAGAAGAGCCAGATGAGTGCGAGACGACGTCGGGTCATAGAGAAGAGCCTCCTCGGTGAGTTCTGGTGGATCTTGTCAGTTCGTCGGCGGCCATGGCCGTGCCCTCCACGCGGGACCGGATTTTCGCGAAAGCGATGTCGCGGGAGGTGGAAACATCGTCCGCGAAGGGCGCGAAGCCGCAGTCGTCAGTGGTCCCCAATTGGGAGACGGGCAGATGATGGGCGGCCCGAAGAACCCGGTCCCGAACCAATTCGGGCGTTTCGATCTCGGCTGCGAGCGGATCGGTGACGCCGACAAACACGTGCTGATCGGGCCGGAGTAACTGGCGGATGATGCGGAGGACGCGTTCGGGATTCCGCTCGCTCGCCAGTTGCACATAGAAGCGGCCGGCGCGAAGCCGGAAAAGGACGGGCAGCAGCGCGGCGTAGTCCACATCGGCGCTGTGGGTCGAATCCCGGTCTCCGCCGGGGCAGGTGTGCACGCCGACGCTGCGGCGCTGGTCGGGAGACAGGGTGTCGAGCACCTGGTTGTTGAGCGCGACGAAGCTTTCGAGCAGAGCGCCTGACGGGTCGAGTTTGAGCGAGAGGCGCGCTTCGGTGAAATCGATCTGCACACTGTGGGCGCCCTGTTCCAGGCATTGCCTTATGTCGGTGGCCGCTTCCTTTACCAGGTCCGACAGGAAGGACTCGCGGGAATAGCCGGGGATGCCCTCGGAAGGATAGAGCAGGCTGAGCGCGGAAGCCGAGATTACTGCCTGCTTGATGGGCAGGTCGGTCAGCCGCTTGGCCTCGGCCAGATACTTCGAGGCGTGCACGGCGTAACGGAATGGGCCCGCGGTCAGCCTGGGGAGTTGGCGCGTGTGGCCGTCTTCGAAGGGGATGACGACGCCATCCGGAGCGAGGTTGGCGAGGCCGTCGAGCGGGTAGGTGGCGAAGCTGGGCTTGGTCTGTTCGCCGTCGGTGATGACCGGAGAGCCGGTCTGCTCGAAGCGTTGCATCGTGTCGCGCAGAGCCGCGGCGGTTGCGCTGGCGAAGTCGGCGGCGGAGATGCGCCCGGCCTGGTTTGCGGCGAACGCGCTCAGAAGCCCGGGCGTTCGCGGGATACTCCCGATCGGTTCCGTGGGTATGATCATGAGGTTGCAGTCCCAGCCCCAGTGGGCGTGCGCTTACAGAAATGCTAACGGATTGGCAGGCGCGGGGGCAATACCCGAAAGCGGCTAGTTGTTTTGGAGTAGGGGTGGTCCGGTGCCCGACGGTCGCGGTGCTGTGCTGCCGGTTCCGTCATAATATCGGGTAGCGCCCGGGAGGGCCGAGACGCATGCGCAAGTTCACCGTCGGTTGTTTAGCAGTTGTCGGCACGATCGCGATCCTTTTCTTTTTGCTGGTGCTCATGATCGGGTTCGCCGCCAGTTCCTACAAGGGCCACGTGCCTTCGAGCGCGGTGCTTGAAGTGAACCTGGAGTCGGGCGTGATCGAGGACATCCCCGACGAGCCCATCGCCAAGGCCATGCTGGGCAACCAGCCGTCGATGCGCGACATCGTAGACGCCATCGAGCGCGCCTCGACCGACGACCGGGTCAAAGGGCTGTTCGCGCGGTTCGGCGGGTCCAGTATAGGCCTGGCGAAAGCGCAGGAAATCCGCGAGGCGGTCCGCAATTTCCGCGCCCACAAGAAATTCGCGGTGGCGTGGTCGGAGACCTTCGGCGAATTCGGTCCGGGCGGCACTTCGTATTACCTGGCCAGCGCGTTCGACCAGGTCTGGATGCAGCCCTCGGGCGACATTGGCCTCACCGGCGTCATTCTCGAAGGCGAGTTTATGCGCGGCACTCTCGATAAGTTGAATGTGGTTCCGCGCATGGACCATCGCTACGAGTACAAGGCGGCGATGAACCAGTTCACCGAGAGGAAGTTCACGGACGCGCATCGCGAGGAAATGGAAGCGGTGATGCGCTCCTGGTCCTCCCAACTGGTCCGGGGGATCGCGGAGGGCCGCAAGCTCACGCCCGAGCAGGTGCGGGCGGTGGTGGACCGCGGGCCGCTGCTGGGGAAGGAGGCAGTGGACGCCAAGCTCGTTGACGGTCTCGCCTATCACGAGGAAATTTACACCAAGGTGAAGCAGATGGCCGGCGCCGGCTCCGAGCTGATCTATCTCAATAAGTATCTGGAGCGCGCGGGGCGGCCGCATAAGAGCGGCAAGACCATCGCGTTGATCTACGGAGTGGGAGCGGTCGGCCGCGGCAAGAGCGGCTTCGATCCGTTGTTCGGTTCCGCTTCGATGGGGTCCGACACCGTCACCGGCGCTTTTCGCGATGCGGTAAAGGATCCCAGGGTCAAGGCGATCCTATTCCGCGTCGACAGCCCGGGCGGCTCCTACGTGGCATCCGACGCCATTTGGGAAGAGACGGTGCGGGCGCGCAAGGCCGGCAAACCGGTGATCGTCTCCATGGGCGATCTCGCCGGCTCGGGCGGTTACTTTGTGGCGATGGCCGCCGACAAGATCGTGGCGCAGCCTGCGACCATCACCGGATCCATCGGCGTGCTCGGCGGGAAAATGCTGACCACGGGCTTCTGGAAGATGCTGGGTATCACCTTCGACCAGGTACACGATGGCGCGAACGCCACTTACTGGACCGGCACGGAGGATTACACGCCGGCGGAGTGGGCGCGCTTCGAGGCGTGGCTCGATCGCGTGTATGTCGACTTCACGAGCAAAGTGGCCGACGGCCGCAAGATCCCCAAGGAACGCGTTCTGGAGATCGCGAAGGGGCGCATCTGGAGCGGCGAGGACGGCAAGGCGTTGGGGTTGGTCGATGAACTCGGCGGCTTCCCGGAGGCGCTGGCGTTGGCGAAGAAGGCCGCGAAGATTCCGGCGGGCGAAGAGGTGAGCCTGCAGCTGTTCCCGAGGAAGAGGACCGCGTTGCAGGCCTTGATGGACACTCTCTCGGGCGACACCCCGGAATCGAGCGAGCAAGACGCCGAAGCGACGGCCATGATCCGCGCCTTGCGGATGGTTCAGCCGCTGGCGCGGCAGATTCGGGCGGCGACGGGACAGACGGGCGTGCTGGAAATGCCGGCCGTCCAGGGCCGACCGTAGAGCTGCGGTCTATCCCAGCGTCTCGGCCAGCCAGTTATAGACGGTGTAGTCCCGCAAGCCGGGCGCGGCCACTTCGCAATGCTGATCGGCGCCTTGCTGGCGCGTGAAGCGGACCAACTTCTTCGGGCGGCGCAACGCATCGTAGAGCTTCTGCGACTGGCCGGGGAAGAACTGCTCGCTCTCCGGATCCGTGACGAGCATGGGGCACTTGATGCGAGCCGCGACTTCGGCGAGATTGTATTCCCGCACGGCGCGGAAGACATCGTAGTAGGACGCCATCCCATACGGGCGCATGCGAAAGCGCAGCAGCATCGCGGTGCGCGGGTTCGACGCGGCGGCGACGGCCATCACGTGGTCGAACTGGTCCTTCTTTCCGGTGTCCAGCATGTCGCGAACCATTTTGGGGAGGTGGGTGAACCAGGGCTCCGAGACGTCCCAGACGCCCGGGTCGGCCACTCCGGCGGCGATACGCGGTTCGAAGGCCAGCGCGCGCGGCACCCAATGGCCGCCCTGGCTGACGCCCACCAGCGCGATGCGCTTGGGGTCCACCTCGCGATGGCGCAGCATGGCGTCGACCACCGGCGTGATCACCTTCTCCCAGTCGGGCCGGAAGTAGAGCTTGCGCTCCCACAGCGAGTCGCCTTGGCCCGGACCGTTGAAGATCAGGCAATTGTATCCGCGCGCGAGGGCGCCCGCGCCGCCATCCGCATACAGGCTGTTTTCGAGGCCGTCGGCGCCGTTGTTCAGGATGACCAGCGGTTTCCGGCGGCGCGAATTGTCGGCGCGCAGGAACCAGCCTGTCAGGTGGCTATCTCCGTAGGGAATTTCGAGACGCTCCGCCGGCGGGTCGAACAACGCCGCGGCGGCGGACCAGCAGGCAGCATATTCCTTCCAGCAGCCGTACATGCGGTTGGGATCCTTCGTGCCGTCCACCGCGCGAAGCGACGCTTTGAAATAGCCGGCCGCCCATAGGTACGCCTCTCGCGCGCTCACGGCGTGCCGCCTGCTCGACGCATCCTGCGCGAGCGCCTGCGCCTCCAGGCCCGCGTCGTGGAATGCCACCCAGGCGGACTCGAAGTCGCCGGGCTTGATCTGGGAGAGAACTGCCAGCAGTTTGCCGGGGTCGCATTGGCGATAGTAGGAACTGCCCAACTCGATCAAGGCGGTGAAGCCGAAATCGGGATCGGCGAATGGGGATGCGGGTGCGGCCGCGGGAGCGGGCTGGCTAGGAGCCTGGGCCAGGACAGCGGTGGCGGACGACGCGGCGGTGAGAAAAGTTCTGCGGTTGAGCATTTCGGCCTCTTCCGAGAACTGTACGATGGATGGCGCGGTGGAGTTCAGTGGTATGTGCTGGCGAACTGGAGAGCATCGGGGGTTATTGACACGGGCCCGGCCGCCAGGATAGCTTCGTCCCATGGATCGAAAAGAGTTTTTCAGGACTTGTGCTGCCGCTGGGTTGTGCGCCTGCGCAGGCAGCCTCGCCGCCGCCGAAACCCCAAACCAGGAGGACTGGCGCCTGCGGTTCGTGAAGGAGCGCTATGCCGGAATGCTGCGCATCCTTTCGGGGCGGATGGACGCACAGAACCTGAACGAGATCCTGCACGACGAGGGCGCCTACTGCGCCAGCCTGTGGGACCAGACCGTCGTGAAGCATCGCGGAGACTTCGACGGTTTCTGCAAGCTGATCAAGCAGGGCATCTCGGGCGATGAGGTGAGTTGGGATCGCGAGAAGGGCGTTATCACCATGACCTCGCCGGAACGCGAGGATTGCTTCTGCCCGCTGAACAGCCGCCATCAGAACACACCGGCGGTTGTCTGCAACTGCTCGTTGGGCTGGCAGCAGCACACCTGGGAGACCTTCCTCGAGAAGAAGGTCCGCGTGGAGATGAAGGAGACCGTTCTGCGCGGTGGCAAGCGCTGCGTCTTCGAGATCCACGTGCAGGGCTAGCTGCTAGCGGGGCGGGCTCTGTGCCGCACAAAACACAACAGGGCCGCGCACAGCATTGCGGCAATAAGCCAGGCAAACTGCTGCCAGGGCATTACCGCAGCGCTGCCCGCCACCGGTTCGAACCATCCGTCGCCAGTAAGATGTGCCCGCAGAGCCGGACCGTAAAGGACCCACTGGCTCGCGGTTGCGGCAAGGGCCAGCGGCGCGCCGGCACGAATCCGGATCAGTTCGAAGAAGCCAGCAAAGAGTAATACGATTGCCGCGCCGAGGACGATGTATTGGCTGACTGCTATCGGTATTTCAGGTAGCCTGCCGTAGGTCGTGAACGTGCGGGCGAATTGCCGGGCCCTGAGCATCCTGACGACCGGCAGTCCGGTCGCTACGGCGGTGATGATGGACAAGACGATCAAGGCTCGTCTGAGAATCGGCTCCGAGTTCACTCGGCCTCCGGGGTTCGATCCGCCCTATACTTTACTCCGGTTCACTGCTGGCCGGCGAGGCGATCGAGGAGCTCTTTGAGGCGGCGGCGGCTGACTTCGAGACGGACTCCGGTGGTCAGCACGACGTCGGCGAGGCCGCCCGCCAGGGGCAGCACCTCGCTCACGCAATCCAGATTCACGATGGCGGCGCGGCTGACGCGGAAGAAACTGGCTGGGTCGAGGCGTTCCTCGAGGTCGTTCAGCGTGGGATCGAGAACGTAGGAGTGCTCGCGCGTGCACAACTTCGTGAGACCGCCGTCGGAGACCAGATACACGACTTCCTGCTGGGGGATGACGCGGTAGCGGTCGCCTCCGCGCGCGAGCAGCCGCGTGGTTCGGCCGCGCAGCGCTTTGAGCGCCCGTTCGACCTCCACGCCGGCCTCGGCCGGTTCGGTACCTCGCACGCGCTCGATGGCGCGCGCCAGCCGCACGCGGTTGACCGGCTTGAGCAGGTAATCGATGGCGTGCATCTCGAAGGCGTCCACGGCGTATTGGTCGAAGGCGGTGCAGAAAATGATTTGAGGGCGGGGGCTGGGCAAGCTGGCCGCCACTTCGAGGCCACTGCAGCCGGGCATCTGAATGTCGAGCAGGAGCAGATCGGGACCGAGCTCCGCCACCTTTTGTATGGCCTCCTCGCCGTCCGCGGCTTCGCCCACGATCTCCACGCCCGCGATGGGACCGAGCATCTGGCGCAGCCGCTCGCGCGCGGCCTGTTCGTCGTCCACCAGCATGGTGCGAATCATTGGGCCCTCGCTTCCGCCGTGCGTGGCAGGTGAATGGCGACGACGGTCATGCCGAGCGCGGTGTCGCGGTCGATGTGCAGGCTGGCGGCGTCTCCGTAATGCCCTTGCAGGCGCTCGCGGATGTTGCGCAGCCCATAGCCGCCGTTGCCGGCGGGGAAGGCGCCCAGGGCGGTCGCGGGGAAGCCGGGCCCGTTGTCGCGGACCTGGATCGAGATCCCGGAGGCATCGATACCGGCCTCGATTTCGACCACGGCCTGGGTCCGAATTCCGCCTACGCCGTGTTTGACCGCGTTCTCCACCAGGGTCTGGACCACCATGGCCGGAATGCGGACATCCATAGCCTCATCCGTCGAGGCCACGCGCACCACGAGCCGATCGCCGAAGCGCTCCTGTTCGACATCGAGGTAGGCGCGGACGGCCTCGAGTTCCTCTTCGAGCGTGACCCATTCGCGGTCCGACCGCCGCAGCGTGTATCGAAACACCTCCGCGAGTTGCTCGATGGTCTTTTCGGCGCGGTCGGGGTGGCGCGGGATGAGGCTGGCGATGGTATTCAGCGCATTGAAGAGGAAGTGCGGGTTCACTTGCGCGCGCAGGGCTTTCAGCTCGGAGCGGTTGGCGTTGAGGACCAGTTCCTGCTCGCGTCTCTCGTGCTCCAGGCGCTTCTCGCGCAAGCGCAGGTTCTCGAGCAGAAACGAGAAGATTTCGGCCAGCGACGCCAGCAGGGCGAAATCCTCGCTGAGGAAGCGCGGGTTGTGCGCGCGAGGGCGGACGCGGATCGCGCCCACCGGTTCGCCACCCAGACGGATCGGCGCCTGCATGGGATCGCCGCCAGCTTCGGCGTCCGGTGACGGTCCGGAGGCCGGTCCCATGATGACCTGGGAGTCCGACTGGAAGATGGCTTGCAACCGCTGCTCGGCGAGGGCGGCCAGCTCCGGTTCGCCGATGGCGCCCTGCAACCCGTCCAGAAAATACTCGCTGGCTTCGATGGGCGAGAAGCGGCGGCCGAGCCAGAGGCGGTCGAGCCAGGCCGAGATCACGCGGCAGAGCCAGGGGTGGATCAGGACGATGGGGCTGGCGGAGATCGCCCACACCACGATGCTCAACCGGAAGCGCATCATCCAGGGCCCCACCCAAGTAAAGTACATGGCCAGGAGGGCGAACGAGATAAAAGTCACCACTCCCTTCTTGATCAGGACATCGAAGAAGGCGAGCCGCTCGACGTAGTAAGTGACGATAAAGACGAAGATCAGGGGACAGAGGTCCTTCGGCAGAAAGAATACCGGGGCGGCTGTAGTTAGCCAGAGCATCGCCGTCAACGCCCAGGCGATGCAAAAAGCCACTACCCAGCGGCGCTGGCGGCGCTCGGTCGAGCTGCTTGCGGGACGGCGCGACGCGCACAGCACTCCGATCGCACCTATGGCGCCGCCTGCCAGCGGCGGCGGTATCCAAAGCCGCGGCGGAATCGGAAGATGGCTGAAGACGCCCATGAAGAAGCCCACGCCGCCGATTGCCGTGCCGACGGCGATCGCGTACGACAGCCAGACAAAGGCCTTCCAGATCCTGGGACCTGGCAGATACTCCCGCTCGCCGTTGTAGAAGGTGTGGAACAGCAGCACGGCAGCCATTACGGAAGACAGTAAGTCAATGGCGCTAAAGACCGCCAGGGTGTGTCCCGTAGCGATGCGAACCGCCTCTTCCGTCAGCAGGTTCACGTATACCAGCGCAAAGTTCACGATGAGGGCGCAATAAGCGGCGCCGCCCCACCGCGTTCTGCGCACGCGGTAGTTGCGGATGCAGAAGATGGACATCAGGACGTAGGAAATCGCGTCCAGGCTCCACACCAGGCTCAGAAACAGATAAAGGTTCCTGCCCACTTATGCCTTTCCCAACAAACCGGCGGTGATATGTCGTGTGGGTGTCATGTGACTCTGCTTAGAACGTGTATCTGAGCGACAGAAGCCCGATGCGGTACCCCGTGGTGTGAAGGGGCGACCCCGTCGTCAGGGAGTTGGAATTATTGGTGCCGGCCGCGGGCGCCGCGAACAGCAGCGACAAGTCGGAGTATGCGCCGTTTACGTTGAATGCCTTGAGCGGATGGTTGAGGAAGTTGAACGCCGCCGCGCGGAACTCAAACTGATGGCGCTCCTTGAACCGGAAAGTCTTGTGGATCGACAGGTCGCTGTTGAAGTAGGCCGGACCATGGATGTAGGGCCAGACGACGGGACCGTTCGTCCCCTGAGGCCCCAGGGCGAAGCAGTTGGGATTGAAGTACTGGCCGGTTTTCAGATTGCTTTTCGGATCGCAGGTAAGCACGGGGCGGAGATTCTCGGAATCCGTTCCCAGCCACATCAGGTTGTTCAGGCCACCCGCGGTAGTGAGGTTCAGATTGCCCCCGGTGTTGGGTTGAATGGGCGCGCCGCTCTGCACCTGCGTGATTCCGGAAACGGCCCAGCCGTTCATCAGTCCTCCCAAAACGAAGCTGTGGTGAATGGGGCTGGGGAGATTAACCAGGTAGGCCGCATTGAATATGTGCGTATGGTCATAGGCCAGCGGGCCATAGTTGTTGTGGAGGTTCCAGGGGTCCAT
>CAZBQQ010000004.1:27704-45449 GCA_964493965.1 uncultured Solibacteraceae bacterium
GGTGCCGATGCCTGCGACGCCCGGCTGAGTGTACTGGGCGAAGTTCCAGCCGAGATTCGCCGGATTGAGGATGTTATAGCTGGGGATGCCGGCCGCCTCGTCGTAGATGCCTGGATTTGCGGCCGAGTTATAAGAGATCTGATACCGATACAGGCCGATTCCCCCGCGTAGGACGGTCAGGCCGCGTCCGGTGAGGTCGAATGCGAAACCGACTCGCGGCTCGGGGAAGAACAACTTGGACGGAAAGCCGGACATGGGGATCTTACTGTCCCTGCCGTGCCAGAGCAGGCCGGTCCACGGGCCGGCCGCCAGCGTGTTGTTATATCCGGCGGGATCCCACACCACCAGGCCTTGTCCGCTGGTGGGGTACCACTGGCCCATGTGATCGAAGCGGACGCCGTAGGTCAAAGTCAGCCTGCGGTTGGCCTTCCACTGGTCCTGCGCATAGAGTGAGTACTGGCTGTATTTGAAGTCATACACGCTGAGGGCGGGCACTTGCTGGAAGGACTGGACGCGGCCGGTCAGGAAGTCCGCGAGCAGGTTCCCGCTGCTGGTGGCGCCGGTGTTGGCGAAATTGAGCACGCCCTGAGCGAAGTTGCCGAGGCCGCCGGTCTGGTTGTTTTCGGCGAAGTCCCAATAGAAGCCGAACTTCATGGTGTGCGTGCCCGCGATTTTGGAGAGATTGTCCGCGATGGACGGGTCGAAGGACATCTTGCCGAAAGCTCCGTTATGGAAACTCGTGCCGAATGCCGGCGCGTAATACCCGGGGACTAAGTTGTACTGGCTGGTGATGTCCGGGATCTGCGCCATGTAAGGATCGGCGGCGAGGGGCTTGTAACCCGTCATCCCGGTGTTCGTGATGTCGACCGCCGAGGGATTTCCAAGCCGGACAGGATTCAGGAACTTCGCCAGTGAGAGAACGGTTTCGTTGGTCAGGCTCGGGCCAAATACGTGCACCAGGTTCGCGCTATAGATGTTCGCAACCTGGTGTGCCGGCATGGTGGACGGATAGGGCAGGGCGTTGCCCGGGTAATACCAGACGCCGATGGGGTTCACATCGTCTTCGTCCTGCCGGTTCCAGGAGACAAAGAACTTCGTGTTGTCGCTGATGTTATAGTCGAGCCGCAGCCTGAACTCGAAACGGTTGACGTTGTAGTGGAAAGCGTAGAACACGTTGTTACCGCTCGCGTCTGGCAGCGCCAAGGCTCGGGGGAAGGTCTTCGCATAGGCCAACGAAGTCGGGTCGATCAGGCTGGCCGGGATGAAGCCGCCCGGATAGGCGGCCGCCGCCCCGTGTTCGGTGGGCTGCAGCGCGGCTGCGGCCTTGGTCCCGGCAAACCCGGCGCCGAGACTGTCCAGATACGCCTGGGAGAAATTGCCGGCCAGCATCTGCGGGGTCGGAATGAAGTAGGCGTGATAAGTCGGCGCCGGCGTCTGCTCCATGCCTTCGGGCGCGGCGTAAAAGAATAGCTTGTCGCGGTTCCGGTTGAAGACTCCGGGGATTACAACCGGGCCGCCGACCTCCACGCCGGGATAGTAAGAGCCACGGTACAGGGCCTTGGTGCCGCCCAGACTCTTGGAATACGATTCTAAGGAGTTGAGGGCCGGGCTGCTGAAGTACCAGTAGGCCGCGCCATGGAAATGCGAGGTGCCGCTCTTTCCGATGGCCTGCAAAGTGACCGGCCCCTTGGCGTATTCGGCGCCATAGGCGGAGTACAGGAGCGTCACTTCGGCCGTCTGGTCCACGTTGATATTGGCGACCTGAGTTCCCTGGTTGCCAGGATCCAGGAGATTGGCGCCGTCCATAGTCATGGTCACCGCGCCGTGGGGCTGCGTCCCGCTAGCGGAGTACTGGCCGATGGGACCGGAGTTGGTCTGCGTGGTCAGACTGCTCCACGCGGTCTGGCTGAGGCCGCGATTCATCGCCATGCCGGGCATGATCTTGATCAACTCGGCCGCGTCCCGGCCCTGGATCGCCAGATGGGCCACCAGGTTCGAGTCCAGGGTCTGCCGGGCCTCGCCGGTGTCCAGGGGGGAGACGGTTTCGGCGTTGGTTTCGACTTGCACGTGCTCGGTTGCGCCCGCGACCTGCAGGGCGACGTCCGGCAGCGTTCTGCTCTCGCCCTGATTGAAGACGATGTTCTCCCGTTGCCAGGGGGCGAAGCCGGGCACGGTAATGGTCAAGGTGTAGGACCCGGGCTGGATGGCGGGGATATTGAAGAAGCCGCTGCCGTTCGACGCCGTATCGCGGACGGCTCCGGTGTCTTCGTTCTTCAACACCACTTTGGCATTGGGAACCACAGCTCCGGTCGAGTCCCGCACCGTGGCTGCCAACGATCCGCTGGCGTTCTGCGCGAGCGCGGCGGAGGCAGTGAATATCAGGGCCGCGATCAGCAGGCCCAGGAGCATAAGTGCGTAGTTTGATTTGTGCACAGTGCCTCTATCTGGCGGCGATCGAGTAGCGAATACTCTGCTCCGTGGACTCGTCGCCCTGGAACAGCGTAATCTTCAACAAGTAACTGCCCGGTTTCGCGATGGCTGCGATGGTCATCGGCGCCGCGCCCCCAGCATCCGGAGGCGGAACGTCGGCGGTCTGGCTGGCGACCATCGTCCCGTGAACCAGGAACTGCACGTTGACTTTCGGAGGCGCGCTGCTCGATTTCGACGGATAAGCCACGAAGAACACGGACGGCAGCGCGTTGGCGGGCAGGCTGGCGTCGATGGCCGGCACCACGCGCTGGCCCTGGAACTCGAGAGGGTCGGGATCGTCCGTATCCGCCGAGCTGTTTGCGGGCTCGGCTCGCTGCGCCAGCACCAGGCTGCTGAGCGCCGGTCCCTTTCGCTCCGGATTGGCGATCTCGAACGCTCCCGTACTGGCCCGGCCGGCTTCGCGGTCGAGCGCCACGGTCTCGACCGTGAAGTGGCCGGTAGAAAGCGTGATCGGGTGGGTGTAGGACAGCGTGGCCGTCCGTAGCGCCGCCAGTTGAGTGTCCGTGACCTCGACGCGAAAGTCCTGGCTGGCCTTCTCGACCACCTGGCCGCCGGCATCCTTCACCAGGGCCAGCAGCACCGCGTGGACTTTGTGCTTCCCAGGGCCCGAGGGCGTGGCGGCTAGCGCCATCCCCGGCAGCTCGAAGGCCAGGACGTACGTTGACCTGTCGGCACTGACGGGGAACCGCAGGGCCGCGGAGCGGAACTCGAAAGCGTGCGGCCGGGCCTTCATGGCCTCGAAGGCGGTCATCTCGTAGGCGGTCAATGCCGCCGAGCCGCGAAACGTGTCATCCCGCCGCAAGGTGGGCCGGGCCTCGGCATCGGGCGCCGGGGCCTTGGGGCGCGCGCCGAGCGGCGGCCTGAAGCTCCGCATGTCGAAGAGGTGGAGCTCTTCACCCGGCGCGGCCACTTGGAGCACTAGCGCCAGTTCGCTGCCCGGGCCCTGGAAGTACGAAACGCGAATGTGATGGTTGCCGGCGGCCAGCTCGGTGCTGCCGCCCATGGCCGTGGTCGGGTGAATGCCATCGTCATCGATGACCACCTTGCCGTCGATGGTGAGCCTCGATCCGTCGTCGGAGATCAGATTGAAGCGGTACTTCCCCGGTTTGGCGATCCAGAAATCGCCCTGATAGTCGATGGCGAACCACTCGACGCGGTCGGTCACACCGGGCATTCCTTCCTCGTAGAATCGCGTCGGCACGTCCAGCGTGTAGGTATAAATGAAGCCGACCGGATGCAGGCGATCGAAGTTCGGCAGGACCGGCCACCACTGCGCGATGTGGCAGACGGCGCCGCGCAGGGAATCGGGGAGCGGCGTCGTTGAGCCGAATGGATTCTTCTTGACCCAACCGGCGGCCGGGCCCGCAACGGCGGCCATCAGGCAGCAGATAGAAATCAGATCGCGGGCTCTTTTCATCCGGATCGATTGTACTCGGCCAGCCCCTGCGTGCCAAGGGGTGTCGTAAGAGTGGCGACGTTCCCCGGATGAGTGGCAGGTGAGGGCCATGGTTGGCTGCGGGCTCAAGCCCCGCGCGGGCTGAAGCCCGCCCCCCCTAGCCCCAGGTCTTGGTGGCCTCTTTGAAGCAGTCGATGCCGCTCATCAGGACGCCGCCGTAGCCGCCGCCCGGCCGGGTCCACGCGCTGGCCAGGTACAGGTTGGGGATCGGCGTGGTCTGGGCCATGCGGCGCATGCCGGAGTTGTCGAGGGTCTGGTCCCAGCCGTAGATCGAGCCGCGGTAGTTGCCGGTGTAGCGGAGATTGGTAAGGGGCGTCCCGATTTCGCGAACTTCGATCGTCTTCGAGAGGCCCGGCAGCAGTCGCTCCTCCACGCGCCGGATGAGAATGCCGGCGATTCGTTCTTTCTCGGCCCGGTAGGCGGACTTCTGTCCCTCGCGGTAGTCAGCTTCGTATTTCTCCCAATGGCTGTAGCCCTGCATTGTGATGATGCTGAGCGTGTTTTTCCCTTTGGGCGAATAGCCGGGATACAGGTTGTCGTAGAGCATCACACCCACGCTGGGATTGGTCATGTCGGCGCTGAGGGCGGCCGCGTACTCGGTTTCGGGATCGTAGCCGGGGGCGCAGAAAATCTCGGTATCGGGGATGCCCACGGCGCCTACCAGGTCCTTCTTGAGTCCCAGGAACACCTGGAAGGTGGAGAGGCTCGGGGTCCAGCGATCCATGCGTTCCAGGTAGGTCTTCAGGCGGCCGTCGTCTTCGACCAGGGTGTGGAACAGGTCGTGCGGGTTGGAGTTGGCGATGATGGCCCTGCCGGTGTACTCATGGCCGTCCGCGGTTCTCACGCCGTGGGCCGGGCCGTTCCTGGTGAGGACCTTCACCACTTCCGTGTTGAGCAGCACCTTGCCGCCGTGGGCCGTGATGAAGGACGCCATGGCGTCGCTGATCTTCTGCGACCTGCCCTTGGGGTAGTAGCCGCCCTGCTCGAGATAGTCGATCGTGGGGAGGGCATAGTAAAAGCTGGCGAGTTTCGACGGCGGGAGGCCGTAGTAGCCCCACAGCGCGGAGACGATGGCCTTCAGCCGCGCGTCCTTGATGCGCGCGTCCACCATGGTGCCCCAGGTCTGGCCGGCGGATCGCACCAGGTGCGGATAGTCCACCGGCATGCGGCTCATCTCGATCTTCACCCCTGGCTGCGAGAGCTTGCGGATGTCGGCGGAGATGCTCTGCATGTCGGCGAAGAGCGCGCGGATGCCGGCCTCTTCCGCGGGGAACTTCTCGACCAGGGTCTTGATGTAGGAGGGCAGGTCGCGGAGCGGGACGCGGATATCGTGCTCGGGGAAGATGGCGCGATAGAGAGTGCGGTGCGGGACGAACTCGACATCCGTGATCTCGGGGAAGCCGGGGATCAGGTTGCGGACGCCGTCGCGCTCGCCGACCGTTGTGGAGTGGAGCGACACGTCGAACACGAAGCCGCCTGGCCGGCGGAACGTGGTGGCGTAGCCGCCCGGCTTGTCGTGCTTTTCGAGGATCAGGACTTTGAATCCCTGCCGGGCGAAGGCGAACCCGCAGCTCAACCCGCCCAGTCCGGCCCCGATGATCACGGCGTCGAACTGATCCGGTCCGGAAGGGGTGGATTTGGCGGCCGGAAGCGTGTCCCAATTCAGGCCCGCTCCGGGGAACAGGGCCAAGGCGGATTGAATGATCTGGCGGCGGTTGGGCTTGTTGTCCGGCATGAGTGCGCTCCTTCGGTGGATACAGTATCACAGATACGATAAATGGGTCCGGAAAGTTCGGCGTCCGCTTGCTGACGCGCGCGGTTCGGTGCTGAGCCCGCGGGGTGGCGCGTTCGCGTGGAGGCGGTCTCAGGCGCGCCAGGCCGCGAGGATCTCGTGCACCTGGTCGGCCACCTGATGGCGGGCGAACTCGCGATCGGAGCCGGCGGCGAGCAGGTCGTCGTAGCGCGTGTGCCGGTGGCGGACCGCGGCGGTGACGGCGGCGGTCAGGGCCGATTCTTCCAACTTGCGGCCGGCCGCGGTCCGGCCGACGCGCCCGCTGCCGCGGGCGGCGGTGTGCCGGGCAATCTCTCGACCCTCTTCAGCAGGACAGCGCGGGAACAGCGCCAGGATTTGCTCCGTCATCCGGGCGACCAGCACCAGATCGTCTTTGCGACGCTGCGCGGCGCCCTTCGCGCGTGCGGCCGCCCGTTCGCCGGCATCGACCGCGCACTCCTGCTCCGCTTTCTCCAGGGCCGCGCTCTCGACGAGGATGCCCTGCCTCTCGTAGCGTCCGCGCGACCGGCTGAAACGGACCACCACGGCTTTGCGTGCGGTGTGCTTCGTCGCGCGCCGGGTAAGAGCGGCGTCGCCCCTTCCCAGGTACTCTAGCTCGTCCAGGCCGGCGCACGGCAGGCACAACGGTTGGCCCGCCTCCATGAAGAGCAAGTCGCCTTTGTCGATCTCCGCGCCGCACTCCGAGCACTGGGAGTCGCGCAGGATCTCGAACACCACGGGCTCGGGGGCCCGGCTCAGCTTCTCACCGATCTGTTGCTGCTTGCGCTCCGACAGAGCCGGCGACACGTAGTGAGTGCGGTAGTTCTTTTCGATGTCCGGGTCGCCGCTGATGCTGAATTGCAGGTCCACGATCCCCGCGCGCGTTGTCCGCACGTACCGGGTTTCGCTAGGCCGGAGTTCCCTGGTCCGCGCCCAGTCGCGGAACAAGGCCATCGAGCGCGAGATCTTCTTGAGGTTCCCCTGAATCACGTGCTCCAGGATGTCGACGCGCCCTTTCCGCCAGGCATCGAGATTCGACGGTGCAAGCAGGCCCATTCCCACGAGTACGTCGATCGCGCTCACGTACTGGTGATCAGCCAGAGCGGCCTCGGCCGCCCGGATCACTCGCGCCTTGAGTGCTTCTTCCTCACTGTAGGGCTGCACGCTACCCTCCTGTTCAGGGGAATCGGGAACCCTTCAAAAACGCATCCTATCACGACGCGCGACCCTCAGCGAGTGGACTGATGCCAGCCGCGTGTCCGCTTGCTGACGCGCGCGGTTCGGTGGTTGAGGGGGCCGGCCCATCGTTCAACATTGCTCAACGGAGCCTTCAGTTGTTTCGCATTGACATATCCGGAAGGCGAACCTAGGCTCATCAAGGGGAGATCTCTCATGATCGATGACTGCGGCTCTAGCAGGCGCACCTTTCTGAAAGTGGCAGGCGGCGTAGCCGCGGCCGGATGGCTGGCCAAACCGGCTCTCGCGTCGGTATGGGACGAAGAGGTAGGGCGGATACTGGCTCGCATCAAGCCGCCGGTCTTCCCGAAGCGGGACTTCGAGGTGACCCGGCATGGGGCGCTGGGCGACGGGAAGACCGACTGCACCGAGGCAATCGCCCGCGCGATCGCGGAATGCGCTCATGCCGGTGGCGGGCGCGTCGTCTTTCCAGAGGGCACCTTCTTCACCGGCCCGATACGGCTGAAGAGCAACGTCAACCTGCACGTGCCCGAAGGCACGACACTCAAGTTCAGCCGCGATCCAAAGCGTTACCTGCCGGTGGTCTACACCCGCTGGGAGGGAGTCGAGCTGATGAACTACTCGGCCCTGATTTATGCCGACGGGGAAGAGAATATCGCGGTGACGGGCGGCGGCATTCTCGATGGCCAGGCCGATTGCGAGCACTGGTGGCCGTGGAAGGGCAGAACCAATTGCGGGTGGCACCCCGGCGTTCCCTTACAGGACGACGCGCGGAACCGGCTGTTCGAGATGGGGGCCAAGGACGTCCCCATCGAAAAGCGCGTGTTCGGCGAAGGGAGTTACCTGCGTCCGAACCTGGTGGGGCCTGTCCGGTCGAAGAGCATCCTGATCGAAGGAGTCACGGTCAAGGACTCGCCGATGTTCGAGGTCAGCCCGCTGTTGTGCAGCAATGTCACGATTCGCAACGTCAATATCGTGTCCCATGGGCCCAATACCGACGGCTGCGACCCGGATTCCTGCACCGACGTGCTGATCGAGAATTGCACCTTCGACACCGGCGATGACTGCATCGCCATCAAGGCAGGGCGCAACCGGGACGGGCGGCGGATGGCGAAGCCTACCGAGAACGTGGTGATCCGCGGATGCCGTATGAAGGACGGCCACGGCGGCCTGACCATCGGTAGCGAGATGTCGGGAGGGGTGCGCAACGTATTCGCCGAGAACTGCAAGCTCGACAGCCCCGACCTCAACCAGGCTCTGCGTTTCAAAACCAACGCGGTGCGGGGCGGGACCATCGAACACATCTACTACCGGAACATCGAGATCGGCCAGGTGGGCGAGGCCGTGCTTCAGATCGATTTCCAGTACGAGGAAGGCGAGAAAGGGCCCGAGCGGCCCAATGTCCACGACATCAACATCAGCAACGTGACCTGCAAGAAGAGCAAGTACGCACTTCAGGTGAGAGGGTTTAAGAGCGCGCCTATCCGCGACCTTCGGCTTGCGGACTGTACGTTCGACAACGTCGCCGAGAAGAACATCATCGAACACGTGGTGGGTCTCACGGTGGCGAACGTCAAGATCAACGGGGCGGGGCTCAAGGCCGACTAGGCCGGTCCGGTTAACATCAAAGATAGGGAGGTAGAACGCGATGGCAACGCTGGCACAGACGCAAATGGAACGGATGATCTTCCGGAAGACCAACGTTCGGGCGGGACGGAACACGTGGGTGACCCCCGCCAACAGCACGAATCGTCATCTCTCCTACGGGCGGATCATCCTGCGGGGCGAGACGAAATCCGTCACGTTCAAGACCAACAGCCACGAGACCGGCCTGGTCGTGCTGTCGGGCGCGGCGGCTCTGAGCGTGAACGGCGAGGACTTTGTGCTGAACCAGTACGACGGCATCTACCTGCCGCGCGGGAGCCAGGTGCGCGTGGATGCCGGCGAGAGCGCGGACATCGCGGAGTTCTCGGCGCCGGTGAAAGGTACGTACCCGTTGCAGGTGGTCCATCACGCGGAGGCGTCGCAGAATCCGGCCCTGACGTTTACCGCGGGCGTGCCGGGGCAGCGCCGGACGGTCAATATCGTGTTCGGCAAGAATGTCGAGGCGGGACGGCTGATGGTGGGCTTCACGCTTTCCGAGCCCGGGAACTGGACCAGTTGGCCGCCGCACGAGCACACCGCGATGCTGGAGGAAATGTACGTCTACTTCGACATGCCCGAGCCGGCGTTCGGCATCCAACTCGTCTATAACGACACGGAGTATCCGGAGTTGGTGACCGTGGTTCGCGACGGCGACGCGGTGCTGATGCCGGCGGGGTATCATCCCAATGTCTCCGTGCCGGGCCACCGCATCGTCTTTCTGTGGGCCATGGCGGCGCACCGCGAGAAGGAAGACCGGCAGTTCGGCGTGGTGAACGTGCAGCCGGGCTTTGCCGGGTCCGGTTCGGGACTGGAAGCGAGCCGGAAATGAAGCTCGACGCATTCAGCCTGAAGGGAAAGAACGCGCTGGTCACCGGTTCGCAGAGCGGCCTCGGTGCGGGCATGGCGGTGGGGCTCGCGGAGGCCGGCGCGAACGTGATGGTTCACGGCAAGGACTCGCGCGGGATCGACGAAGTGTGCGCGGCCGTGTGCGCCGCCGGAGCCAAGGCCGCACGGGCGGAGGGCGATGTCTCCGAGGCGGGAGTGTGCGAGGACCTTGTCGAACGTACGGTGCGGGAATTCGGCTCGATCGATATTCTCATCAACAATGCCGGCATCATCCGGCGCGCTCCGGCAGCCGACTTCCCGGCGAAGGACTGGAGCGACGTGATCGAGGTCAACCTGAACGCGGTCTTCCGGCTGTGCCAGTTGGCGGGGCGGCACATGCTGGCGCAGGGAAGCGGCAAGATCATCAACGTGGCCTCGCTGCTCTCGTTTCAGGGAGGCGTTTTCGTGCCGTCCTATGCGGCCGCCAAGGGGGCGGTGGCGCAACTGACCAAGGCGCTGGCGAACGAATGGGCCGGCAAGGGCATCCAGGTGAACGCGATCGCTCCGGGCTACATGGCTACCGACAACACGGCCGCCCTGCGCGCCGACCCGGTTCGCAGCCGCCAAATCCTGGAGCGCATTCCCGCGGGCCGCTGGGGCACTCCGCGCGACGTGGCCGGTACGGTGGTGTTTCTGGCGTCCCCGGCCGGCGACTATGTGAACGGGCACGTGCTGGTGGTGGACGGCGGGTGGCTGGCGAGATAGGACCATGGGCTGACAGCGAAAGCTGTGGGGCAGGTTGGCAACCTGCGGCGGGTTGGTGTCGGCCGGGCGCCGGTTCGCAACCGGCGCGCAGGATGCCATCCTGCCCCACATTGACTGGAGAATCATGGATACAAAAACTGAGTACCCCGATATCGCTTGGGTTGTGGGCGCCGGCGTGCGCGCGAGCTGTCCGGAGCCGGGCCTGACGCGTCGCGTGGGCGCCCACAACGAAAAGATCTTCGTGGTGGAGCACCGCATGGAAGGCGACTGGGTCGGCGCGGCGCACAGCCATCCCCACGAGCAGGTGGTCTACGTGGTATCGGGCCGCCTGCGGGTCACGGCGGCCGGCCAGACGTTCGAGGTCGGCCAGGGAGACAGCTTCGTGGTGCGGGGCGGAGTGGAGCACCAGGCGTCGGCAATCGAGCCGTCCGTGGTGATCGACGTGTTCACGCCGGCGCGGCAGGACTACTTGTAAGACCGCTCCCTGGCGGTCGCGGCTCAGTTACTCTGCTCCGGCATGGGGACGAACTTGTCGCGGCAGGCGTTCGGCGCGCCTGCTGCCGGGGCGCCCCTGAGCGTGACGTCCTGGCCGGAGGGGCGGAAGTTCACGGGGCCCGGGCCGAGGGCCAGGTCCGCATGCGCCGCGAGAACCTGCGCCGGGTCCACATCGATCTGAACGTTGTCCAGAGTCATGCCCAGGCGGTCCGTTTCATCGTAGCCGACCAGGGCGACCCGGCCGCCTCCCAGCACACGGACGTCGCGCAGAACGATCCCCGTGAAGACCGGGATCTTGGTCCCGCCCCGCCCGTATCCGGCGTAGTCGGTGTCCATGAGAATGGGATTGGCGGTGCCGCGGATGCACACGTCGCTGTAGACCACATTTTGAACTGCGCCGCCGCGGCCGGAATTCGACTTGATCCGGATTCCGTTGTCGGCGCCGTCGATGGACAGATCGTCCACGAGTATGTTTGCGGCGCCTCCGCTGGTCTCGCTGCCGATCGACATTCCGTGGCCGGTGTAGAAATGATTGTGCGCGACCGTGATGTGGGACGTGGGGCCGCCGGCCTTGATGGCGACGTGGTCGTCGCCGGTGTGTATGAAGCAGTGCGTGATGGTGACGTTGGTGGAGCGCGAGGGGTCTATGCCGTCGGTGTTGCGGGCGGTCTCGGGCGTGTCGATGACCACGCCCCAGGCGGTGAACCCGTCTCCGGAATCGAAGAAGACGTGGAAGTTGCCGGAGTTTTTCAGCGTGATCCGGTAGAGGGTGAAATCGGTCGAGTGCGAGAGCACGATCAGGCGCGGGCAGTTCTGAAACCCGCCCGATCGCGCGCGCTCGGCCAGCTCCCACCAGGTGACGTTCTCTCCGATCAGTTTGGCCCAGCCGCGGCCGTCGACAACGCCGTCGCCCATCACGGAGGCGT
This sequence comes from uncultured Solibacteraceae bacterium, assembly GCA_964493965.1. GTDB lineage: Bacteria > Acidobacteriota > Terriglobia > Bryobacterales > Bryobacteraceae > DASWZN01. Next base: position 39,274 of record CAZBQQ010000004.1, read on the forward strand.
GGGCCACGCCGTCGCCGGTGATCAACGCCTTGCAGCCATGGCCGGCCTGGTCCACCGTGCCGCAGCTGCCGGGCCGGAGGTCGTAATCGCGCGGATTCCGCGATCCGAAGAGAATGGTGCCGGCGTCCACACGCAGCGTGACGCCGTCGCGCAACTGGAGCGGGCCGGAGAGAAACGCATCCCGCTCGCCCGCGGACTTGAGCTCGACGGCGCGGCCTTTCGGACAGCGGTCTATAGCGCTCTGGATGCGCGCGGTATCGACCTTCGCCTCGTCCTCATCGGCCAAAGTCCGGCCGCCGATTGAGGCGAGACCGGCGCTCAAGACGGCGCAGCTTGTGGGGATGACGGGCCGAGTGACATGGCGGGTGTCCTGGGCGCAGGCATGCCAAACCATCACTGCGGCCACGAACGCGATGGATCGCCGCACCGGTCAGTCACCCAGAAACAGCGGCGAGATGTGGCGTTCCCAGAGGTTCAGGGTGACGTTGCGGGAGATAGACTCCTCATACCGGTCGAGCGCGTCCAGGTAGCGGCGTCCCATGTTCGCGGCGATCTTGTAGCCCACGTGCAGCAGCTGGCGCAGATCGCGATTGTAGGCGGGGTTGGACTGGTCGTGCCGTAGCGCGGCCACGTACTGCTCCGGCGTCCAGGCGCTGACTTCGGCGGGGGCGGGGAGCCGGCCGGCGTCGATATCGATCACGGAAGCATAGGGAGCGCAAAGCGCGTCACGGTGGGCCCAGGCTTCGGCGTAGATCTCCTGGGCCAGCGCCAGGCCGTCTCCGCCGGCTTCCGCCAGCCCGATCAACTCCTCGAGCCACGTGGTGCCCGCCGTCTTCAGGTGGATACCGGCGCCGAAGTCCCGAATGGCTCCGCGCATCGGTCCGTAGATGGAGAACTTGTCGCTTCCGGAGTGGACGCTGAGCTTCAGGTTCGCGGGCAAGGCATAGTGGCGGATCGCGTAGGCGACAACGGCCAGATCGCCGCGGAAACACGCCTCGAACTCGGCCACATCGCCCACGTAATCCACTCCCTTGTTGAAGCGGCCCGTGAACTTCGGAGCGATGGTCTGGATGGGAATCCTCTCGTCCGCAATCGCCGCCAGGATCACCAGCAGCTCGGCCGGCGTTTGAGGCGCGTCGGTCTCGTCCATCGAGATTTCGGGGATGAATCCCGCGCCGTTCCTGTGGTCCGCAACGTAGCGATAGATGCGGCCGGCTTCCTGCACGGGATAGAGGAAGCGTTGCGCGATGTCCCGGAGGGCCTGCGGAGAAATCTCCAGTCCGCCGTCGATGCCTGGGACCGGGACGCGGCCGGCGAGCTCCGGGTGCCGGGCGAGAAACATAGCGGAATCTGCGGTGGAGGCCGGCTTTCCGATCGCGTCGGCGACGTCCAGGGTATAGAAATCGCAAGCGGGGATGAAGCGATCCACCGTCCGCAGCGTGATGTGATCGGCGTCTACGTGGTAGGACTGCCGCCAGCCCAGTTCGCGTACGGCCCGGTCGGCCGCGGCCCGCACCGCCGAAGGCTCGGATCCGACGATGCCGTGCTCGCGGTTCGACTTGTTCCAGACCGGGATGACGGCTACGCCGGCCCTGGAGGCCAGCATACAGGCACGAAGCTGCGCGCCGGCCTGATGTCCGAAGCGGTCGCCCACTCCGAGCGAGAGCTTTTCCAGGCGCAGCGAGGACTCGCCGGGTGCCAATGGCCGCAGACTTGCGCTCATGGTGAGACGCTTTCCTTCATGATTACACGCAGGATGCGGCCGCTCGAAGGGCTACACCACTTGGCAACTATAGGGGTCGCCGCGAGAACTGTCAAACCCGATTGTCGGAAGCCAACGTTTAGTAACATTGAATGATCGGCACCGGACCTTTTGCACCGCCGCGGAGCCGGGAGGCATCGCATGGATATCCGGCAGTTGGAACTCTTCCTGGCCGTTATGGAATCGTCGAGCGTCACCAGGGCGGCGGAGGCGGTCCACCTGTCGCCGGGCGCGATCAGCGTTCAGATCCACAGCCTCTCCGATGAGTTGCGAACCGAGCTCTTCGTGCACTCCGGAAAGCGGATCGTGCCTACGCCGAACGCGTTTCGGCTGGCCGAACACGCTCGGCGGGTGCTCGAGCAGTTCCGGGAAATCCACCACGCCTTCGAGAACGATCCCGGCAAGGACACGCGGCCCTTTCGCTTCGCCACCGGCGCCACCACGCTGATCCACCGCCTGGGGCGGCCGCTGCGCCTGGTGCGCAGGCGCTTCCCACAGACGGAAATCTCGGTGACCGTGGGCCCCACGGAAGACATCGTGGCCGGACTGCTTGACCGGAAGTTCGACCTGGGACTGATCTCGCTGCCCTACCCGGAAGAAGGACTGAAAATCCTGCCGCTGTTCGACGAGGAACTGCTGGGGCTGCGCCCACGTCCGGTTCGGACCGGCGCCAATGCCACGGTCACGCTCCAGCCGGCGGCCCTGGCGCACGTGCCCTTCCTGCTCTACCCGCCCAGGAGCAACATGCGAACCATCATCGACCGCTTCTTCAAAGAGGCGGGGGTGAGCCTGAGGGTAATCATGGAGGCCGACGACACGGAGGCCATCAAGCGGCTGGTGGAAGCCGGATTCGGCTATTCGATCCTTCCTCAGTTCGCCCTGCGCGGGCCGAAGGCGTTCCAGACCTTCCGCGTGGCCGGCGGACGCCTGGTTCGCAGGCAGGCGCTGGCCATGGCTCAAACGAATTACCCGCGGCCACTCACCGAGTCCATTGCGAAGCTCATGCAGGCCTCGCTGGGCGCGCCAGATTCCCCGAGCCCGGCCTGACCGATCGTTCGATTTCGCTGAAGCATCGGTTCAGCGTTTCAGGGTTGACTTCGACGTGCCTCGCGGCTTACAGTTGCCCGACGGCCCGGTCCCGAATTTGGGGGGCGGGCTTCAGCCCGCGCGGGACTTCAGTCCCGCCGGGGAATCGGGAATCGCGTACGCTGAAGCGTGTGAACGACAACTCGCAGAAATCCGAAGGCTGCGGGGCTCAAGCCCCGCGCGGGCTGAAGCCCGCCCTCCCACTCTCATGAACTCGACCACCGCCGTACCTCGGACCACTTACTTCCGCTGGACCATGTGCACGCTGCTGTTCTTTGCCACCGTGATCGCGTACGTGGACCGCGGCGTCCTGGCATACCTGAACCCCATGCTGGAACACCTATTCGGGTGGGACGAACGGCAGTATTCGTACATGACCACCGCTTTCACGGCCGCGTACGCGATCGGGCTGGTATGCGCTGGAAGGCTGACCGACCGCCTGGGCACACGCCTCGGCTTCGCGCTGGCCATCGTTCTATGGAGCTTCGCGGCCATGTCTCCGGGAGCGGCCGTTTCCGCGCTCACGTTCGCCATTGCGATGTTCTTTCTGGGGTTGGGCGAGGCCGCGAACTTCCCGGCCTGCATCAAGACCGTGGCCGAATGGTTTCCCAAGAAGGAACGCGCGCTGGCGACGGGCATCTTTAACTCGGGAGCCAACGTGGGCGCGATCGTCGTCCCGCTTATCGTCGTCTTCTTGAAGGACCGCGTGGGATGGCGCGGTGCGTTCGTCGTGACCGGCGCGTCGGGCTTCATCTGGCTGGTGTTCTGGCTGTGGCTTTATCGAAAGCCGGAGGAGCATCCGCGGCTGTCTGGGTCCGAGCTGGCGCACATCCAGAGCGACGGGGAGAACGCCTCAGCCGCGAGCGTGCCGTGGCTGCGCATCATTCCGTGCAAGGAGACCTGGGCCTTCGCGCTTGCGAAAGCGTTGACGGACCCGATCTGGTGGTTCTATCTGTTCTGGCTGCCGGGGTATCTGCAGACGACCTTCCATCTGGACATCCACGCCAATCGGCTGCCGGTGGTGGTGTGCTACGCCATTTCGACGATCGGAAGCGTGTCGGGCGGATGGCTTTCCGGGTTCGCGATGACGGGCGGGCGGAGCCTGAACGCGGCGCGCAAGGGAACGATGCTGCTCTGCGCCTTGCTGGTGCTGCCGGTGATCATCGCTCCTTACGCGCACAATCTGTGGCTGGTGGTGGGGCTGATCGGCCTCGCGATGGCGGCGCACCAGGGATGGTCGGCGAACGTTTTCACGCTTGCTTCCGATATGTTTCCGAAGTCGGCGGTGGCCAGCGTGACCGGGTTCGGCGGCATGGTCGGGGCAGCGGCGGGTGTGCTGTTCCAGCTTTCGGTGGGGCAAGTGGTGCACTGGACCCACAGCTACGTACCTCTATTTATCGTGGCGGGCTCGGCGTACCTGGTGGCACTGGGCGTTGTGCAGGCGTTGTCACCCAAGCTGGCGCCCGCGAAGCTCGACTAGCTTCGCAGCTTTCAGCTCTCAGCTGTCAACTATGGCTCACGCCGATACCATCGTCCAATAGACTCGTCTCCAGGCTTCTGGCTTAATGGCAGTGTCATGAGCGAGCGGCGGAAGACGGCCATTGTGACCGGAGCTTCGCAGGGAATTGGCGCGGGAATCGCGACACGGTTTGTCGAGCGCGGGTTCAACGTCGTTGCCAGTTCCCGGAAGATGAGCCAATCCACCGAGGTCGCGGCTTCCGACCAAGTCGCTCTGGTCGACGGCGACATCGGCGAGCCGGCAACGGCCGCCAGGATCGTCGAGACGGCGTTGTCCCGCTTCCAATCGATCGACGTTCTGGTTAATAACGCCGGCATCTACTTCACCAAGCCGTTCACGGAGTACACCGAGGAAGACTTCAAGGCGCTCGTCGCAACGAACCTCGGAGGCTTCCTGTACGTCACCCAACTCTCCATCAAGCAGATGCTCGCCCAGAAGACCGGCGGGAGCATCGTCACCATCACGGCGGCGCTTGCCCGCAACCCGATGCGAGGCGTCACGGCCTCGGTGCCGATGATCACGAAGGGCGGTCTGGAAACCGCCACCCAGCATCTTGCCATGGAGTACGCGCAGGAGGGCATCCGAGTGAACGCCGTCGCCCCCGGCGTGGTTTCTACGCCGCTTCACCAGGAGACTCCGAAGAAGGTGATGGAAAGCCTGTCGCCGATGGGCCGGCCTTCGACCGTCGGCGACATCACGGATGCGGTCCTGTACCTGACCGGCGCCGAAACGGTCACCGGTCACATCCTGTACGTCGATGGCGGCGCTCACTTCGGCCGCTGGTAGCTTCGCAGCTTTCAGCTGTCAGCTCTCAGCGGTCAGCTCTAAACAGTGACCGCTCCCTTGCGGTCGTAGCTCGGAAACTCCTACCGAGCCGCGACCGCAAGGGAGCGGAGGCGCAACCATCGATGACGCTCTGTTTAACTATCTCTGTATGCGCGCGGAGCCGCCCTTGGCGAAGGCGCGGACCTGATCCACGCTCGCCATGCTGGTGTCTCCGGGGTACGTGGTGAGTAGCGCGCCGTGGGCCCAGCCGAGCTTGACGCATTCCTGCGCGGGCTCGCCCGTCAGCAGGCCGTAGATGAAGCCGGACGCGAAGCCGTCTCCGCCGCCAACGCGGTCGTAGACATCCAGCTCGCAGATGGGAGAGACGCAGGTCTCGCCGGCGACCCAGGCCACCGCGCCCCAACTGTGCCGGCTGGAGGAGTGGACTTCGCGCAGCGTGGTGGCGACCGCTTTGATGTTCGGGTAGCGCTCGACAACCCGGGAGATCATCGCGAAGAACGCGCTGGGATCGAGCTTGGACTGCGCGGCCACCGCGGGACCGGGGATTCCGAGGCCCTTCTGCAGGTCCTCCTCGTTGCCCACCAGAACGTCTACGTTCTGAACGATGCGGCCGAGCACTTCCTGCGCGCGGTCCGCGCCGCCCGACACGCGCCAGAGCTTCTCGCGGAAGTTGAGGTCGAGGGAGACGAACGCGCCGGCGGCCTTGGCTGCCTGCATGCCTTCGATCACCACGTCGGCGGTGGTTTCCGAGAGCGCCGCGAAAATTCCGCCGCTGTGGAACCAGCGCACGCCGCCCTGGAAGATGGCGTTCCAGTCGAAGTCGCCGGGCTTGAGCCGGCCCGCGGCCTCGTTCGACCGGTTGTAGAACACCACGGCCGGGCGCACGCCGTATCCGCGGTCGCTATAGACGGCGGCCATGTTCGGCCCGCGCACGCCATCGTGCTGGAAGCGCTTGTAGAAGGGCTTGACTCCCATCGCCTTGACGCGCTCGGCGATCAGGTCGCCGATGGGGTAATCGACCAT
>CAZBQQ010000004.1:45549-59725 GCA_964493965.1 uncultured Solibacteraceae bacterium
CTCCCATCGCCTTGACGCGCTCGGCGATCAGGTCGCCGATGGGGTAATCGACCATTGCGGTGGCGATCCCGGTGCGCATGCCGAAGCAATCCGACAGATTGGCCGCGACGTTGAACTCGCCGCCGCTGACGTGGATCGTGCACTGCGTGGCCTTGCGAAACGGGACGATGCCGGGGTCGAGGCGGTGAACCAGCGCGCCGAGCGACACGAGGTCGAGGGCGCCATCTTTAGGAATGCCGAGCGATTGAGCCATTCTTCGAAATATGGGCTTTTGGGGGTGGCGATGTCAAGTTGGATTCTCTAAAGGGTAATGTACTTGCGCTCAAAAAGGTCGCCGTGCTGGAGAACGTGTAGGAAGTCATCCCACGTTGTGCTCAGAGGCATGGCGGCGCCCCATTCGATCTCGCAGGCAGGAGGACGAAGTGGGACAAGCGAGTGCCGATTTCCGACTCAACTTTTTGAGGCTCTCGCTCGGTGGCGGGGCGGGTTCGCCGGCGCACCTGATCACGCCTGGAGCACTTTCTGTCGTAACCCCTTGTCGAGTTGCAGCTGTGGACGGCGGTCTGACGAATCTGACAAGCTATCCGTGATGCCAACACGGAGAGAGTTCCTCGCGACGGCGGCCCTGCCTGCGGTTGCGTCCGCCATGCCGGGCGGGGCGGAGGGCGAGACGATTCGGGCGGTGGTGGCGCCCGATGGCAGCGGCGGGTTCCAGACCATACAGCGAGCCGTCGATCACGTGCTCGATCATCCACCGGCGAACGTGGGTCGCGTGATTCTCGAAATCCGGCCGGGCGTGTATCACGAGCGGCTGAAGGTCCCGCAGGACAGCCCGCGCGTGACCCTTCAGGGCCGCGACGCCGCTTCGACTGTCATCACCTTCAGCATGGGCGCGACGAATGCGGGCGGGACTTTCTTCAGCCCGGCGATCGAGGTGGATGGCGCCGCGTTCGAGGCCGAGAACATCACGTTCGAGAACAGCCTCGGCGTGGGGACGCAGGCGGTCGCGCTATCCATTCATTCCGACCGGGCAGTGTTCCGTAACTGCCGGTTCTCAGGCTGGCAGGACACGCTCTACGCCGCGTCGGGCCGGCAGTATTATCGCGACTGTTTCATCGAGGGCCACGTCGATTTCATTTTCGGCAACGCGGCGGCGGTCTTCGATCACTGCGAGATCCACAGCCGCGGGACCGGTTACATCGCGGCGCATCGCAGGACGCGGGCCGACGAGCCCACGGGCTACGTCTTTCGCGATTGCCGATTGACGGGCGCGCCAGATGCAGCCGAGGGCGCGGGCGTGTTGCTGGGCCGGCCCTGGCGTTCCTGCGCGCGTGCGGTTTTTCTGGACTGCTGGATGGGAGCCCACATTCGTCCCGAAGGCTGGGACAACTGGAATCACACTCCCGCGAACGAGAAGACCGCGTGGTTCGCGGAACTGGGCTCGACCGGGCCCGGCGCCAATCCGGCGGCCCGCGTCGCATGGGCGCATACGCTGACGCCGGCCGCGGCTGCGGCCTTCGCACCCGAGGTATTCCTCAAGGGCAGCGACGGATGGAACCCGAGCTGAGCCCACTCAACCCCGCGCGGTTTCCGCTTCGAGGAAGCTGCGCAAGTCACCCTCCGAGATCTCGGGGAGGCCGGGCGCCACGTTGTCCAGCTTGCCGTCGCGCATCCAGCTCTCGAGCTGGCCGACCAGTTCGAACAGGTGGTCGAAGCCTTCCACGATGAATAGCAGCGGCTGGTAGTGGTCGATCTCCGCGCCCTGGTTGATCACCCATTCGAGCTGGATGGGGTAGCGCTGCACTTCATCCGATTCGATGGCGTGCTCGAGCTCGCCGTAGGAGCTGAGCAGGCCGCTGCCATAGGCGCACACGCCGCGCGGTCCGCGCATGAGGCCGAATTCCACGGTGAACCAGAAGAACCGCGAGAGCGCCCTCAGGATGCTGGTCAGGCGGCGGCATTTCTCCTTGTCGTCGCGGATCTTAGAGATGGTCTCGACGGCGGTGCGGGCGCAGTCGCCGAAGCGAACCAGCACGTCGGCGAAAGCGCGCTCGGTGTGCATGGGGACGTGGCCGGCGATGTCGTGGAAGATGTCGGGCTCGGGCAGATAGTCGAGCTTGTCCGCGGGCCGGATGGTGATGGTAGTGGGGAACTCGCGGCGGCGCAGGCAGTCGAAGAACAGGTAGGACGGGACGTAGCCGCTCACCGCCTTGGCCTGGAAACCTGTCAGGGGCTGCAGGGTCAGATTGACGTCAGCGAGGCGGGGAATGCGGTCGGGCGGCAGGTGGAGCAGTTCGATCCCGCGCAGGAAATGGTCGTTGGCGTAGCGCTCCCAGCGCGGGCGCATGCGCTCGAAAAGCCGGCGCCACGATTGTTGGTTCTGTTCCGTGTAGAGGCCATAAGCCTGCTCGATGTAGAGCTCGCCGCGGGAGCGCGCATCCTCGACAAAAGGTGCGTGTCCGGTGGTAAGTCCCGGCGTCGCGAGTCCGGCGGTTTGCGCCATGGTTCCCTCCGAGTGGTTCCCTGCCCATACGGTAGCGCGGGCGCAGGCAAATAGCAACCACCAAGAGGTGGTGCTACACTGTGGGCAGCAGTCTTCACTGGGAGCGTGCCATGAGCCAGGTGGCCGAGAGTACCATCAATCAAAAAGACTTTTTGGTTTTGAAAGCGACCGACCATGTCGAGTTTTACGTCGGCAACGCGAAGCAGGCGGCGCATTACTACCGGTCGGCGTTCGGCATGAAGCTGGTGGCGTATAGTGGCCCCGAGACGGGCGCGCGCACGCGGGCTTCGTACCTGCTGGAGCAGGGCAAGATCCGCTTCGTGCTGACCAGCGCGCTGCGGCCGGACGATCCCATTGCGGAGCAGGTGCGGCGCCACGGCGACGGCGTACACAGCATCGCGCTCGAGGTGGACGACGCGGAGTCGGCGTACCGCGAGACGGTCGGGCGCGGGGCGCGCGGCGTGAGCGAGCCGCGATCGGTCAGCGATGACAACGGCACGGTCAAGCTCGCCGCGATCGCCGCGTATGGTGACACGATTCACACCTTCGTCGAGCGCCGCGCGTACCGAAGCGCGTTTCTGCCAGGCTTCGTGCCGGTGGCTGGCGAGGACAGGGTGGCGCGTCCTGTAGGATTGAAGTACGTGGACCACATGGTGGCGAACGTGGCGGTGGGAGAGATGAACGCCTGGGTGCAGTTCTACGAGCACGTGATGGGATTCCGCCTCTACCAGACCTTCGATGATCGCGACATCAACACGGAATACTCGGCGCTGATGTCGAAGGTGATGGCCAACGGAAACGACCGGATCAAGTTCCCCATCAACGAGCCGGCCGCGGGCAAGCGCAAGTCGCAGATCGAGGAGTATCTCGATTTCTACCAGGGGCCGGGGATCCAGCACATCGCGCTGGGGACCGCTGACATTGTCGCCACGGTCTCGAAGATGCGCGAGCAGGGAGTGGAATTCCTGCGCGTTCCGGCGACCTACTACGAGGAGCTGGCCGCGCGGGTGGGACGGATCGACGAGCCGCTCGCGCAACTGCGCGACCTGGGCGTGCTGGTGGACCGCGACGACGAGGGCTACATGCTCCAGATCTTCACCAAGCCGGTGGAGGACCGGCCAACGCTGTTCTTCGAGGTGATCCAGCGCAAGGGTAGCCGCGGTTTCGGCAAGGGGAATTTCAAGGCGTTGTTCGAGGCGATCGAGCGCGAGCAGGAGTTGCGGGGCAATCTGCAATGAAGCTCTGTACGTTCGAGATCGGCACGCCGCTCGGCGCGCGGCAGCGGCTGGGAGCGGTGACGGAGGCGGGAATCGTCGATCTGAACCTGGCCTGCGAGCGGCTGCTCGAGCGCCGGGGCGAGCCGCGCCCCGCGAAACTGGCCGCGGTGGTCCTGCCCGACAACATGCTCGAGTTTCTGGAGGAAGGCGCGACGGCGCGCTGTTATGCGAGCGAAGCGCTGGCGGCGCTCGTACCGGGCGCGGTGGGCGTGCACACGCCGGGTAGTGTGCGGCTGCTGACGCCCCTGCCGAATCCGGCGTCGCTGCGCGACTTCTTCGCATTCGAGGACCACGTGAAGACCGGGTTCGCCAAGCGCGGCGAGCCGATGCCGCGCGAGTGGTACGAGATTCCGGTGTACTACAAGGGCGGGCATCGAAACATTCTCGGGCCGGATGCGGATGTGCTGTGGCCGTCGTTCACGGAGAAGTTTGATTACGAACTGGAACTGGCCGCGGTGATCGGGAAAGAGGGCCGCAATATCAAAGCGGAGAACGCGCGCGAGTACATCGCCGGGTTCACGGTGATGAACGATTTCAGCGCGCGCGACATTCAGCGCAACGAAATGCGAGTGCGGCTGGGACCCGCCAAGGGCAAGGACTGGGCCACGGCCCTGGGACCGTGGCTGGTGACGCCGGACGAGGTCGGCGATCCGTACAGCCTGGAGATGACGGCCCGCGTCAACGGCGAGGTCTGGTCGCGGGGCAATTCGCGCAGCATGTTCTGGAAGTTCGAAGACATGATCGAGTTCCTGACGAAAGACGATACGGTGTATCCAGGAGACGTGATCGGGTCGGGCACGGTGGGGACCGGCTGCGGGCTCGAGCTGGACCGCTGGGTGAAGCCTGGGGATGTGATGGAGCTCGAGATCGAGCGAATCGGTGTGTTGCGGAACACGGTGGTAAGGGGCTGAGCGTTACCGAGCCGCGACCGCCAGGGAGCGGCCGCCGGCGCAAGGGAGGCTGGGATGTATCCGCTGATGAAAGGCAAGATTGCCACACAGGCACACGTGGGACTGCCTGAAGGCACCTACGAAGAGGAGCACGGCCGCAAGGGATTCTACGGCAAATCCGCGCACCTGTACCACCTGCATCCGCCCACGGGATGGATACGGTTCGAGGGCGCGCTGCGGCCGCATTGCTTCGATCTGAACAAGCTCGAGCCGTCTGACGGGAGCGACCCGTGCGGATATCCCACGGCGTTCCTCGCGAACGGCGACCTGAAGGTCTCCGTCTCGCGGCGGCGGGAGCCGATGCCGTTCTACTTTCGCAACGCGGACGGCGACGAACTGCTGTTCGTGCATCGGGGCGAGGGCACGATCGAGACGGACTTCGGGCCGTTGCCGTTCGAAAAGGGAGACTACATCAACCTTCCGCGGGCCGTGACGTACCGCGTGGTGCCGGAAACCCGCGACAATTTCTTCCTGATCGTCCAGTCGAAGGCGGAGTTCGACCAGCCGCAGAAAGGGCTGATCGGGCAGCACGCGCTGTACGATCCGGCTATGATCACGGTCCCGGAGCCCGCGCCGATCCTCGACGGCGACCGCGAATGGGAAGTGCGGATTCTGGTGAACGGCGAGATCTCGACGGTGGTGTATCCGTTCAACCCGCTCGACGTGATCGGATGGAAGGGCGACCTGACCGCGTGGAAACTGAACATGCGCGACATACGGCCGCTCACGAGCCCGCGCGTGCACCTGCCTCCGAGTGCGCACACCACTTTCGTCACCGAGGGCGCGGTGATCTGCACGTTCCTGCCGCGGCCGCTCGAGGAAGACCCGAACGCGCTGCGGGTGCCGTTCTTCCACCGCAACACCGACTACGACGAGTTCATCTTCTATCACGACGGGGACTTTTTCAGCAAAGACAACATCAAGCCGGGCATGGCGACGCTGCACCCGCGCGGCATACATCACGGCCCGCATCCCAAGGCGCTGGCGAACCAGTCCAAGAAGACGTTCACGGATGAGAGCGCGGTCATGCTGGACGGCATGAATCCCATCCAGGTGCTGCCGGCCGGTCGAGAAGTGGAGTGGGACGACTACTGGAAGAGCTGGATGGAGAAGCCGTGATCGTCAATCCCCGGGAAGAGAAACCGCAGGACATTTACAAGCTGATGGTGGGGGCGATCGTTCCGCGGCCCATCGCGTTCGTCTCAACAGTGAACGCGCAGGGCGTCCCGAACCTGGCGCCCTACAGCTTCTTCAACGGAGTCTGCCCGAATCCGCCCGTGGTCTGCTTCAGCACGACGGTGCGGCCGGGCGACGGCCAGCGGAAAGACACGCTGCGGAACATCGAGGCAACGGGCGAGTTCGTGGTCAACGTGGTGTCGGAAGAGTTCGCCGCGCAGATGAACGCCTGCTCGGCCGATTTTCCGCCGGAGGTGAACGAGTTCGAGGTCTCGGGATTGACGCCCGTGCCGAGCGATCTGGTGAAACCGCCGCGCGTAGCGGAGTCGCACATCCAGATGGAGTGCCGGCTGCTACAGGTGGTCCATGTGAGCACGCAGCCGCTGGGCGGAAGCGTGGTGCTGGGCGAGGTGCTGCGGTTCCATGTGGACGACTCGTTGTGCCAGGACTTCAAGATCGACCCGGACAAGCTGCGCGCGATCGGACGCATGGGCGGCCCAACCTACACGCGCACGCGGGACCGGTTCGACATGCCGCGCCCGGCAACCGCCGAGTACCGCCATGCCGGGTGAGTGGATCTGGCAGCCAACCCAGGAATGGATCGAAGCGACCAACGTCTACCGGTTCATGCGGCGTCTGGGCTTCGATACCCTCGACGCGTTCCTCGAGTTTTCCCGCAGCCGTAGCGAGGAGTTCTGGGACGAGATGGTCCGCGAGGTGGGGATCGAGTGGTTTGCGCCGTATGAGAAGGTGCTGGACGATTCAGGCGGCGTGGAGTGGGCGCGCTGGTTCGTCAATGGCAAGCTGAACATCGCGTGGAACTGCCTGGACCGGCACGCGCGAGGCCCGAGGGCGGGGGATTGCGCGGTGCTCTGGGAGGGCGAGAACGGCGCGGTTCGCGCCGTGACCTACGCCGAGCTCGCGCGCCAGGTGAACCGGCTGGCGAATGGCCTCGCGGCGCTGGGAGTGCGGCACGGGGACCGCGTGGCGCTGGCGATGCCGATGGTTCCCGAAGTGGTCGCGATCCTCTATGCGTGTTTCAAGCTGGGGCTGATTGCGGTGCCGGTGTTCTCGGGCTTCGGCGCGGGCGCGATCGCGGATCGCCTCGAGGACTCCGGCGCGCGCATTCTGTTCACCGCAGACAGGCTGGAGCGGCGGGGACGGCTGTTTCCGCTGAAGGACAAGATCGAGCCGCCAAGCTGCGTCGAGCACGTCATCGTGTGGCCGTACAAGGGCGGCGAGGTCGCCTGGACCCCAGGCCGGGACCTGTGGTGGGAGGACGTCGAGCGCGGTCCGGACGAGTGCGAGTCGCTGCACCTCGACTCGGAAGACCCGGCGCTGATTCTCTATACTTCGGGCACCACCGGCAGGCCGAAGGGTGCGGTGCACACACATGCCGGCTCTCTCGCCCAGACGTCGAAGGAAATCTACCTGGCGTTCGATCACCGCGAGGGAGACCGGTTCTTCTGGCTGTCCGATATCGGCTGGATGATGGGGGCTTGGGAAATCATCGGCAATCATCACTTCGGCGGGACGGTGCTCCTTTACGACGGCGCGCCCGACTATCCGGGGCCGGACCGGTTGTGGCGCATGATCGAACGGCATCGCATCAACGTGTTCGGAGTCTCGCCGACCGCCGTGCGGATGGCGATGAAGCACGGGAGCGAGACGCCGCGCCGCTCGGATCTGAGCTCGCTGAGGCTGCTCGGGTCGACCGGCGAGCCTTGGGACGAGGCCTCATACCGGTGGTTCTTCGAGAACGTCGGGGGCGGCAAGCTGCCGATCATCAACATCTCTGGAGGGACGGAAATCATCGGCTGCTTCCTGCAGCCGATGCCTATGCAGGCGCTGAAGTCCTGCTCGCTGGGCGGCCCGGCGCCCGGCATGTCGACCGAGGTGGTGGATGGCGATGGCCGGCCTGTTCGCGGCCAGACCGGATACCTGGTGTGCACCCGGCCCGCGCCGTCGATGACGCGCGGAGTGTGGGGCGATCCCCAGCGCTATCTCGATACTTACTGGTCGAGGTGGAAAGGGGTGTGGAACCACGGCGACTGGGCGAGCGTGGACCAGGATGGCTGCTGGTTTCTGCACGGGCGCGCCGACGAATCGATGAACGTGGCGGGCCGCAAGGTCGGGCCCGGCGAAATCGAGCGGGCGCTGCTGGCGCATCCGCTAGTATTGGAGGCCGCGGCCATCGGGGTCCCGGACCAGATCAAGGGCGAGGCGATTGTGGCCTTCGTGGTGGTGCAACCAGGGGCGGCCGTCACGGCGGGCGTGCTCGATGAGATCGCGGGGTGCGTGGCCGGGAACCTGGGACCGGCCTTCCGCCCCCGGAAGATCGAGGTGGTGGCGGCCCTGCCCAAGACCCAAAGCGGCAAAGTGGTGCGGCGGCTCATCCGCCAGAGCTATCTCGGCGAGCCGCTCGGAGACGTGTCGACGCTGGCGGACCAGTCCGCGCTCGAGGACTTCAGTACAAGCCGCGCGAGTTGAGGTGTTCCGTGTACGCCTTGTCGAATTCGAGCACGTGGCCCTCGAGCCATTCCCCCAGATGGGCCAGCACCTCGGGGCTCAGGGCCGCCTGGCCGGACGCGCATCGAACCTGAAGGCGGCCCAGAACCGCGCCGGCTTGCCGGTGCTCCGTAGCATGGCGGTCGCGCCCCGGGCAGTCGTAGGCTTTCATTAGCGCCTCCTCGGTGGCAAAGTGCTCCTGGGCATAGGCGGCGAGATCCGCGAGGAGCTCCGCCAGTTCCTCGGCAGCGGTCCCCCGGCCGACGGCCGCTTCGAGGCGCGTGATCATCTGGACAAAACGCCTGTGCTGCACGTCGAAGAGCTTCACGTTCACGCCGAACTCTTCGGTCCACTCCCGGACGTCCATGGTTTTCATGGCATCCCCGTCTCACGACCGCGCGGCCAGCACGGTCACCCAAAAGGGCCCCTCGTCGCACCCCAGGGCGATCCGCTCGCGGACCTCTGCCCCGCAGACCCGCATGCTGTAGTCGCTGCCATCAACCACCGATGGCATGGAGAGCCGGATGCCCCTCGTCAGCACGCACTTCAGGTTGCCGCCGATCATATTGGCCAGTTCGCCGAGCACATCGCGTACGTCGTCGTCCACGCTCTCGGGCGGGTCCTGGGAAAGGAACCGGCCGGCGAGGCGGCAAGCCTGGCTCCGGCTGCACTCGAGCAGCACGGCTCCGTTCCAATCGCCCGCCAGGTGGAGGGCGGACGTCAGCCGGTCCGCGCTGGGGAACCACGGCGTACCCTCCTGGTTCACCGTCAGGCTCAGCATGGTTGCGAAGACGGATTCGACGACTTGTATTACTTCGCTCGGCAGTATCTGTGTGCCAGGTTCGGTCTGCATAGTGCTCCCTCTTAGCGGGCAACGTACACGATCGCGCTACCCACGGTCTGTCGTTCGAACTTGTCCTCGATTCCGAAGGCCGTTTCGGCCCCGCCCAGTAACAACCAGCCGCCTCGAAACAGCGTGCCGTGGATCTCGCTCAGGATGCTCTTCTTCGTTTCGGCGTCGAAATAGATCATGACGTTGCGGCAGAAGACCAGGTCGAATGGCCCCAGGGCGCGCATGCTCTGGCGCAGGTCGATGGGCTCGAAGCGCACCATGCGCCGCACGCTCTCGCTCAACTCCCAATCCACGCCGGCCCGGCGGAAGTGCTTTACCAGGCAAGCCGCGGGCAGGCCCCGGTTCACCTCGATCTGCTGATACTTGCCGGACCGGGCGCGCTCCAGGACCTGCGAGGAAAAATCGGTGCCCAGGATCTGGATGCTCCAGTCGCCCAGGCCGCAGCCCAGCAGAAGCATCGCCAGGCTGTACGCTTCCTGCCCGGTTGACGCCGCGGCCGACCAGAACCGCAGCCGTTTCGTATCCTGCCGCTCCTCCTTCAGCCGGGGCAGCAGGACGGTCCGGATGGCCTCGTAATGGGTGGGATCGCGGAAGAAGTAGGTCTCGTTGGTGGTCATGGCCTCGACCACTTGGCGGCCGACCCCCTGGTCGCGAGTGGCCTGCAGCAGCGCGCACAGGTCGTTGATCGAGCCGAGGCCGAGTTGCCTGACGATCGGAGCCAGGCGGCTCTCGAACAGGTAATGCTTGTCGTGTTCGAGCACGATGCCCGCCTGGGAATAGACATGCTCCTGCAGGAACCGGTAGTTGTCCGAATGGATCTCCGCAACGGGCGTCTGGTTTGGCATCCCGTTCCTCCCTAGGCTCCCCCCGCCAGGCGCAGGATCTCCGGCACGACTTGATCGAGCGGCAGCACACGGTCCGCGAGGCCCGAGTTCGCCACCGCGCCGGGCATCCCCCAAACCACACTCGAGGCCTCGTCCTGAGCGAGAATGCGCGCCCCCTGCGCTTTGAGAATCTGCGCGCCGCGCAACCCATCCTGCCCCATTCCGGTGAGGATCGCGGCGATCGCGGCGCCGCCGTACACCTCCGCAGCCGAGGCAAACAGCGCGTCGACGGCCGGACGGCAGGAGTTTTGCGGCGGCGATTGATCCAGCCAGACGCAGGGCCGGCCGTCCCCGCGAGCGACCTTCAGATGATAGTCTCCGGGCGCGATCAGGATCCTGCCCTTCTCGATTGGCACGCCCTGGCTCGCTTCCGAGACGGGGAGGCGGCAGGTGGCGTGGAGGCGTTCGGCGAGGAACCGGGTGAACAGCGGCGGCATGTGCTGCACCACCAGAACCGGCAGCGGGAACCCGGCCGGCAGCTGCGGCAGAATCGCGCCCAGCGCGGCCGGGCCTCCTGTAGAGACACCGACCACGACTACCCGGGGCAGCGACTTCGCGTTCGCGAAGACCGGTTTGGCCCGCCAGAACGGTGGGGCCGCGACCACCGGCGCCGCCTCGGGCCTCGGCTCCGCATGGCTCTGTGCGGCCAAGTGAAAGAACTGTTTGATCTTCGGGACCAACTCGTCCCGCAGGCGCCTCATGGAGCGGTCGAGCGACCCTTCGTTCGAGACCTTGGCCACGTAGTCGTCGGCTCCCAGGCTTAGTGCCTCCAGGGTCATCGCCGCGCCGCGCTCGGTGAGCGTGCTGAACATGATCACCCGCATCTGAGGATATTCGCGGCGCACGCGCCGCAGAGTTTCCAGGCCGTCCATCTCCGGCATCTCGATGTCCAGCGTCAGCACGTCGGGGTTGAACTGGGGGATCCGCTGGAGCGCGATCGCTCCGTTGGAGGCCGCCCCCACCACCTCGAGCGCCGGTTCCTGTTCGAGCGCATGACTCACCAGGCGGCGGATCACCACCGAGTCGTCTACCACCAGCACGCGAATCCGCTGCCCTGGCTGGAGCAGACGCTTGTTCAGCGCGGCCATGCCCGCCCCCCTAAAAGTGGATTCCAACCAGCTGGAGCTTCTCCACCAGGATGTCCTTGGTGAACGGCTTCATGACATACTCGTTGGCCCCCGCCTCGAGGGCCGTCGCCATCTGGTCCAGTTCGGTTTCGGTGGTGACCATGATCACCACCAGCGAAGAGAGTGCCGGGTCCTGGCGCAGCCGTTGGAGCAGCTCGAGGCCGTTGACCTCGGGCATATTCCAGTCCGCCAGAACCAGCGTCACGGCGTCCTTCTCGGCTTCCATCACTTCCAGGGCCTGTCTTCCGTTCGCCGCCTCGCGAACTTCATACCCGATTTCTTTCAGAGTCTTGGCCAGGATCATCCGGACCGCCCTGGAATCGTCCGCTATTAGTGCTTTGGGCATCGTTTCCCCTGCATTCGTACGATGGAACCGGGGAACACGGCCCGGCGGATGATGGGCAGCCGCCAGACCGCGTTCCCGATCCTTGCTTCGATCAGAAGGTGAACTTTGCGACGACCGTCTGTAGGCGGGCCGCCATCTGGCTTAGCTCCGCCGACGCCTTCTGCGTGTCGGTCGCGCCCTGCGTCGTGTTCTTCGCCGCCACGGCCACGCCGCCGATATTCCTGGCGATGTCGTTGACCCCCTTCGCGGCTTCGGTCACGCTGCGGCCGATCTCGTTGGTGGTCACCGTCTGCTCTTCGACCGCCGAGGCGATGCTGTTGGAGATGTCGTTGATCTGGTTGATAATCGTGCCGATCTCCTCGATCGCCTGGACGGCGCCTTTTGTGTCGCCCTGAATGGCATCGATCTTCTGGCCGATATCCTCGGTGGCCTTGGCGGTCTGCTTGGCGAGCTCCTTGACTTCGTTGGCCACTACCGCGAAGCCCTTGCCGGCCTCGCCGGCGCGCGCCGCCTCGATGGTGGCGTTCAAGGCCAGCAGGTTGGTCTGCTGCGCGATCGAGGTAATGACCTTGATCACGTTGCCGATCTCCTGACTGGATTCGCCCAGCTTCTTCACCGTCACGTTGGTCGACTGCGCCACGCTAACGGCGTTCTTGGCCACCCGCGCCGACTCATTGGCGTTCTTGGCAATCTCGCGGATCGAGGACTGCATCTGCTCGGACGCAGAGGCGACCGAGGAAACGTTTTTCGAAACCTCCTCGCTGGCCGCCGACACCACATTGGCCTGCGTGGCGGTTTCTTCGGCGTTGCCGGCCATTTGCTGGCTGACCGCCGTCAGCTCCTCTGAAGAGGAGGCCAGCGTCGTCGCATTCTGCGCCGTCACTTTGAGCGGTTCCACAATCGCATCCAGCGTCTGGTTGACGCCCTCAATGATCTTGCGGTAGTCGCCCTGGTGCTTGGACGCATCGGCGCGGGCCCCGACCCGTCCCTCGGCGGCAGCCTTGGCCAGCGCCCCCGCATCGGCCACCAGGCCGTTGATGTTGGTCTTCAACGCGAGCAGCCACTCGTGAATCTGGTCCTGCTCGGAAGCCTTGGCCACTGTTGCCGTCATGTCGCCGTTGGCGATCTTGGTCACGTACGCGACCAGTTCGGTCAGCCAGGTGTGCACCCCGTTGATCGCGTTCTTCATCTTCTCGTGATCGCCCTTGCAGGCAACCTCGACCTTCTCCCGCAGGTTGCCGCCGCGGACCAGTCCGAGGACCCGGTTGCCTTCTCCGATGGGCAGCAGGATCGCGTCCAGCATTTCGTTGACGCCTTCGACGATGCCCGCGTAGGCGCCCTGGAAGTGGTCTGATTTGCCGCGCTCCGAGAGTTGGCCTTCTCTCGATGCCGCGGTGAGCCTGTCCAGTTCTTTCTGCAAGCCCTGCAGCACCGTAGCCACGTGGTTGATCGCCTGCTTCATCTTCTCGTGGTCGCCCTTGTAGGTCTGCGCGATCAACTCGTCGATCTTGCCCGCGCTGACCTGCGCCAGGACGCGATTGCCTTCTCCGATGGGGATGAGGATTGCGTCCAGTATCTCGTTGACGCCTTCGATGATCCTGCGATACTCGCCCTGGTGCTTGGTGGCGTCGCCGCGGGTGGCCAGCCTGCCTTCCCCGGAGGCCGTTACCAGGAATGTCGTCTCGGTTACCAGCGCCCGGATGTTGTCGATGCAGTTGTTGAGGTTGTTCTTGATCTCGTTGAAATCGCCGTTGTAGTTGTCGGTGATCTTGGGGGGAATGTCGCCCTTCGAGATGCGATCCACGTACTCGGCCGAAACGTTCAGGGGCCTGATTACGGCATCCAGGGTCTGGTTGACGCCTTCGACGATCTTGCGGTAGTCGCCCAAGTGCTTGGATGCGTCGGCGCGGGTGGCCAGTTTGCCTTCCACGGCCGCTTTTACCAGCAGCCCGGCATCGGTTACCAGCGCGGTGATGTTGTCGATGCAGGCATTCAGGTTGTTCTTGATTTCATTGAAATCGCCGTTGTAGGTGTCGGTGATCTTGGGCGGGATGTCGCCCTTCGAGATGCGGTCCACGTACTCGGCGGAGACGTTCAAGGGCCGGATCACGGCGTCGAGGGTCTGGTTGACGCCTTCGACGATTTTGCGGTAGTCGCCCTGGTGCCTGGAGGCGTCGGCGCGCGTGGCCAGCTTGCCCTCTAACGCCGCCTGGGTCAATCCCACGCCATCGGCGACCAGCCGGCTGACGGCATCGATGCACACGTTGAGGTTGTTCTTGATCTCGTTGAAGTCGCCCTGGTAGGTGTCGGTGATCTTGGGCGGGATGTCGCCCTTGGAGATGCGGTCCACGTACTCGGCGGAAACGTTGAGGGGTTTGATGACGTTGTCCAGGGTGAGGTTGAAGCCCTCCATCAGCTTGCGGTAGTCGCCCTGGTGCTTGGAGGCGTCGGCGCGCACCGCCAGCTTGCCTTCGAGCATGGCCTGGGTCAACCCCATGCCATCGGCGACCAGCCGGCTGACGGCATCGATGCACACGTTGAGGTTGTTCTTG
>CAZBQQ010000004.1:59825-82014 GCA_964493965.1 uncultured Solibacteraceae bacterium
ATCTCGTTGAAGTCGCCCTGGTAGGTGTCGGTGATCTTCGGCGGGATGTCGCCCTTGGAGATGCGGTCCACGTACTCAGCGGACACGTTCAAGGGTTTGATAAGAGTATCCAACAACTTGTTGATTTCCCGGATGAGCTTGCCGTTTTCGCCGGTGTACTTGTCGGCGTCCGCCCGAACGCTCAACTTGCCCGCCATCGCGGCGTTGATCAGCACGTCCAGATCCTGGTTCCGCAAGTGGACGACTTCGATCAGCGCGTTGAGGTTGTTCTTGATCTCGTTGAAGTCGCCGTTGTATGTGTCGGTGATCTTGGGCGGCATGTCGCCCTTGGAGATGCGGTCCACATACTCGGCGGACACGTTCAGGGGCTTGATCACTGCGTCCAGCATTCCGTTCAGTCCCTCAGCGATGGTGCGGTCCCCACCCTGGAACTGGTCGGCTCGCGCCCGCTCGGCGAGGCGGCCCTGCTGGAGAGCGAAGACCACCCGGAGTATCTCCTCCTGCAGTAGATTCTTGGTTTCCGTGCCCGGCGCTTTCCTTGCTGGACGGTCCAGAACGGCGGCGCCGGTGGACGGGTTGCGGTCGGAACGAACTCGCCCGCCGTCATTTGCTCTTGCCATTGTGATTGCTCCTTTGCATTCCTATGTGCGCTATTACGCCGTCACCGGCGCCTGGTTGTTGACTCGTTGCTGTCTTTCGAGGGCCGACAAGCCTGCCGCGGCCATCTCCCGTGATTCACGCAATCTCTCATTGCAGCGCTCCTCCAGCGGAGCGCCGTGACCAAAGTAAATCCGCCGGATATCCCGGGCGCAGAGCTTCTCGAGCGCCGTCAGGAATCCGGCTTCGTAAGTTCCGCCCGGCATCGCGATCAGCACGGGGGAGTCGCCCGCGAAGAGTACCCCTTCGCGCTGGTTGTAAAGGCAGATCGAGTCGCTGCTGTGACCCGGTGTGTGGATGACCTCGAAATCCTCGTCGCCCATTCGAATCCTGTCGCCATCGCACAGCAGGCGATCGACACCGAAGACATTCGGCGAGAACGCGCACACTCTGGGGTGGAACGCCTCGCGGACCTGCGGCAGCAGCGCGCAGTGATCGGAATGGCCGTGCGTCAGCACGACCTGTTCCACGGGCCATTTGCCGACGCCGGTAGGCGCGCGCCCGATGCTCGCCAGTACCGCCGGATCCTGGCCGGTATCCACTAGCGTGTTGACATCCTCCAGGCGGCTCGCGCCGCCGAGCACCAGGTAGACCTGGGAGGTGTATACCCGGCCGCTGTTCTCGAGCGTCAGGATTCGCACAGGGCGCCCTCCACCTTGCGGAACAACTGCCCGTCGGGAATCACCCGCTCGAACAGCGAAGAAAGCTCCGGCGGCAGCTCCTGAGTCTGCTCAGTGGCGAGCAGGCCATCCGGGCCGAGCGCGCGGTGAAACATCCGGAGCACCTCGATCCTTTCGGCAGGCTGGAAGTGGAGCAGCACGTTCTTGCACACCACCAGCAAGTACCCCTGGCCGACCTCCCTAAAGGACAGAAGATCGTGCTGCTGAAAGGCGACCCGCCGCCGAACTTTGTCGATCACCCGGAAGTGACCTGGCTTGCCGTTCGGCGCGAAGTATCTGTCGAGGATGCCCTCGGGCAACCGCGACAGTTCGTCCTCTGGGTATTCGGCAGCCTCGATCATGCGGGCGAAGTGGCCCGAACTTTCGACGTCGGTAGCGTCGATGCGAAGATTGTCGAAGGCGAAGTGTCCCATCCGCTCAGCGAACAGGATGGCCAGCGTGTAGGGCTCCTGTCCCATGGCCGCCCCGGCGTCCCAGATGCGGGGGTGGCTGCGTCCCGCCAGTCTCGGGAGGCTGTGTTCCACCACCCGCTCCAGCACCTGCTGGTCCCGGAAAAAGAAAGTAAAGGCCAAGCTCAGACCCTCCTTTAGGCCACCCGGCCCACAGCAAGATCCACGGTCCGCTCCGCGTCGAGGATCAGGAGCAGCCGATCTTTCAGTTTGTAGACGCCGCGGATGAGATTCCGGGCCGCCGGGTCGAGGTTCTCCGGTGGCCGCTCGTAGGTGGCCGAGTCTACGTCGAGCACGTCGCCGATCTCGTCGACCAGTAAGCTGACGGCGCCGTCCTCGGTGCGCACCACCATGTTCATCGGCGCCTGGTTTCCGGCGCGCGGCGGCAACCCCAGCCGGCGCCGCATGTCGATGGCGGTGACGATTTGCCCGCGCAGGTTGATCAGCCCCTCGATGACCTCGGGGGCTTGAGGTACCCGCGTCATGTACTGGAAGCGCAACACTTCCTGCACGCGAAGAACGTCCACGCCGAAAAACAGGTCGGCCACGAAGAACGTGGAGAACTGTCCGCTGGTCTCGGCCAGATCGGATTTCAGGGGTGCGGTGCCGGTAGCCACGTTATCTCTCCTCTGTTGAACACACGGGCGCCGTCTCGGCCGAACTCAGCGCCGAGGCCAGCCGCGCGACCGATTCGAGCATGGCCTCCCGGTCGAACTTCACCAGACAATCCTGAAAGCCCTGTGACTCACCGGGTCGCAACCGAACCTGATCGGCCGTGTCCGCCAGTGCCAGGACCGGGATGGCCTCCCACTCGGGCCGGCCGCGCATCGCGGCTACCAGGGCCGAACTGCCGTTGGGCGGGAGATCGAGCGCGGCCACGACCACGTCTACCGGCTGCTGACCCAAGCCGCGGATCGCGTCGTCCAGATTGGCGGCTTCGAGGACCTGGTAGCCTGCCATGTCCAGGCCGCTCCGGATCAGGCCGCGCGAGAACGCGGAGGCTTCGGCGATCAGAACGCGCTTGCCGCTCGCGAGCACTCCCGCGCCGTGGACCCAGTTCTTTGCGGCCTCCTGAATGACATAGTTCAGATCCAGAAAGTCGGTGACTCGCTTGCCCACGACCGCCGAGCCGAGAAGTCCTCTGAAGCCGGATTTCTGACGCACCGCAACCGCTTCCTCGGCAACATCCAGGATCTGGTCGACCACCAGCCCAACGCTGCGGTCGCCGTCGTTGAAGACGACCACCTGCACCAGGTCGGGCGCCTCCTCCTCGCCGGCCATGCCCGGCGCCAGCAGGGCCCGCAACGGCACTAGCGGGAGGATGCGGTTCCGATATTGCACCACCTGGCATCCGCCGGCGTGCTCGATCGCCGACTGGGGGAATTCTTCCAGCCGAGCGACCAGGGACAGGGGCACGGCCAGCCGTTCGAAGGAGCCGGCCCGGAACAGGAGCAGCCTCTGCTGCTCAAGGCCCGCTTGGGTCTTCTGCTCCGCCGCTCCCCGCGCCTGCTCACGGAATTCCGCCAGCACGCCGGAGCGCTGTCCGATCCCGAGCACGTCCAGGATCAGAGCCACGCGGCCGTCGCCCATGATGGTGGCGCCGGCGTACACGGTCAGCCCCTTCAATTGTTTTCCCAGGGGCTTGACCACGATTTCCTGGGTGTCGTTGATCCCATCCACCACCAGCCCGAACTGACGGTCCTCCGCCTGCAAAACCACCATGCTTACCGCCTCGGCTTGCCCGGCGGACTTCAGTCCCAGCACCTGGTTCAGGTAGGCGATGGGCAGCAGGCTCCCTCGCCGGCGATAAACCGGTGTTCCGTGCACGTGTTCGATGTGCTTTTCCGAGCCGTCCCCCTCCAGCCGGATCAGCTCGAGCAGACTCACCTGGGGAATGACGAACCGCTCCCCGCCGCTCGTGATCACCAGGCCGGGAATGATGGCTAGGGTGAGGGGGATTTTGAGCTTGACGGTGGCGCCTTCGCCCGGGCGGCTGAACACATCGACCACGCCTCCGATCTTCTCGATGTGGGTCTTTACCACGTCCATGCCGACGCCGCGCCCGGAAACGTTGGTGACGGTATCCGCCGTGGAGAAGCCGGGGTTGAAGATCAGGCTCAGCGCCTCCCGGTCGGTCAGCTTCTGCGCCTGTTCCTGCCTGAGCAGCCCCTTCTCTACGGCCTTTTGCTTGACCCGCGCGACGTCGATTCCGGCGCCGTCATCGCTGATCTCGATGTTCACCTGCCCGCCTTCGTGATAGGCGCGCAGGCAGAGTCTGCCGGTCGGCGGTTTGCCCGCCCGAACCCGCGCCTCCGCCGGCTCGATGCCGTGGTCGCAGGAGTTGCGGACCAGGTGCACCAGCGGGTCCTTGATCGCCTCGATGATGGTCCGGTCGAGCTCCGTCTCGGCTCCGTCCATGTCCAGCCGGATCTGCTTGCCGAGCGCTACCGCCATATCGCGCACCACGCGCGGCAGCTTGTTCCAGACCGTTCCGATCGGTTGCATGCGCGTCTTCATGACGCCTTCCTGCAGTTCGGTGGTGATCAGGTTCAGCCGCTGTGAGGTCGCGTTGAGGGCGGCATCCTCGCGCTCGGTGTTGAACTGGAGGATCTGATTGCGGGTCAGCACCAGTTCCCCCACCAGGTCCATGAGCTTGTCCAGCAAGCCGACGCCGACCCGGATGTTCGCATCCGCCACCGCGGACGTCTTGGTGGCGTCCTCCTCGCACTTCTTGCCCTCGGCCAGTTCGCCGCCGTCGTCCGGCGGGGCGGGCGTTGGAGCGGGCAACGCTTCGGGAACGGGAGCGTCCTTCGATCGCGCCGCGACGCGCAGACGTCCGGTCAACTCCTCAAAATGGTCCGGCCCTTCTTCTCCACTCGCTTCGACCGAGGCCAGCACCTTCCGAGTGGCATCGACGGTCTCCAGAATCAGAGACACCAGGCCCGGAGTGAGGTCCCGCTGCCCGTCGCGCAACTGGCTCAAGAGGCTCTCGGCCTGGTGCGCGATCGCTTCCAGAGTCGAAAACGCGAGGAATCCGCAGGTGCCCTTTATGGTGTGCATCGTGCGGAAGATGCTTGCCAGCAGCGCCGCATCCTTCGGGCGCTTCTCGAGTTCGACGAGTTCCTGATCCAGACGCGAGAGGTTTTCATGACTCTCCACCAGGAATTCGCGAATCACTTCCTTGTCTTGCATGGGCTTGTTCCCCGTATGGCCCCATACAGGGCCTTTCGCTCGTCTGTCGATGTGGCCTACGTGAAGGCTATCGGCGCCCGGCGGGAGAGACTGTAGGCCGCTCTCGACACTCCGGACATGTTTCTCCGCAATTTTGTCAACTGCAGGAACCGCCGCGGCCAGCCGATAAGTAAGACGCGGGACCGGTTTGCCATCCGTCCGGGTGCGGAGGAACCGCGGCCCGAGAGTGACATGGACCCACGAGCCCTGACCAGGAGTGTCGCGCTTGCCCTGCTGCTGAGCGGCGTTGCGGCCGCGGGCCCGGCGCCGGGCCTGCGTACAATCACCACCGCTCGCGAGGCCCACAGCCTGACGCTCGAAGAAGCCCGGCGGCATTACCCGGTCCACCTGCGTGCCGTCGTCACCTATTTCGATCCCTACATCGACGCACGGCACTGGGCCCTGTTCGTCCACGACTCGAGCGGCGGCATCTTCGTCTCCGTGCCGGCCGGGCACTCTCCTTCGTTGTCCGCCGGCACGCTCATCGACGTCGAAGGCGTGAGCGGGCCGGGAGACTTCGCGCCCGTGGTCGAGCAGCCCCGCATCCGCGTCATCGGCCAGTCGCACGTGCCCGCCGAAGCGCCGCGCGTCAGCCTCGCGCACATGCGGACCGGAGCCGACGACGGGCAATATGTGGAGGTCGAGGGCGTCGTGCACGCGCTGGTCCGCTCCGGTGGGAACGTGACCGTGGACCTGGCCTTGGGCGACGGCGAGATTCGCGCTACCACCGTTGCCGAACCAGGGGCGGATTACGACCGTCTGATCGACGCGCGGGTTCGCATGCACGCCACCGTGGCGCCGATCTTCAACAACAACCGCCAGATTACCGGCGCCCGCGTCTTCTTTCCAACCCTGCGGGAAGTGACCATCGAAGAGCCGGCACCCGCCGATCCCTTCGCGCTGCCCGTGCGCCCCATCAACGATCTGCTGACCTTCGTCCCCAACATCTCGTTTCCCCGCCGGGTGCACGTTCGAGGACGAGTCGCCCTGCAATGGCCCGGCCGGTCCCTCTGCATTGCGGATGCCAGCCAGGGACTCTGCGTGGCGACCGCCCAAACCACTCCTCTGAAACCCGGAGAATGGGTGGACGTCACGGGCTTCGCTGCCATCGGGCAGTACAAACCAACTCTGACCGACGCGACCTTCCGGGCGGCGGGGCGGGGCCAGCCGGTCGACCCCGACCCGGTAACGGGCGAGCAGGCTTTCCGAGGCGGCCACGATTCCCAACTGGTTCGCATTCAGGGTCAGTTGATCGGGCGCGACCTCGCGGCGAAAAACCCGACGCTGGTGCTGTCGTCGGGCAACTTCGTCTTCACGGCGGTCCTGCCGGACGAGGGCAGGGGTAGCCAGGTGAACGCCTGGAAGGAAGGCAGCAAACTGGGGCTGACCGGAATCTGTTCCGTGGAGGTGGACCCGCAGGAGGCCGCACGGCGGGAGGGCGCCACGGTTCCCAGGGCATTTCGCATCCTGCTGCGCTCGCCCGTGGATGTGGCGGTGATCGAGCATCCTTCCTGGTGGAGCGCGACGCATGCGGCCGAGGTGCTGGCCCTGGTGCTTCTGATCACGTTCGCCGTCCTGGGCTGGGTGGTGGTGCTGCGGCATCGCGTCAAGCAGCAGACCGAGGTCATCCGGGGCCAACTGGCCGAGACCGCCGCGCTGAAAGAGGTGGCGGAGGCGGCCAACCGCGCCAAGAGCGAGTTCCTGGCCAACATGAGCCATGAAATCCGCACCCCGATGAACGGGGTGGCGGGCATGATCGACATGGCGCTCGACGCCCGTCCCTCTCCCGAACAAGAGGAATGCCTGCTGATGGCCCGCCGCTCGGCGGACGCCCTTCTCACGGTCATCAACGACATTCTCGACTTCTCCAAAATCGAAGCCGGCAAACTCGAATTGGACTGCGTCGATTTCGACCTGCGCGACTTCCTGGAGGAGAGCGTCAGGGCATTCGCTCCGCGGGCTTCGGGAAAGGGCCTCGAGCTGATCGCGGAGACCCGTCCTGGCGTGCCGCGCTGGGTGCACGCCGACGCCGCGCGTCTCAGCCAGGTAATTACCAACCTGGTCGGCAACGCCCTGAAGTTCACCGAGAGGGGAGAGGTGTGCCTGCGGCTTGAGAATGACGGCCCAGGCGAAGAAGGGATACGGCTGCACTTCACGGTGAGCGATACGGGAATCGGCATCCCGCTCGAGAAGCAGAAGCTCATCTTCGAAGCGTTCTCTCAGGGGGACACTTCGACCACGCGGCGATACGGGGGCACGGGCCTGGGCCTAACCATCTCCGCGCGGCTGGTTCAGATGATGCGCGGAAGGATCTGGGTGGAGAGCGAACCCGGCCGGGGTTGCGACGTCCATTTCACGGCGGAGGTCGCCTCCGCGCCCGCCAAAGGTGACGCCGTCGATGAAGAGACCGGCCCCCTCCAGGGGATCCCCATTCTGGTCGCGGATGCGAGCGACGCCAGCCGCCGCGTTCTGGCGGACACCTTGTCGCGTTGGGGAATGAAGGTGAGCCTGGCTGCCGACGGCTCGAGCGCGGCCCGGGCTTATACGGAATCCGAGCGGGCCGGCGAACCCTTCCGGATTGTGCTTGCCGATACCCGCCTGCCGGAGATCGCCGGGCTGTGGCCGGCTTGGAAGAAGTGCGCGGTCGTGCTGTTGACGCCGTACGGACGGGCGACCGAGGTCTCCGCACCCGGAGCTTCGTCCGTTAGCAAGCCGGTTCGCGAGGTGGAATTGAGAGGCGCCTTGCTCGACGCGCTTCGAGACCCGTCCGAACGCCTCGCGCCGGCCGCGCCCCCCCACACAGCTTCCTCACCGCTGCCCGAACAGGCACGCTCCCCGCTCCGGATCCTGCTCGCGGAAGACAACGCCGTCAATCAGCACCTGGCCCGAAGGCTTCTGGAGAAGCGCGGGCACACCGTGGCGGTCGCCGCCGACGGCCGGGAGGCGCTCGAAGCGCTTGATCGGGAACCGTTCGACCTGGTGCTGATGGACGTCCAAATGCCAGTGATGGACGGCTTCGAGGCAACCGCGGCGCTCCGCGCCAGGGAAAGCTCGACCGCCCGGCACCTTCCCGTCATCGCCTTGACGGCGCACGCGATGAAGGGCGACCACGAGCGCTGCCTCAAGGCCGGCATGGATGGCTACGTCACCAAACCAGTCAAGGCGGAGACCCTTTTCGCGGCGATCGAGGCAGCACTGGCGGCGGCAGGGCAACTCTCCGGCGTCTCCCCGCACGTCTAGACACCGGCGAGCCGGAGCCAAAAACCCTGTCCGGCTTCGAGCAGCCCGACCGCGAGGGTACGAAGCAGTGGGTTCCGCCTCCGGTGCCTGCCTCGCGTGGAAACGCTTTCCACGAGGTCCGAATTGTGCTAGCTTAGCCATCAATGAAACAACTCGATCGCCGTATGTTCCTCCTTGGGTCCACCGCGGCCGGAGTGCTGGCGGCTCAGACCAGGCACGCAGGTCCCCCACCCGATCCCAACCGCCGCGTATACGAACTGAACCGCAACTGGCTGTTCGGCGGCAAGGCGCACCCGGGCGTCTCGGACCCCGCCTTCGACGATTCCGCCTGGCAGAAGATCACCCTGCCTCACGCCAACATCCGGCTGCCCTGGAACAGTTTCGACGAAGCGGAGTTTCAGTTCGTCTCCGCCTACCGCCGTCACTTTCGGGCCATGCCCGCCTGGAAGGGCAAGCGCGTCTTCCTGGATTTCGGCGGCGCCATGACCGCCTCCACCGTCACGGTCAACGGGCACAAGTTCGAAGAGTACAAGGGCGGCTACACTCCCTTCAGCTTCGACCTCACCCCGCATCTGAAGTTCGATGGCGACAACGTCATCGCCGTGGAACTGGATTCGAGGGAGCGCGCCGACATTCCGCCCTTCGGATTCCGGATCGACTACCTGACCTTCGGCGGCATCTACCGCGACGTCCAACTGCGCGTCGTCTCGGCGACGTATATCGACAACGTATACGCCAAACCGGTGCGGCCCCTGGCCGCGGACCGCGCGGTGGCCGTGCGCTGCTATCTGCAAGGCCCGGCGAGCGGGGCAACGCTTACCGCGGAACTGCTCGACGGTAAGAAGGTGCTGAAAACCGCCAGCGCCAAGGTCGAGGGCCAGGCCGAGTACACCGATCTAAGCCTCGACTCGCTCCCTGAAATCGAGCTCTGGAGTCTGACGAATCCGAAGCTGTACAGCGTGGTGGTTCGCCTGACGAACGCTGACGGTTCGAAGGACGAGTACCACACCCGCATCGGCTTCCGCGAGGCGCGCTACAC
Source organism: uncultured Solibacteraceae bacterium (assembly GCA_964493965.1). Classification (GTDB taxonomy): domain Bacteria; phylum Acidobacteriota; class Terriglobia; order Bryobacterales; family Bryobacteraceae; genus DASWZN01. The sequence continues at coordinate 69,122 of CAZBQQ010000004.1, forward strand.
GCCGGCCGGCTTCATGCTGAACGGCGAGCACGTCAAGTTGCGCGGCCTGAACCGGCACCAGACGTTCCCCTATGTTGGCGGCGCGATGCCCGCGCGCGTGCAGCGGCGCGATGCCTGGATCCTGCGGCGCGATCTGCGCTGCAACATCGTGCGGACGTCGCACTATCCCCAGTCGCCGGCGTTTCTGGACGCCTGCGACGAACTGGGTCTCCTGGTCCTCGAGGAGATTCCGGGCTGGCAGCACATCGGCGATAAGGCCTGGCAGGACCTGGCGGTCCGCAACGTAGGCGAGATGATCCGGCGGGATTGGAACCACCCCTCCATCGTTCTGTGGGGCGTGCGCATCAACGAATCCCAGGACAATCACGATTTCTACGTTCGCACCAACGCCCTGGCCCATTCGCTCGACGACGCGCGGCAGACCGGCGGCATCCGCTACCTGCGCGGCTCCGAGCTGCTCGAGGATGTGTTCACCATGAACGACTTCGGTTTCCCGCTAAAGGAGCCGAATCACCCCCTCTACATGAACACCGAGTTCAACGGCCACATGTTCTCCACCAAGCGGTTCGACAACGTCTCGCGCGTTGCCGAGCACGTGATCCGGCACGCGCGGGTTCACGACCAGCTCGCCTCGGACGACCGTTACGCCGGTGGCACGGGATGGTGCGCCTTCGACTACAACACCCACAAGGATTTCGGCTCGGGCGACCACATCTGCTACCACGGCGTCACCGACATCTTTCGCATTCCCAAGCCCGCGGCCTATTTCTACGCCTCGCAGTGCGAGCCCGAACAGCAGGTGGTGCTCGAGGCGGGCTTCTTCTATTCGCAGGGCGACAAATCGGAGGCCGGCGGCGTGGGCAAGGTGCCGATTCTTTCCAACTGCGACCATCTGAAGATCTACTACGGCGGCAAACTGCAGATCGAAGCCGACCCGGACCGGGAGACATTCCCGCATCTCAAGTACCCGCCGTTCCAGGTGGACCTGATCGAACGCAGCCCCTGGACCGACGTGAAGATCGAGGGCTACATCGGCGGCAAGCTGGTCAAGACCCAGATGCTCTCCGGCAACGCAAAGGACGTCGATCTGAAGGTGCTTCCGGACGACACCGAGCTCATCGGCGACGGACGCGACGCGACCCGCGTGGTGCTGATGGTCGTCGACGAATACGGCAATATGCGTCCCTTCGCTTCGGCCGCGCTTTCGTTCTCGCTGACTGGGCCGGGCGAGCTGATCGGCGAGAATCCGCTGGCGCTGTCGGGCGGCGCGGGCGCCGTCTGGGTGAAGGCGAAAGAGGCCGCCGGTGTCATCCATCTGACGGCGAAGCACTCCGTCCTGGGCACGCGCTCGATTTCGATCCAGGTGAAACCGGCGCCGCCGGAGATGGTGTAGGGGCGGCCGCGTCTTAGAAGCCGGGCGGCGTCGACGGCAATTCGGCGCTCGCGGCGTCCGGGAGACTGGGCGGAAGTCCAAAGGCGTGAAACAAGCTTGGGCCGGTGGGCGGCACAAACAGCGTCAGCGTGGAAATCATGTCATCCTCGAGCGTGAGCACGTGGATGGAGTGCGAGGCCCAGGGCGAGTCCGCGTCAGCGCGGGCGTAGACGGCGAAAGCGGGCTGCCCGTTGGCAGCCGTCGGCACCAGGCGAAGTCCGCTGCAAGTCTTCCAAGCCATCGCGAAGAAGGACCGGATCGCCTCGCGTCCCGCAAACCATTGTCGCCACGGCGGCATGGTGTAGGTCGCGTCCTCTTTGAGCAGGGCCACGAAGCCGTCCAGATCATGCCCTTCCCAGGCCCGTAGATAGTGGTCGAAGAGCTCTTGCTGCGCGGGATTTGGCCGAAGCGCCACCGACGGCCGTCCGTCTGGATAGCGTTTGGCAAGCGTCTCGCGCGCCCGCTGCAGGGCGCTGTTGATAGAGGCGGTCGAGCCGCCGAGTTGGGCCGTGGCTTCAGCGGCAGCCCAACCGAGCACATCGCACAGCAGGATTGCGGCGCGCTGGCGCGGCGGCAGCTGCTGGATCGCAGCGACAAAAGCCAGCTGCACGGCCTCGCGGGATGTATAACGCGCCTCCGGATTCGGTGCGTCGTCCGCAAGCCCTTCCAGGTTTGAGTTCGGGTAAGGTTCAAGCCACTCCACGTCGATTGGCGGGGCGCCCTTTGGCATCTCCACGGGGACAGTGGCGGGCGACTGCTGGTCGGGAAGCAATCGCCGCACGTGCTTACGGCTGGCAAGCGCATTCAGGCATGCGTTGGTGGCGATGCGGTAGAGCCACGCGCGAAACGATCCCCGCCGGTCGACGCTGTCGAACTCGAACCTGTCGAAGCTGCGCCAGGCCCGCAAATAGGTGTCCTGCACGGCGTCCTCGGCTTCGTGCAGGGAGCCAAGCATGCGGTAACAATGCAATCTGAGTTCGCGGCGGAACGATTCGGCGAGTCGTTCAAACGCGTGGTCCGATCGCTCCGAGGCTTGCTCTGGATGGAACGGTTCCGCCCCTGTCATTACAACTATTATGCGACCTCCCGCGGCACGCCTTCAACGCGCCTCGCCCCTCATTCTTTCCCGGCGGGTTGCCCTTTGCCCGTCGTGATCAAACTCCGCAGGCTGTCGTTGATATAAAAGCCCCACGCGCCGGAACAGTCACCATAGCATTCGAAGGCGGGAACCAGGCCGAGGTGCGTAAAGCGGAGCTCGGTCTTGTCTCCCTTCCTGGCGATCTCAAAGACAACGTCGGTGCCCTTCCACTCTGTCTTGTCTTTGACAAAGTTAAGTGTGGCGTCCGTTATATGCCACACCACTTTCTTGGCCGGAACCAATTCCGTGATCTTCTGAGTGCTGCGGTGAGCTTCCTTGTAGTGGAACTTGAACTCAGCGCCGAGTTTGTCGGTGTTACCCTCAATTTCTTCCGACCACCATCCGCGAACGTTGTTGATGGCGTCGAAAACCTCTTGCGGAGTTTGGCCCACCGAAAAGGTGGTGGTGAAGTCCTGTTTCTTCATGAGTCGCTCCTACTCCTGGCCGGCTTTCTGTTCTTTCGGGTTGGGGCGCCCTTTCCCCGTGGCAATCAGACTTCGCAGACTACCGTTGATGTAGGAGCCCCACGCGTTGGAGCAGACGCCGTAACATTCATATTCGGGCACTAAGCCGACGTGACTGAAGTGGACTTCCGTCGTGTCACCCTTCCTGGAGACTTCGAAGGTGATCTTAGTGCCTGTCCACTCACTTTCGTCTTTAGTGAAGTTAAAGTGGTTGTCCAGGACGAGCCAGACCACTTTCTTATCGGCGATGACTTCGATTACCTTCAGCTTGCAGTGGTGGACGTCTTTGTAGCGATAAGTGAACTCGTCGCCAAGCTTGTCGGTACTGCCTTCAATTTCTTCTGACCACCATCCACGAACATTGTTGATGGCGTTGAAGGCTGCTTCCGGACTCTGGTCTACCGAGAAGGTAGTGGTGAAACTGGGATTCTTCATGGCTTGTTGTCCTTTCTACTTATCCGAGAAGTTCTGCGGCAAAAAACCTGCGTACTGGCGCTCGAACGCCTTGGCTACGCCAGTGCGCCAGCCCTCAGCGATGGACTGAGACGCCGGGTCGGGGAAGATATCCTCTTCACCTTTCTCCAATCCATCGAAGATGCCCACCGCGACGGATTCGGGCGAGGCCTTCGGTATCTCGAAGCCGCGGGTCATATCGGTGTCAACAGGGCCCAGGAAGACGCCGTGGACCGTCACGCCCTGGCGCGCCAGCAGCGCTCTCAGTGACTGCGTCATGTTGAACGCGGCGGCCTTCGAAATCGAATAGGCGGGCACGGCCGGCAAGGGGGCGAGCGCCACCAGGGACAGGTTGTTGACGATGGCCCCTTTTGAGCGCTTTAGCAGCGGCAGTGCCGCGCGGGTCACATGGAGCGCTCCGAAGAGGTTGACGGCCAGGTGCTGCTCGAGGACCTCAAAAGCGCTCAGATCGTCGTAGAGCGCGATGCCGGCGTTGTTGATGAGGACGTCGAGGCTATCGACCTCGGCCACCGCCCGCTGGATCTGCGAAACACTGGTCACGTCCAACGTCAGGGGCGTCACGCGGTCATCGACATTTTGCAGTGCGCTGCGCGTTCCCGCATAGGCCCTCTTCGCTCCGCGCCGAAGCGCCTCATTGACGAGCGCCCGGCCGATGCCGCGGTTGGCGCCGGTGATCAAGACTGTTTTGTTGTTGATGTTCATAGCATCTCCTTTTTGGGGCCGCCATTGGCCGCCCCATCTTGCCTCTCTACTGTGTAAAACCGGCATGGTGCCCGAAACTCATCGGTGCCTGGCGATTTTTTGTGTGTTCGCCGCGGTGAGGTTCGCCGCCGCCGCGGGCTTGGCAGGCGCGCGCTCCCGACGGCGGACTACGCGAGCACGCTGCTGAAAAATTCCAGGAAGACATTCGAGCCGCCGATGAACGCCGATGAACGCCGATGAACGCCGATAAGAATTCTTGTCTTGGTTTTATCGGCGTTCATCGGCGGCTAATTATGTTTTGTACGCTCGCCCTACGCGAGCCACCGCAGCGCCAGCTCGGTGAGGTTCGCCCCCGCTGCGGGCTTACTCGGGCCAAGCACCAGCACCCGGCTCACATCGCATGACGCCATCAGCGTGAGCGTGCGCTCCGGCCGCCGCACCACGCGCTGAACGGCCAGATGGACGTACTTCGAAAGCTCCATCGCATCCACCAGAGAACCCGCCGGGTCTCCTTCGTCGGGCGCCGGGTTCGACCGGTTCTGATCCTCGAACAGAACCACGCTGCTGAACGGCTTGAGCTTCTGGCGAATCCCGAAGGATGCGATCAGAACCTGCGGCTGCGCGCGCCGCAGCGCCTCCGATGCACCCCACTCGACGAACGAATTGCAGAAGACCAGCGAACCGTTTCCGCTCAGCAGCAGGGAGCGCAGGAATTCCCGCAGGCGCGGGTTGGCGGCTATCCCCGGCCCCACCAGCCGCGCGACGTCGATCCGCTTGAGCTCCTCCGTGGTCTGGTCAACCGACCGCAGATCCCGGTGCACCGCGTTCAGCCGGCGTAGGAACTCGCGCCGCATCGCAGCCAGATCGTCCCAGGACAGAACCGCGGCGCCGTCCAGGCCAGACAAGCGTGTGTCGCATTCGATCACCCACGTGCGCTCATCTTCCTCGAGCCCCGGCGGGCAGACGCGTTTCGCCAGCGCCTCGGCGAATTGCGGCAGCATCTCGCCGAAAGGCCGGTCGAGCGAAAGCCATGTCCCCTGTGCGCTCAGTTCGGGCCACAACGGCTGGTCTTTGACAGAGAGCCCGGCGGGTAGAACGCACACCAGCAGGCGCGGCAGGTTCTGTAAGTCCCCGGGCTGCTCCGCCGCCGCGTCGATCCTGGCGAAGACTCGCTCCACCTCCGTGCGCCACTGCGGATAGAGCGGCGAGCGTGCCAGAATCCCCACGTCGCGCACGCTCATTCCCGCCGCGCTCGAATCCCAGTGCAGATCCATGCGGCTCTCCACCTCGAGCAGCGGAGCGAAGAGCTTGTCGAACTCCGCGCGGGGCAATTGAGCGAGCCACTTGAGCTGGGCCTCGAGCTGCCTTCGCTCGGCGGGAAAAAGAAGCTCCGATTGCCTGAGCTGATCGTTCAGGGCCGGACCGAAGGTGGCCGGCAGGCGGCGGATCAGATCGGCGGGTATGCGCAGTTCGTCAGGCATGGAACTCGGGCAGCCGGGAGCCCGGCGTCTTCCCACAGTCGAACCCCATCCACGCGGCGATCGAGGGCGTCAGGTCGATCTGGCGCATGGGCCGTTCCACCACGGCCGGCTTTCCCGAGGCCGGCCCCAGCACCATGGTCCAGGCCAGCCGGCAGGATTCGGTGTCGGTGCGATGGTTGAAGAACCCGTTGGTGCTCGAGCCGTCCGGATCGCGCCCGAATTCGTTCATGATCACCAGCGTCGTGTTGTCGCGCAGCGCTTCCGAGGACCGTATGAACTCCCACATTCGATAGCAGGCCATATCGGCGCGTGTGATGCCGCCGACGTGAAGCGAGTAACTCCCGGAATGCGCCACTTCCATATCGGAGAAATTGATCATGAGCATGGCCGGCGCCAGCCGCTGGAGCACCTCGCGCGCGATCAAGAACGTGAGCTCGTCGCCCGTCGCCGGCGCCTCATTGCCGCGGATGAACCGGGCCAGCGCCGCCAGGAACGTCTGCTTCACCTCCGGATCGCGGAAGACGGACTCCGAAGGGACACCCCATCCGATCCGCTCGGAATCGGTTTCCAGAACCGCGGTCATCTCCTGGAGGATCTGCTCGCGCTCCAGGCGGCCGCGCGCGCTTTGCCCCGTGATGATGCGCTCCACCGCTTCCACCATGAGCTGCTTCGACAGGATGACGTTCACGCCGGGACTGATGTTGGCTGTGAGTTGCTTGTTGCTGGTGACCACCCAGGTCTGCTCCGGTCCCGCGCCGGTCTGCGACAGGAACTGGTGAAACAGCGTCGGGCTTCCCGGCTTGTCGCCGCCCCAATCGTCCACGTGCTGCCAGACTCCGGTCAGCACGCTGGCGATGGTGTTGAAGTGCGAGGTGACGCCTTCATTGACGGTGTAGGGATAAAACAGCGACTGCGGCAGCAGGTGGTTGTAGAGGTGCGGGATGTAGCGCAGCCCCGGTTCCGACCAGCTCTCCTGTCGGCGTATCCCGCCCAGCGTGATCAGGACGATCCTTCTCGCCGGCTTGCGGGCCGGGGGAGCAACCGCCCCCAGCCGCTGGGATACAGCCGCGGCCAGAATCCTAAACAGCGTTCTCCGGGTCATAACATCGCCGCCGGTTCGCTGGCGGCAGTCCACAGCTTACAGCCTTTTCCGCCTGGGGACAAACGGAGGGGCACCGAACGTACCACTGCGCAAGCCGCTTCAGAGTGAAGCTGGAGGGCGGGCTTGAGCCCGCGCGGGGCTTCAGCCCCGCTCCGCGCCCGACATCCACTTCGATGGCGCGCATCCGGCGCCGGCATCCGCACCGAACCCCGCGCGCAAGCGAGCCGATCAGCGCGCCTTAGCCGGGTCCGCTCCCTCACGATCGCGTTCTGAAACGCGTCGCGCACCCGGGACAAATCAAAACTCGCAATTTTGTGGCTGGTCTGATGTAGACTGGCACCTAGGAACGGAAGATGACCATCAAGGACGTCGCGAAGCGGGCGGGCGTTGGGATCGCGACAGTTTCACGCACGCTGCACAACAGCCCGCGCCTGAACCCCGAAACTGCGGCGCGGGTGCGCAAAGCCATCGAAGAACTCGGCTACCGGCCTAATATCAACGCCCAGTCGCTGGTGTCGGGACACAGCCGCATGCTGGGCCTGGTGGTGTCGGATATCACCAATCCGTTCTTTCCGGAACTGATCAAGGGCTTCGAGGAAGTCGCGCTTCAAAACGGTTACGACGTCTTCGTCGCTTCCACCAATTACGATCCCGCGCGGACCGCGCTCTCGGTGCGAAGGATGATCGAGCGCAAGATCGACGGCGTGGCGATCATCACCTCGGAAGTCGACCCTTCTCTGGCGGAAGGCTTCTCGCGGCGCAGGGTTCCGCTGGTGTTCCTCGATGTGGGGAAGATCGGCCGGGACGTGAGCAACGTCAAGGTCGATTATGCACACGGAATTGCGCAGGCGGTGGAGCATCTGCAGTCCCTCGGGCATAGCCGCATAGGCTTCATCTCCGGTCCCTTGCGCCTGGATTCGGTACAGGAACGGCGCGATGCATTCCTGGAGCAATTGCGAATTGGTGCGAGCGGCGCCGAACCCGAGGCCATGATGGAAGAGGGCAACCACAAGGTCGATGGCGGCCTCCAGGCCATGCTCCACTTGCTGGAACGCAGGCCGCGCCCGACGGCCGTGGTCGCCTCCAACGATCTGACCGCCATCGGGGCGCTTCGCGCCATCCGCCAGTGCGGGCTGCGTGTGCCCGAGGATATCTCGGTGGTGGGATTCGACGATATCCAGATGGCGGAGTTCACCGAGCCGCCGCTGACCACGGTGAGGTTGCTCCGCACGGAGGTCGCCTCGGCGGCCTGCGACGCGCTCCTGCAATTGATCCAGACCCCCGGTATGGGCGCGGAGTTTCGTGTAGGCACCTCGCTGGTGATCCGGGCCTCGACGGCCAGCCCCTGCCACGCTGCAACAGATTGAGCTTTATAGAGATAAGGCTCCGTTGCGCCCGGTCCTGTTTGGGATCTGTAAATCGCTTACATTTGTATCCGGAGCTCCTCCGCCTTCCGCCATGGCAGCGCAGGGCGAAGAAAAACCGCACGCCGGACGGGATCGGATCAAACCGCAGCGCAGCCCCTAAGTAGCTGTTTTTAAGACGTTTACTGCAGGCCGCCGCAGTGCAAACAGGCGTCCCCGCGATACCCCTCAAAGTTGGCCCTTGACTCGTCTCGTTAATCGTTTTACACTAACCGCAGCCCAATGTGGAAACGTTTTCCGCTGCCTCCAAGCGTAAGCGAGTACGGGCCACGAATCTCTCGAAAGTGAGGAAGGGGTCAAAATGCACGTGGGAATGGTAGGAACGTTCTGGAGCCGCCTGCGGCCGTGTTTGCTGCCCGCGGTTCTCGTATTAGTCTTCGCAACCGTCGCTCTTGCCCAACGCGATTTGGGCACCATCACCGGCACGGTCACCGACCAGCAGGGCGCTGTCGTGCCGAACGTAAAGATAACCATCACGGAGGTCGCTACGGGCCTGGTCTACAACGTAACGACGGCCGAGGATGGCGCATACACCAGACCGGCTTTGAAGCCGGGAACGTACACCATCGCCGCGGAGGCGCAGGGGTTCCGCCGCGTCGAACAGCAGAACATCATCGTCACCGCAGGCGACCGCATGGGCGTCAATCTCACGCTTCCTGTTGGTGAGATTTCGCAGTCGGTCGAAGTTACTTCCCAGGCGCCGCTGCTGCAAACCGAGAACACCACGCTCGGCGCCGATCTGAACAGCAAGAGCATGGCGGATCTGCCGCTCGGCGGCCAGCGGGACTTCGCCTTCTTGGCCCGCTTGTCTCCCGGCATCCTTACGGCCGAAAATGGCGCCCGCGACGCGGTCGGCGGCGGTTTCTCCGCCAACGGCGTCCGTTCGAACGGGCAGAATAACTTCCTTCTGAACGGCGTCGACAACAACGTCAACGTCATCGACTTCCTGAATCAGACCGCCTACGTCATCGGCCCGTCGGTCGAGGCCATCGGCGAGATGCGCGTGCTGACCAACGGATACAACGCCGAGTACGGCCGCGGCGCCGGCGGCGTCGTGAACGTCACCATCAAGTCCGGCACCAACGACCTCCACGGAACGGTTTTCGAGATTCTGCAGAACAAGAGACTCGACGCGAACCGGTGGGAGTACAACGCGTCCGGCACTCAGCGCGGCCAGTTCGAACAGAACCAATTCGGCGCGGCAGTCGGCGGTCCGATCATCAAGAACCGGACCTTCATCTTCGGCGACTACCAGGGCACCCGTATCATCGCGGCCGGCGGCGTGATCCAGAATCTCGGCAATGCCGGAAACTATACCATCCCCACCGCAGCCATGATTGGAGGGGATTTCTCCGCGCTGCCAAAAACAATCTACGATCCAACCAGCACGGTCCTTTCGGCCGACGGCAAGACCGCCACACGCTCCGCGTTCCCGGGCAATAGGATTCCCTCCAACATGATCGATCCGGTCGCCAAAAAGATCGCGGCCTTGTACCCGGCGACGAATCAGCCCTTGGATTACACCTCTGGCTACCCGCAGAACGACTACTTCGTGTCCACTCCCGGCAGTTGGGTCACCGATCAGGGAGACCTTCGGATCGACCACCGGCTGTCGGACAAGGACAGCCTGTTCGGTACCTTGAGCTGGTCCAACACCAACAAGACCAATACCGCGCCGTTCCCGGGCGCGCTTGATGGCGCGACTTTCGCCGGCGTCCCGGAACAGGACCTGAATCGGAACGCGATGGCCAGCTACACCCGCGTCTGGAGCCCCAACCTCATCTCCGAAACGCGCCTTGCCTTCACGCGCTTGGTGACGTCTCGTATTCAGACGGCCAACTCCAATACGGACGAGTTCAAGGCCTTCGGTATCGGCGGTTACAATCCGATGACGGCGCTGAACGGCGGCCTGCCTCAGATCACGTTCGGCACCTCATACCAGACGCAGTACCCTGGTCAGACCTATAGCCAGATCGGCGCCAACGACTGGCTGCCCTCCAAGGAGTACAGCAACGTTTGGGATTTCATCCAGAACGTTGCCATCACCAAGGGAAGCCACGCCTTGAAGTTCGGCGCGGAAATCCGTCAGATTCGCTTCCCCTTCTTCCAGGTGCCGTACCCGCACGGCGAGATGTACTTCACGCAGAACGAAACGTCGAACGGGTCTTCTCTGACCTCCACCGCCAGCGGCGACCAGATGGCCTCCTTCCTGCTCGGCGCGGTCAATTGGGGCCAGATTTCGACCAACAATTTCATCTCGTCTCAGAAGTGGGGCTACGCGTTCTATGGCCAGGACGACTGGAAGGTGACACCTCACCTCACCCTTAGCCTGGGCCTGCGGTATGAGCTCTTCTCCCCGATCGGCGAAGGTTTCGGCCGCCAGTCGAACTTCGTATACGACACGCTGACCCTGGTCATTCCGAAAGGACCGAACCAGGATGCACCGCTGCCGCCCAACTTCGCCACCGCCTTCCCGAACGTCACGGTACAGCGTGGTCAGGCCTCCAACTACCTGATCCCCTGGGACAAGGCGGACTTCGGCCCCCGTATCGGCATCGCCTACAACTGGAAGGAGAAGACCGTGATCCGTCTCGGATACGGTATCTTCTACGGCGGTGAAGAACAGCAAGGCGGCAATCCCAACCGCGGTGAGTCCGTGCCGTTCAACGAGTCGCCCCAGTTGTTCCGCAATCCCAGCCAGAGCGTCTGGAGCGCGAATCCGTACTTCGGCGGCGGCAGTTACCTGAACGGCATTCAGACGGGCTATCCGTCGAACGTGTTCTCTCTGCCCGCGCCCATCAGCTTCCGGAGCCTGGCTACGGACTTCCGGAACACTCTCGTTCACAAGTGGAACGTCGCCATTCAACGCGAACTGCCCGGCCAGATGGCCTTGGAGCTCGCCTACGTGGGGAATCACACCGCCCACGCGCTGCTTCAGCCCGATCAGAACGCGTGCCCGAACAGCCCCATCGCCAACACCAGTTGCGATGCCACCAGGCCCGTCCCGTACATCTTCGGCCTGAACGGCACGGCATCGTTCGGCTTCGGCAACTACGCCGGCATGACCGCAACGCTCACCAAGCGCCTTTCCGGGGGCTTGCAGTTGCTGGCGTCGTATACCTATGGGCACGCTCTCGCCAACAGCGGCACCACGCTGAGCGGTTCGGGTGGACTCGGCACCCTCGATCCCAGGAACTACGGGACCAGCTATTCCAGTGCTTCGTGGGATATCCGCCACAACTTCGTCACCAGCTTCTCCTATGACGTCCCCTTCGGCAAGGGCAAGAAGTATGGCAGCAGCATGAACGGCATCACCAACGCTCTGGCCGCCAACTGGTCGCTGAACGGCATTCTCACGCTTCACAGCGGCCAGCCGTTCACTATCGACGGCAACAACTGCGTCGGGCAATGGAGCCGCTGCATGCCCGATCTGGTTTCGGGCAAGAATCCCAACAATGCCCCGTCCGGCGGGCGCACGCCAGCCGACTGGTTTGACTGGACCGCCCTCGCCGTTGCGGCTCCCGGGACCGGTGGCAACCTCGGTCTCCAGAGCAACACCGGTCCTCCCCTGAAGAACCTCGATTTCTCTCTGTTCAAGGAATTCCAGTTCACCGAACGGTGGAACATGCAGTTCCGCGCAGAGGCCTTGAACCTGACCAATACGCCGCAGTTCAGCTTGCCAGACCTCAACCTGTCGGACGCGCAGTTCAACTCGTCCGGGCAGATTATCGGCCAAGGGAACCTCGGCAGGGTCACATCCACCCTACCCGGAACCGAGCGGCACTTCCAGCTCTCTCTCCGCCTGAGGTTCTAAATCAAGTAGTACCTTTAAGACAAGCCCCCGTCCTCGTGGCGGGGGCTTTTTCTTGCCGAGCCGCGACCGTCAGGGAGCGGCGCGCGCAGTTTTCGAGCACCGAACCGCGACCGTCAGGGAGCGGCCCGCGGCGCACTACACTGGAATGTGGCCAGGAGCGAGGTCCGCGTGAGATGGTGGTTGGTACTTTTGCTATCTGTGTTGGCAGCGGCGCTTGCGGCGCAGGAGTCCTTCGAGGCCGAATTCCGTCGCGGCCTGCTGGCGCTCAACAGCAATGACCTCGTTCAAGCCCGGCAGAGCCTGGAAAACGCCTCCCGTCTGAAACCCGACAACGCGTTGGTCTGGGTGGCGCTGGCGCAAACCTACCTTCACGCAAAGGAGACGAAGCCCGCAAACGAGGCCGCCGAACGCGCTGCCTCTCTGGCGCCCGCGAATCCCGCCGTGGAGCACGCGCTCGCCGTCTTCTACTCCGAGACTGGCGACTTCAAGAATGCCGCCGATTGGGAGCAGCGATTCGCAGCCACCGGCGCCGCCGATCCCCAGGCTTCAGCCCGCGCGGCCAACTTCCTCGGCCACGCGTATGCCGCGGCCAACCGGCCCGAAGACGCCCTCCGCGAATTTCGCAAAGCGGTGGAAGCCGATCCGAAGACGGAATCCTTCGTCTTCGACCTAGGCCAACTCCAGCTTCAGAAGGGTGACTTTTCCGGCGCTCTCGCCAGCTTCGACCAGGGCCGCCGCCGCTGGGCGTCGAGCGCGCAGATGCATCTCGCCTACGGGGTCGCGGCCTACGGGCAACGCCGCTTCATCGATGCCATCGACGCATACCTCGAAGTCACCCGCATCGATCCTTCCATCGAGCAGC
>CAZBQQ010000004.1:82114-86219 GCA_964493965.1 uncultured Solibacteraceae bacterium
CATCGATCCTTCCATCGAGCAGCCTTACACCTTTCTGGCCCGCATGCTCGACCAGGCCGGCGACCGCCTGCCCCGCATCGTCGCCGCCTACGCAGCCTGGGAGAGGGCCGAGCCGGCGAACTACCTGCCTGCGTGCCTGTACGCCAAGGCGCTCGCCGCCGCCGGGGGCGAGCCCGCAAAGATCGAGGCGGAGCTGCGCCGCTCCATCCAACTCAACGACCATTACTGGCAGTCGCATTATGAGCTCGGCGTGTTGCTCGCCGAGAGGCGCGAGTGGCCAGCGGCGGGGGCGGAACTGGCGCGCAGCGTGGAACTGAATCCCAAGAACGCCCCGGCGCATTTCCAACTTGCCCGCGTGTACGACCGGCTCGGCAAGCCCGACCAGGCGCAGGCGGAGCGAGCCGAGCACCAGCGTCTGACCGCGGCGGAGACCGGCCCATGAGGCGCCGCGACTTCCTGGCGGTTTGCGCAGCGCCGCTCTACAGCGTGCCCGGCTTCGCGTCGTCGCCTTTCCCCGTGAAGTTCAAGCAGGAGCCCTCCTACGCGGCCGTCATGGCCTTCGCGGAGCCCGGCACCGACGAGTTTCCCGAGGAGAAAACCGCAAAGCAGATCGAAGCGAGCCTGGCGTCAGCGCTCGAGACCGGCGACCTCCCGCTGGCCCCCGCGTGCGGCGGATCATCGCCCGCGCCCGCCGAATACAAGAGCATCGGGCCTGACGTCGAGTCCGCGGTCTACAGCAGCGCCGGAGACATCGCCTCCGGCTGGACAAAATGGCGGGCCTCGCTCGGCACCATCCGCCGCGCGCGGTTCTACAGACTGCCGGACGAACGCGTCCGCTACGACATCCGCAGCCAGAACGCGGGCCGCATCGAGCACCGCATCGGCATCTGGAAGCAGACCTGGAGCGACGGCCTGATCACGCGCCTCGATCCGATCGAGGAGACGCGCACCCACGCCCCCAGCCCGTGGTTTCGCGACGTCACCGGCGCGGCCTTCGCGGGTATCGCGTCTTTCGAGGAACAGCTCACACGGGGCGTTCCTTACTGGCGCTCGCGCCTCGACCCCGCCTGCGGCGTCGACGTCTACGGTGAGAACGGCATCGCCGTGGCCGACATCGATAACGACGGCCTCGACGAGGTCTACGTCTGCCAGCCCGGCGGCCTGCCCAACCGCCTCTACAAGAATGATGGAACGGGCCGCTTCCGCGACATCTCGAAGCAGGCCGGGCTCGACATCCTCGACAACACCGCCAGCGCCTTGTTCGTCGATCTGCGCAATTCCGGGTGTCAGGATCTGGTGCTGCTGCGGCCCGGCCAGCCCATGCTTTTCCTCAACGACGGCAAGGGCCACTTCACGCTGCTGCCCGGGGCGTTCCGCTTCGCCAGCGCTCCGCAGGGCACCTTCACCAGCGTCTCCGCCGCCGATTATGACCGCGACGGCCGCCTCGATATCTACCTTTGCAGCTACGTATACTTTCAGAGTGAAGCTACGTACCGCTATCCGACTCCCTATCACGACGCGCAGAACGGCCCGCCGAATTTCCTCTTCCGCAACCGGCTCGATCAGGACCCGCCTTACTTCGAAGACGTGACCGCCGCGACCGGCATGGATCACAACAACAATCGCTTCAGCTTCGCCGGCGCCTGGTGCGACTATAACGGCGACGGCTGGCCCGACCTCTGCGTGGCCAACGACTTCGGCCGCAAGAACCTCTACCGGAACACCGAAGGCCACTTCCGCGACGTGGCCGGGGAGGCCGGCGTGCTCGACATCGGCCCGGGCATGAGTGCCGCGTGGCTCGATTACGATGGCGACGGCCGTCCCGACCTGCTGGTGTCGAATATGTGGAGCGCCTGCGGCCAGAGGATCGTGAACCATCCCGCCTTCGGCCCGGCCAAGGCGGACCCGGCGTTGCGAGACCTCTACCGCCGCCACGTCAAGGGCAATTCGCTGTTCCACAACAACGGCGACGGCACGTTCACTTACACCGCGGATTCGCAGGGCGTCGAGATGGGCGCATGGTCCTGGTCCTGCGACGGCTGCGATTTCGATAATGACGGTACGCCCGAAATCTATATTTCCTGCGGCATGTTGACGAACAACAGCCGAACCGACCTGATGAGTTACTTCTACCGGCAAGTGGTGTCTAAGTCGCCGGCCGGGAGCGGGCGGTCGCTGGCTTACGAAGACGGCTGGAATTCCATCAACCAGTTAATCCGCCAGGATTACAGCTGGGCGGCCCCGGAGCCGAACGTGTTCTACGCGCGCCGCGCCGGCCGCTACTACGACTTTTCGGCCGCCAGCGGAATCGATCGCGCCGAAGACAGCCGCGCCTTCGGCTTCCTCGATTTCGACGGCGACGGGAACGTGGATCTGGTGCTCAAAAGCCGCATGGGCCCGCAGATCCGGCTCTTCCAGAATGTCTGCGGGCAGGGAAAGCAGCGCCTCGCCCTTGAGCTGCGCGGAACGAAATCCAACCGCGACGCCATCGGCGCGCGAGTTGAGGTGGATGGCCAGGTGAAGTGGGTCGTCGCCGGATCGGCCTATCTCTCGCAACACACCAAGCGCCTGCATTTCGGTCTCGCCGACAAACCGCGAGCGGAGAAGGTCCGCATCATCTGGCCCAACGGTGCGGTTCAGCAATTGCCCCCGCTAGAAGCCGGCTTCCTCTATCAAATCACCGAAGACGCGGTTACCCCCCCCGTGGCGCAGGCTCTCAAGCCTGCCGCGTCGAGACTCGTCTCGACGCAAGACCCGGCCGTAGACAACCAAGCCCGCCCCTTCACCACCTGGCTCTGGGAGCCGGTGCCCCTGCCCGAGCAAAGAAAAGGCCCAGCGTTGCTGGTGCTCCACGCCGGCGAGCCCGTGCCGCAGTATTCCACCCCCACCCAGGCTCTCGATCTACGCACCGCCCCCCCGGACCTCGCCGCCGCCTACGCCATCTTCCGCCGCTACCTGTTCGACTATCGCGTAGACCTCACCACGCCTCTCTATCTGCTCATCGATACCGCGGGCCGCGCCCGCAAGATCTACGCCGAACCGCCGGATGTGCGCACCCTGCAGGCCGACCTCCGCACCGTAGAAGGCCCCATTCCAGACCGGCGTGCCCTGCCCTTCGAAGGCATCTATCACGGCCAGCCCGCCCGCGACTATTTCAAAATCGGCGGAGCCCTCTGGATGGCGGGCTACGGAGAGCAGGCCCTCCCGTACTTGGAGGAAGCCTCGCGCCGCTCGCCGGAAAACGCCAAAACGCTGCTGGCCATCGGCCGCATCCACCTCCAAGCCAACCGCCTGACACCCGCGCGCGAGGCCATCGAAAAGGTCACTCGCCTCGACCCCGATTCGCCCGAGGCCTGGAACGATCTCGGTGGCGTCGAGGCCGCCGCGGGCAACCATCGCGAAGCCCTGAGCATGTACGAAAAGGCGCTCGCGCTCGGGCCGGACCTTCCCTACGCGCTCGAGAACGCCGCGCGCATGCACGAAAAACTCGGCAACACCGCCGAGGCCGAGCGCCTATACCGCCGCGCGCTGGCTGCCGACCCGCGCAGTGGCGGCGCCGCCAACGGACTGGGGCTCCTGCTCGCTCAGGCCGGCCACACCGACGAGGCGCGCCATCTGTTCGAGCAGGCCATTTCCGTGCGCCGCGACGACACCTCGGCCATCAACAATCTGGCGGTTCTCTACGCCAACATCGGCCAGACCAACGACGCCATCGCCGCGTTTCAGTATGGAATCAAAGTCGCGCCCGACGACGACACGCTGTACCTGAATCTGGCGCGCACCTGGGTCCGCCTGGGCGAACGCGAAAAGGCGCGCGACGTGATGCGCGCCCTGCTGACTCGCAAGCCCGGCCTTCCCCTCGCCCAAAAGGCGCTAAAGGAGTTGGAGGAACCATGATCGTCTTCATCTTGCTGACGATTGCCGCAGGCGGCGCACTCGACCGCCTGACCAAGGAGATCGCCGCTTCCGGTCAGGTCGTCGAGCTCGCCATGACGCCGTCAGAGCGCGTCTCGCCCCAAGTCGAGATCGCGCCCGGCCAACCCCCGCTACTCTCCTTCCGTTACTACGAAGGTCAGCAGCGCCACCGATTCTCAAACACGGAGCT
>CAZBQQ010000005.1:0-48230 GCA_964493965.1 uncultured Solibacteraceae bacterium
CATAGTGGACCTCCCTAAGAGAATACCAGCCTGCGGGCTGGGGCACTCATCTTCTTAAACATAGACGCCTTTATTCAGGCGTTGCTCATGTGTAGGTCGGGACAACTGAGTGGCGCGGGCTGCGGCCTGCCGTGACCGGCGCTCTTGTGGGCAAGTTGGCGTCGAGAGGAGTCTCGACGCGGCAGGCAAGAGTGCCTACGCCACGGTGGCTCTCCAGAGATGCGCCGGACGGAGGCGGGTCTGGAGACCCGCTGCAGGACTGGAGTCCTGCCCCACGCGCTACCTCGGCAGCAGCAGGACCAACGCCGTAATGTCGTCGTGCTGGCGAGCGGCGCCGACGAACGCGTCCACTGCGGACATGATCTCCTTCAACGCGGCACCCGCGCTGGCCTGCGCCGGCCTTCCGAACAGTTCCAGCAGTCGCTCTTCGCCGTATTCCTCGCCGCGCTCGTTTTCGGCCTCCGTGACGCCATCGGTGAGGATCGCGAGCAGGTCGCCCCGCTCCAGCTTGACCCGCCCCGAGTCGTACGAGGCCTCCGCCCGGATTCCGAGTGGCAGGCCGCCGTCCTCGAGGCGTTCGAAGCCTCCGGAGGCTCTCACGAGCACGGGCGGGACGTGCCCTGCGTTGACATAGGCCAGTTCCAAAGTGGTGAGATCCAGCTCCGCGAGAAAAGCGGTGGTGAACCGCGCTCCCGCCAGGCTGTGCGCGGACGCGTAGCGGTTCAATCCCTTCACCAACTCGAGCAAGGTGGCCCGCTCCTCCGCCAGCGTACGCAGGCTGGCCTGGATGGTCGCCATCAGCAGTGCGGCCGGAACGCTCTTTCCAGCCACGTCCGCCACGGCCAGCATGAGGCGGTCGCCGGGCCGGGGGAAGGCATCATAGTAGTCGCCCGAGACGGTGTTCGCGGGCCGCGTCGCAAAGGCGATGTCGATTCCCGGGAGGCTGGGAGGCGTGGACGGCACCAGCCAGCGTTGTATGTCGCGGGCGATCTCGAGGTCGCGCTTCATGGTCACGCGGTCGGCCAGTTCCAGGGCCAGCAGAATCATCAGCCCGATTGGTAGTAGCAGAAGGAGGGCTTCCGTCTGAGTGATCACGGCGGCCAGCGGAGGAAGAGCCAAAACGATCAGGAGAAACAGGCGCCGCGGAGGCGAGAGCTTCAGCAGCATAGCCCAGAACAGGGCTCGTGCGATGGCCACGGTACGCTTGGGGCCGTGGTGACCCTCGAATCGGGACCAGTCCAGTTCCGCGGCGTACAGGTCGTAGCTGGCGCGGGCCCCGCTCGTGAACTGGGCCCACAGGTCTTCGGCGGCGAGGCCCTCGGTGACACGGGTCCAAAACCCGCCCACCCGGCCGGCGGTGCTACCTACCCGGTCCACAACCTTCGCCGCGACCTGGTCCCACCGTACCCCGGATGGCATTTTGAAGGCATTATAGCGGAAGCCGCTCTCGAGCGACATAGATACCGCGGAGCGCGGGCTTGAAGCCCGCCCTCCGGCCTTGCGTAGCGGTACGTTTTGAATGTGGCGGTTTGACTTCTACGTCGCGAACCCCTACTCGGACTGCAGGGACTTCACGGGGTCCGCGCGGAGAGCGCGGCGGGCCGGGGGTATGGCGGCGGCAAGGCAGATCGCAGCCAGAGCGATACAAGCGAGCAGATAGCTGCCCGGGTCGAAGCGCGAAATGCCGAACAGCAGCGCGGATAAGGCGCGGCTCAGCGCCAGGGCACACCCGAGTCCGATCGCCAGACCAATCGCCCCCAGCGTCATCACCTGCCCAAGGACCAGACGGAGGATATCGCGAGGCTGCGCGCCGAGAGCCACGCGTAGTCCAAACTCGTTGCGGCGCTGCGCGACCAGAAACGAGATCAGGCCATAGAGACCAACTCCCGAGATGCACAGCGCGGCGGCGGCGAAAAGCGACAGCAGCCACGCCGTGAACCGGCGCGAGGCGACGCGCTCGCCCAGAGCCGCGTCGAGTTTCGCGAACGTGGCAATCGGCTGATCCTTGTCCAGGTTGTGCAGGACGGCGCTCAGGGCAGCCCGGGCCTGGGCCGCGCCACCGTCGGCGCGGATGACAATGTCCATTTCGCGGTCGGGTGCCTGCGCCAGCGGGAAATACGATTCCGTGAAGACCGGCCTGTCCACGCCGGCGCGGCGCGTGTCCGCAACTACCCCGACGACGGTCAACCATGGGCCCACCGCTCCGCCGCCCGACACGTTGAAAGTGAAACGCTTGCCTATGGGATCCTCGTTCGGCCAATATCGGTTGGCCGTGGCGGCATTGATGATGACCACGGGCAAGGCGCCGGCGCGATCCCCGGCGTCGAAGTAGCGCCCTCGGAGCAGCGGAATCCGAACCGCCGCGAAGAAATTGGGCGTAACTGCGTCGACCGTGAGCGGCGTGTAGATGGGGTCGGCACGGCCTTCAATGCGGAAGATGGTGGAGTTGGGCAGGCGGTCCAGCAGCAGGGTCGTGATTCCCGAGGCGGACTGTATGCCCGGCGCACGATCCAACTCCCCCGTCAGGCGGCCGAAAAAGTTGGCCGCCTGGGTGTCCTCGGCATATTTCGTCGCAGGCAGTTGGATTCCCGCAACGAAAGTATTGCGCGTCTCGAACCCAAGGTGGACTTCCTGCAGATGTTGCAGGCTGCGCACCAGCAACCCCGCGCCGGCGAGTAGAACCACTGCCAGCGCCATCTCGCCGACCAGCACGAGGCGCCGGAAACGCTGCGCGGCCAGGCGGCCCGCGATGCCCCGCGTACCCGCCTTCATCGAATCCGATAGGTTGAAGCGCGACGCGCGCAGAGCGGGCTGCAGGCCGAAGACCAGGCCGGTAATCCCCGAGACCGCCATGGTGAAGACCACCATCCCCAGATCGAGGTGGGTGCTCTGCAACTGGGTGAGCTCCGGCGGCGCCATGCGGAGAAGAAGCCGCAGTACGATTTGCGCCGTCGCGAGGCCGAGAATGCCACCCGCGCAAAACAGCAGGACCGATTCGGTCAGGAGCTGCCGTACCATGCGGCTGGCGCCCGCCCCCAGAGCGGCGCGTATGGAGAGTTCTCGCCTGCGGTCCGCCGCCCGCGCCGCCAGCATGCCAGCCACGCTGGCGCAGCAGATGAGCAGCACCAGCGCCACCGCGCCGCTAAGCACCAGCAGGGCCGGCCGGATCGAGCCCACCAGATCCTCCTTGAGGCCGACCAGGGAAACTCCCAGGTTGCGATCGACGACATGTTCGGATCTCAAGGCGCGCGCAATGGAGTCCATCTCGGCCTGCGCCTGCGCCAGGGTGACCCCGGGTTTCAGCCGGCCGATTGCGTTCAGCCAGAAGGGCCGGCGGTCCTGACGCAGGGCGCTTTCGACGATGAGCGGCCTCCAGACGTCCAGATCGCGCCGGGGAAATTGCACCGATTCCGGCAGCACGCCCACAACCTGGTAGTTGAGGCCGTTGAGCAGCAGCTGCCGGCCGATGACGCCCGTATCGCCGCCGAACTGTCTGCGCCAGAAGCCATAGCCGAGGACGGCCACGAGCGGGCGGCCCGGCTGGTCGTCAGCCGGTTCGAAGCCGCGCCCGACAATTGGCGTGATTTCCATCAGCCGAAAGAAATTCGCGGTCACCGCGGCGCCCGTGAGCTGAAGCGGTTCCTGCACGCCGTTAAGGATCGCGCGCCCTCCCGTGAAGCCCGCGAAATCCTCAAAGGTGCGGCTGCGGGCCTTCCAGTCTTCAAAGCGGGGGTAGGAGGTGACATCGTGATCGAATCCCTGTTTGGGATTGCTCACCCACACACGCGTCAACTGTGAGGCATGCCCGTAGGGCAGACCGGCCAGCAGCACCGAATGGACCACGCTGAACAGCGCCGAATTGACTCCGATGCCCAGGGCCAGAGTGACCAGAGCGAATAAGGTGAACCACGGATTCCGGCGCCAGGTCCGGAGGGCGTACCGCACATCGGTCGCGCACATAGCCATATGCTCCTTGGGTGCATGGGCCAGGATCCCCGCCGCGGCCCAGCCGAGCCGCATCGAGCGCCCCGCGAAGGTGGCTTCCGTGGCCAGTTGATCGCGAAGCAGCAGGACCAGCTCGCTCTGATAGTCCTCTCGAAAGGAACGCGGATAGGCGTGCAGGAGCAGGCGGTAAGCAGCGAGGCTGACCCGGTGCGCTTTCATTTACGCCATCCGTTTTGGCAGCAGGCCCGTGGCACGGGCGTCGTGAAGCAGAGCCTCCAGGCGGCGCGCTTCCAGACGCGCGACTTTGCGGCCTAGCGGAGTCAGCCGGTAGTACCGCCGCCGCGTGTCGTCGATTGCGGGATCGGGGCGGTCGTCGAGCTCCTGGATCAGGCCGGTCTCCAGCAGCCGCTTGATCGACCCGTAGAGCGTGCTCGGGTTCATGCGATAGGTGCCCTGGGTGCGCTCGGCGATGTCCAGCATGATGGAGTAACCGTGCCGGTCGGAATCGGCCAGAGACACCAGGATCTGGAACGTGTCGCGATGCAGCGGGAGAAACTGCTCCGGTTGTGCCGCCATGCGTCGAGTATATCACAATCAGCTATAGCGAAAAATGGAGTAGTTGACGCCGCGCCAGCACCGAACCGCGACCGTAAGGGAGCGGACGGGGTTTCCGCCCCCCAGGCCCCCGTGTCAGGACCTTACTCCAATCCGGGGCCATTCCTCTGTCGAGAATTCGGGCAAATCGTAGGTGAGTGGCGCCCACCGCCCTAAGGTTTTGGACCTATCCGCCGATCTCTTATGCGGGAACGGAGAATGAGCACCGCTAGGAAAGCTGGACTGCTGTTGGCAACAGTAGTCGACTGGCGCGCTAAGCGGATTGAGGATCCGCTCAACCGCCTGCGCTACCTCCGGGTCGCCACCGTCGGGCTGGAATCTTCCCCTGCACGCCGTCTCGGGCGATGGCACTATGCTGCCTTTGCCGCCCTGGCGTTCACGGCGGCGTGTCTTACGTTGTCGAACGCCGTGGCGCCGCGCGGTGCCGCGACCCAGCCAGTCAGGCGGCCGTCGCCGGTCGAACGAGCCGCGCCGGGGCTTGCGTCCGCCGAACGCTTCCCGGACGTGTGGTTGGTGGAGGAGAACGCGGAACGTGAGGAGTACAGCAACGGCCTCCAGATCGACTGCCGCCTGGCGATCCCCAACCGGCCCAGGAGCTACGCGGTCTTCGACGCCACGCGCCCCGACCGAGGCCCGCTCGAGTGGCGCAAGGACCCCGCCGGCATCGTGTTCCACACCACCGAAAGCATGCAAGTCCCGTTCGAGCCGCTGCAGAACCGGGCGCTACGGCACATCACCGGCGGACTCATCGAATACCTGCGGGACAAGCGGGCGTATAACTTTCTGGTGGACCGCTTCGGCCGCGTGCATAGCATCGTCCGGGAAGCCGACGCGGCCAATCACGCCGGCCATTCCGTCTGGGCGGACGACAAGTGGCTCTATCTCAACCTGAACGACAGCTTCTTTGGCGTGTCTTTCGAGGCGCAGACGCATCACGGCGAAGGAAGCACCTCGATCACGCCGGCTCAAGCCCACTCCGGGGCGCTGCTTGTCGAAATGCTGCGCGCGCGCTACCGGCTGCCGGCCCACAATTGCGTGACGCACGCACAGGTTTCGGTGAATCCGGACAACATGCAGATCGGCTATCACACCGACTGGGCGGCCAACTTTCCGTTTGCGGACGTCGGCCTGCCCGACAACTACGCCCGCCCTCTGCCGGGTCTCTATCTTTGCGGGTTCGTGTACGACAGGAGCTATGTGGCCTCAACGGGCCAGCACATCCTGGCGGCGATCGCGCTATCGGAGGAGAGATTGCAGCAGGCGGCGGCACGGCGGCGTATCGAGGCCGCGAGTTACCGCGAATACTTGCAACAGGAGTACCGCAAAAATATCAGGGCGCTCAAGAAAGAGACGCCCCAAGGAGATGGATGATGACTGACACTAACAAGAGCGAGCTGGCCATCGGGCTGGATCTAGGGACAAGCCGCATCGTCGCGGCAAGAAAGACCGAGCAGGGCTTCCTATACGGCACCCAGCTCAACGCGTTTCTCACCGTTCCGTCTTCGAGGGTGACCGAGAACGCGCTCAGGAAAGAAGGTGTTCCGCATACGGTCGAGGATTCGGCGATCTGGATTCATGGGACCGAGTCGCAGCGTTTCGCCGACCTTCTGAACTCGGAGATCCGCCGGCCCATGCGGGGCGGCTTTCTGAACTCCGCCGAGCCGGACAGCATCAAGGTGATCTCCGAGATCATCCGCCTGGCGACCGGTGGCGGAGGCAAGGCGGGCGAGAACGTGTGTTTCACGGTGGCGGCGCCGCCGCTGGGCGCCGAGCCGAGCCTGACCTGGCACGAGGCCACCATGAAGCAGGTGCTGGCCGACATGGGATACCAATCGCGCGCCATCAACGAGGGGCTGGCCGTCGTCTACAGCGAACTCACGGACTGTAACTTCACCGGTATCGGCATCAGTTGCGGCGGAGGGCTGTGCAACGTCTGCTTCGCCTACCTCTCGGTTCCGATGCTGAGCTTCTCGGTTCCCAAAGCCGGCGATTTCATCGATGCCAGCGCCGCCGCCATGTCCGGCGAGCGGGCCAACCGCATCCGCATCCTGAAGGAGCAGGCTTTCCACATCAACGGCCGGCAGCCGAACCAGCTCCTGCAAGTGATCGACGTCTACTACGACGACATGATCCACACGCTGGTCGCGTCGCTGAACGAGGGCTTCCAGAACGCCAAGAATCTGCCCCAGCTTCCGCGCGCGATTCCACTGGTGCTGAGCGGTGGGACGGCTGCGCCGAAGGGGTTCCGGGAGCGGTTCGAGCAGATCCTGCGGGAATCGCATTTCCCGATCGCGATCTCGGAGGTTCGTCTGGCCGCCGACCCCCTGACCGCAACCGCCAAGGGCGCGCTCATGGCCGCGCTATCGGAGATGTAGGAAGGCTCGTCGCTCGTCGATTCGCTTGCGGGTCTCGTGCGCCCCTTCCGGATTCATCGCGGTGCGAAGCACAGACGACGGGCGACGGGCGACGAGCGACGAGCGTCTTACCGCGGCAGCCCCTCGTTCAACGCGCCCTGCCGGTAGCCTTCGAGGTCGAGCGTGACGTAGTGGAAGCCGAGCGGCTTGAAGATGGCCACGAACTCGGCGGCCATGGCGGCGGTGAGAGCGCGCGCCAGTTCGTCCGGGGCGATCTCGATGCGTACCAACTCGCCGTGGAAGCGCATGCGGAACTGGCGGAAGCCGAGAGCCCGCAGCGCCTCTTCTCCGCGCTCGACCGTCTGGACCGTCTCCTCGGTCGCCGGCGTGCCGTAAGGAATGCGTGAGCTGAGGCAGGCGGACGCCGGGCGGTCCCAGGTCGGCAGGCCGGCAAGCCGCGAGAGCTCGCGGATCTCGGCCTTCCGCAGCCCTGCGTCTACCAGCGGCGCCTCAACCTGGTGCTCGGTCGCCGCCTTCTGCCCCGGGCGATAGTCGCCAAGGTCGTCCACGTTGACGCCGTAAACGATGTGCTCGATCGCCCGGTCACGGCCTAGAGCCTCCAGGCGTTCGAACAGCTCGTCCTTGCAGTGGAAGCAGCGGTCGGGGCCGTTACGTACGTAGTCAGGGTTCTCGAACTCGCGCGTGGCGATGTACTCGTGGCGGAATCCAAACTGCTGTGCCAGCGCCTCGGCGTCGCGCTTGTGTGAGGCGGGGATGGAAGCCGAATCCGCGGTTACTATCAGGGCGTTCGCGCTTCCGAGTGCGAGGTTGGCGGCCCATGCGAGATAGGCCGAGTCGGTCCCGCCGGAGTATGCGACGATCACTCGCCCGAGCTCGCGCAGACGCGCGAACAGCCGCTCCTGCTTCTCGGGCAGTAGAGCCGCGTCCAGCGTTTCGCCAAGCGAGACAAGCCCAGCCATGCACTTATTGTAGCGGGAGAGCGCTCCCGTCCGTCGAGCCGCCGCCTACTGCAGCGGCAGATCTTCCTGACCCGTGGGTCCGTTCCCGTTGCCGGTCTCTTCGGTAATGATCGAAGCCGCCGCAACGCGATCGCCCTCTTCCATTCGGACCAGGCGAACGCCCTGCGTGGAACGCCCGGCCTGCCGGATCTCGCTCGACTCGATGCGGATGATTTTGCCCTGTTGCGTGACGATGATGAGGTCGGAGTCTTCCATGACCTCCATGATCGCCACCACCTTGCCGATGCGCGGCGTCACCTTCATGTTGATGACGCCCTTGCCGCCGCGAGCCGTCAGGCGGTAGTCGCTGAGCACCGTCCGCTTGCCGTACCCGTTTTCGGAGATCGAAAGGATCAGACCTTCCTCCTCGACGATCTCCATCCCCACCAGGTAGTCTTCCTCGGCCAGGTCCATAGCGCGAACGCCCCGAGCGTCCCGTCCCATGGGCCGCACCTTGGTCTCCGAGAAGCGGATCGCCTTGCCGTCGTGCGAGGCCAGGAAGAAGTAGTTCTGGCCGTTGCTCACGCCGGCGTCGATCAACTCGTCCTTCTCGTCGAGATCGATGGCGATGATACCGCGCGCCAGCGGGTTATCGAACCGTGTCAGCTCCGACTTCTTGATCACGCCGTCCCGCGTGACCATCACCACGAACTTCTCGGCCACGAATTCCTTGACCGGCAGGAACGCGCGGATCTCCTCGTTGGGCTGCAGGTTGATCAGGTTCGAAATATGCTTGCCCTTGCCCGCGGTTCCGGCATCGGGAATCGCATAGATCTTGAGCCAGTAGACGCGCCCCTTGTTGGTGAAGATGAGCAGGTAGGCGTGCGTGGAGGCGATGATGAGGTGTTCGAGGAAGTCCTCCGTGCGCGTGCCCATGCCGATGCGGCCCTTGCCGCCGCGCGACTGGCGCCGGTAGGTGTCCACCGCGGTGCGCTTCAGATAGCCGCCGTGCGTGACGGTCACGGCCACGTCCTCCACTGCCACCAGGTCCTCGAGCAGGATCTCGCCCGTGTCCTCCAGGAACTGCGTCCGCCGCTCGTCGCCGTAGTCCTTCTGAACTTCTTTCAGCTCCTTCACGATGAGCGCGCGCAGCACCTTCTCGGAGCCCAGGATTTCCAGGTACTCGGCAATGCGCCGCTGGATCTCGGCGAGCTCGTCGATAATCTTCTGCCGCTCCATGCCGGTCAGCCGCTGGAGTTGCAGCTCGATAATGGCCTGCGCCTGTTTCTCGCTGAAGTCGAAGCGGAACGCCGCGTCGACCACCACTTCTTCGATGGCGCGCTGCGGCAGGGGCAGCAGGCCCATCAGGCGGTCGCGGGCCTCCTTGGGATTGGCCGATCCGCGGATGGTCTCGATCAACAGGTCAAGCTGGTCGAGCGCCTTCTGGAAACCGAGCAGGATATGCTCCCGGTCGCGGCACTTGCGCAGCTCGAATTCCGTCCGCCGCCGCACCACGTCCACGCGGTGATCGATGAAGCGCTTGATGCAATCGATCAGGCCCAGCTCGCGCGGCTGCCCGTTGACGATCGACAGCATGATGATGCCGAAGCCGGTCTGCAGCTGGGTGTGCTTGTACAGATTGTTGAGCACTACTTCCGGCTGCTCGCCGCGCTTCAGTTCGAAAACGATGCGCATGCCGTCGCGGTCGCTCTCGTCGCGGATTTCGGAAATGCCTTCGATCCTTTTGTCGTTGACCAGCTCGGCGGTCTGCTCGATCAGCCGCGCTTTGTTCACCTGGTAGGGAATCTCGGTGACGATGATGTGATCCCGGTCCTTACCGACATGTTCGATGGCGGCCTTGGCGCGGACCTTCAGCTGCCCACGGCCGCGTGTGTAGGCCTCGATGATGCCCTGGCGCCCCATGATGTAGCCGCCGGTCGGGAAATCCGGCCCGGGTACGATCTCCAGGATCTTCTCGAGCGGCGTCTGCGGGTTCTGGATCAGCGCGATCGTGGCGTTGACGATCTCGGTGAGGTTGTGTGGCGGGATGTTGGTGGCCATGCCCACCGCGATTCCCGACGAGCCGTTCACCAGCAGGTTCGGAATGCGCGTGGGCAGGACCTCGGGCTCCTGTTCCTCGCCGTCGAAGTTCGGCTTGAAATCGACCGTCTCCTTGTCGATATCGGCCAGCAGCGTTGAGGCGATGCGCGCCAGGCGCGCCTCGGTGTACCGGTAGGCCGCCGGAGGATCGCCGTCCACCGAGCCGAAATTGCCCTGGCCGTCGATGAGCGGGTAGCGCAGCGAGAAATCCTGCGCCATGCGCACCAAAGAGTCGTAGACCGCCGAGTCGCCATGCGGATGGAATTTGCCGAGGACTTCGCCGACGATCTTGGCGCACTTCCGGGTGGGCCGGTTGAACGTCAGGCCCATCTCGTGCATGCCGTATAGAATGCGGCGGTGCACCGGCTTCAGCCCGTCGCGAACGTCCGGAAGGGCGCGGCCGATGATCACGCTCATGGCGTAATCGAGATACGACCGGCGCATCTCGTCTTCGATGTTTACCGGGCTCGTGTTTCTGCCGCCTCCAGGAGGGCCGCCGAGCGGCATCTGCGCTCCTCCGCCACCGCCGGCCGGCGGAACGGGGGGAGTGGGAGGGGTCTGCGGGGTATCGGGAGAATCTGCGTCAGCCAAACACGACTCCTTCGCCTGCTATTCGCCTCATTTGGGGGCCTCAAAACCAACTCCCTATTTTACCAGAAATCCATTGAGGAAAAAGGGACTTTTGACCGAGCCGCGACCGCCAGAGAGCGGTCAGCTCGCCCGGCGGCGGCTACGTACCCGCAACTGCTGGCGGATGACGGTCAGAATGCTCTGGAAGCCCTTTTCCCAGTCCGGAAACAGGTCCACGTATTGGAACTCCCGCTGCACGCGGGCAGGCACGGAGCACTCTTCCGTCCGCACGGGTATGAGGTAAACCTCGTCGAGCGGCAACCCGCTCGCGCAATCGAGCGCATACCTTAGCTCGGACTGAAAATGTCCGCGCTTGGGAGTCGAGCGGCTCGAGAAGCAGGCGACGAAAAAGTCCGAGACCGAGATCGCCTGTTCGATGGCGCGCGGCCAGTTCTGCCCGGGCAGCAGTTTCCGGCTATCCATCCATGGATCGAAGCCGTTTGCCAGCAGCCCTTCGAAGAGACGTTCCGCCACGCTCCGGTCTTCCACCGCATACGCCAGAAAGACCTTGGGCTGAATCTGAGGCAGGAAGACGACACCGCCGTGCTCATCGGGACGGAACACGCCCAGTCCGTCGATCTCGACCTCACCGCCCTTTTCCAGGCACTTCAGAACGATGCGCGCGATCTCGTCGCTCGAAGTCCGCTCGGCTACCGTCATCGCTCGCGCTCGCTGGGGTCCTTCTTCGTCTCGAACTCGAACCCGGGATTGCTTCCGGGTAGAAATGTCCCGAGTCCGGGCAGGGGCGCCCGTTCTCCCCGCCGGAGCTTGGCGAGGATCTGATGCACCACCCGGTCCACTTCGTCGGCGGCGGCGGCTTTTGAGCTCCCGGTTCGCCGTGCCAGTTTGCCCGCCAGGTCGTCCTTGTCCATCGCGCCCTCATGGTAACAGGGGATTCTTCGGGGACTGGCGGGAGACGCACGGCGTTGGCCTTCCTAGGTTGCAGAAAAAACGAGGCTTGTGGATATTTTAGGAAAATGCGATGCGTGGTGACTGATGGGTCGAGCTGCCGCACCGCCAGCACCGAACCGCGAGTGTGAGCGAGAGGACCGCTCTGATGACTGCCCGCCCGCGCCCCTGCTCGATGGGACGCGGGCGGGCAGCGAATCTGTGCCGCCAACGCTACTTGCTGGCAGGCGTCTGGGGGGCGGGCTTGCTCTGCGCGCCGGGCTTCGTGTTGTGATGCGTCTTCTTGGTCTTGGTTGTCTTCTTGGTCGTCTTCGACGGCGCCGTCTGAGTGGTCGCCGGGGCCTGCGTAGCGGCAAACGCGAACGGCAGGCTGAGCGCAGCCGCCAGCAATCCGAACCTTAGCTTTTTCATTTGTCTCCTCCTATGGGCCTTTCTTCGCCCCTTACATCTCCATCATGCCGTGAGCCCTCAAAAAGCACGATAGACGCGGAAGGCTAACCTGGCGGCCTAAATCACGGGATGCCGGCTCGAACTCGGTCCCCAGCGGTTAGACTGAAGTTGATAAGTCATGGGCCGCCGCGAGATCACGCACGCAACCATCTTCAGGGTCCTGATCGCCGGGTTCCTGCTGGTGATTCTGCTGCTCGTCGCCGCGGCGCTCATCAGCGTGCAGGCCATCGGATCCATCCGCACCAGCGTGGCCGGCCTGGTGAACGGGGAACTGGTCGCCACCCGCGTCCTCGACGACATCGCGCACGAGCAGGCCGCCCTGAGCGCCGTGTTTATCAAGCTCTCCCGGGCCCCCGAGGCGGTGGACCGGCAGAAGGTGTTGTCCGACCTGGACGAAGCCGACCGGCGCATGGACCAGATCGATCAGACCGTTTCGGGAACGCCGGAAGAGCCGCTGTGGAACGATCTGCAGGACGCGTCATCGGCGTTCTCGGACGAAGCCCGCCGCCTGCTTTCGGTGGAGCACCCCGCCACCCTGCTGTCGCGCGACTTGTTCCGGCGCCATGAGGAGTCCCTCTCCCTGGTCGCCAAGCTCGCCGCCGAGATCGACCGGAACGCCGCCGAGGCGCGCCGCCAGATCGACAGCCGCTCGGCCGGTTTGATGCAGCGGACCTTCCTTCTCCTCGGGACCTGCGTCCTGCTGGCGCTTGCCTGTGCCGCGCTCACCGTGCGCATGGTGCTCGACCAGTTCCGCAAAATGGAGTGGCAGGCCAGCGAGCTGAGCCGCGTGTCCTGGCACCTGCTCGAGACCCAGGAAACGACTGCCCGGCGCTTCTCGCACGAGCTGCACGACGAGCTGGGCCAGTCGCTCACCGCGCTCAAAGCCAACCTGCACGCCCTGGAAGTCGCGGGTGGCGCCGACCCGCGGCGCATGACCGATTGTCTCGGGCTGGTCGACCGCGCCATCGGCAATGTGCGGGAATTGTCACAGCTCCTGCATCCGACCATCCTGGACGATTTCGGACTGGACGCTGCAATCCGGTGGCTGGCCGAGCACTTCACGGAACGCACCGGCGTCGAGATCGACTACCAGGGCGAATTCCGCGAGCGGCTCGGGGAAGATACCGAGACGCACTTGTTCCGCATCTGCCAGGAAGCGCTGACCAACGTCGCCCGCCATTCGGGGGCCTCGTCGGTTCGCATCCGGCTCGACGAGCGCGGCGACAAAGTGACGTTGACGATCGCGGACAACGGAAAGGGTTTGCCGCCGGGGCCGGCGGAAGATCGTGGCATGGGACTGATCGGCATGCGGGCTCGGGCCCGCAGCGCCGGTGGAGAAATGACCTTCCATTCCGCCCAGGCCAAGGGCCTGACCATCGAGGTAGTAGTGGCGGGGCGTGGAGCGAAAAATGCCGAAAAAGATCCGCATTTTGTTGGCGGATGACCATGCCATGGTGCGCCAGGGTTTCCGCATGATCCTGGCCGCCCAGCCGGACATGGAGATCGTGGGCGAGGCCGGCAACGGCCGCGAAGCCGTGGCGCTGGCCGACGAACTTCAGCCGGACGTCGTGGTGATGGATGTGGCCATGCCCGAGTTGAACGGCATCGAGGCCACGCGGCGCATCACCACCGCCTCGCCGCGGACGCGCGTGCTGGCGCTGAGCATGTACAAGGACTCGGTGTACGTGCGCGAAATCCTGCGGGCGGGCGCCCGGGGCTTCCTGCTCAAGGACGCCATAGACCGGGACCTGCTGGCCGCGGTCCGCTCCGTGGCCTCGGGCGATGGCTACCTCAGCCCGGCGGTCTCCGAAGCCGTATTGAGCGATTACCGCCGCCACGTGACCGACCCGATCGATCTGTTGAGCAGCCGCGAGCGAGAGGTGCTGCAGATGATCGCCGAGGGAAAGACCAACAAGGACATCGCCACCACCTTGTCCCTTAGTGTCTATACGGTGGACGCGCACCGCGGCCGCATCATGGAGAAGCTGAACCTCCACAGCGTAGGCGAGCTGGTGCGCTTTGCCGTGCGGAAGGGCTTAGTTGACTGAGGGATACAAGCAGGGCGGGGTTCGGAGCGAACCGGGAACACGTTAGCCTACAAGTAGAATGGGCGACAGCGTCTCGCCTGGCGGACCGCTAGATCGATGCGCCTTGGGTCTGAACGTTCTGGGACAGGTACCGGAGCTGTTCGCGCATCGACTCCATGGCGCCCACCAGCCCACGCACATCCACCGTTCCCAGACCAAGCGTCTGCAGCGCAAGCCGGACCTCGACTCCGCACAACGCCCAGCTGAACATCACGCGCTGCTTCAGGATATTCCGGGCAAGATCCGGCCGGTCCTGCGGCGCCATCAACACCAGCGTCTTGGCGGCTGTCGAAAGCCGATTGAAGTCCTTGCGAAGGCAGCGCAGGTAGTGCCGGAAGACGCGCCGGCGCTCCGCCTGCAGCTTGCCGTAGATCTTTGGATGGAAGCCCGGCTGCGCAGCCAGGAAGTCGTAATCCTCTTCCAGGAACAGACGCTCCATCGGCCGGTATTTGGCGATCGAAAACTCACTCGACCACCCCAGATCGGTCTGCGCCGACTCTGCCCGCGAACGCACGGTCCGAAAGAGAAGCAGGAAAGCGACGGCGGCCAGTACCGCCAGACCCGCTCCCACGGTCAACGCAAAATTCATGTATGTCTCCTCGCTTCAGATGCCTGATACAGCATAAACCACGCCTATGCGGAAATCAATAGATTTTAAGAAATAGGGTTGATTCCTCCGTAAACCGAGTCCCATTACTAACGTTAGACCGCTCTGCACGGTTGCCGATTACCGCCGGCGAAGGGCCACAGCCCGCGTCCGGACCGTGCCGGATCCGTCACTCGGGTGCCGACCGCAGGAGGCTGGCGTTGATGGCCCCCAGTTGCCGCATCAAAAGCTCTTCGCGCTCCGGCGTCCAGGTGTGGTTGAAAACCACCGTCTTCGCCTCCCCCGCGCGGCTCAGGTACACGATCCAGAGAGAGAGGCAGACCAGATCCAAGCCCTTGGTCGCCAGACTCACCACGTTCCAGGTAGCCAGGCCACCCAGGTTGTTGGCAAGTTCCGCCAGCGTGCCGGCGATAAAATACAGCGCGTAAACCATGGAGTAGAGCACCACGTTGCGGTTTAAGGGGACCGGGAACCAGGCCAGAAATGCGGTAATGAGCAACAGGAAGACAACCAGGCTCGCATCCACGCCGCGCTCCGCTAGAGAGCACCAGCGCAGGATGACGTAAGTCACTGCCGAGTGGCTCAGCTCTGAGGGCAGGGTTATGGAAGACAAGGCAACCGCGATGGTGAGACCGGTGAGCACGGTCCACCGGCCCAGGCTCGCAATCCCCTTGTGGTTCTGGAACACCAGGGAGTATAGCTCCAGAACCACAAGAATCTGCAGGGTCCACATTACCGGCTCGGACAGGGCCCAAATCCAACCGTACGCGTTGTTCTCGTACGGATGGTACGGCTGGCGATGCACGAAGTACCATAGGCGCGGCAGCGTCGCCAGCACCACCAGGCGCGCCACCCGGAACAGCACGTAGGCCGCAAACACGCGGTACACCCGGTGCAATTCCTGGCGCCGGAGGCGCACATACAGCACCAGGAACCCGGCGGCGGTCACCCAGGAGAGGCATTCTAAGATGGCTTGGACAGAGGGCATGTCCGCCTTCGAATGCCCGATTATATCATCAGACCCGAACAGGGCGATTCGTCTGCGGTGATTGCCCAGGAGTACTGGGGTCGATTCGAGACCCTCCCGGGTGTATTACCTGCGCGCCGACCGCGTGAGACTGGTATTGATGGCCGCCAGTTGCCCCATCAGTTCATCTTCGTGCCGCGCCGTCCAGGCGTGGCCGACTACGACCGGCTTCGCTTCGCCCGCGCGGTTCAGGAACACGATCCACACGCCGAGGCATAGGAGCTCCACGCCGTCGTGCGCGAAGTCCACCGCGCTCCGCGCACCCATACCGAGCAGGTTGTACGCCATTTCGGCCAGCGTGTCGGTGATGAAATACAGCGCGTAAACCATCGAGTACAGCACCACGTTGCGGTTCAGCGGGACAGGGAACCAGGCCAGAAACGCGGTGATGAAAAGCACGAAAATGACGAGGCTTGCGTGCACGCCGCGACTCGCCACAAAGACCCAGCGCAGCACCGTGTAGTGCTCGGCCGAGTGGCTCATTTCGGCGGGGAGCGTCGCGGACGACAACACCACGGCGATCGTGATGCCGGCGAGCACGACCCAACGGCTCATACTCGCGAGGCCCTTATAGTTCTGGAGCACCAGAGAGTACAACTCCAACACCACCAGCATGTGCAAGAGCCACATTGCCGGCTCGGTCAGTACCCAGACCCAGGCGTACACGTTGTTCGATAACCGGACGTACGGAAGGTGATGTACCCCGTACCAGAGAGCAGGCAGCGCCACGAGCGCAAGATCGCGCGCCGCCCGGAACAGCACGAAAGCCGCAAAGACGCGGTAGACGTGGTGCAGCCTCTGTTGGCGGAGACGCAGGTACAACACAAAAAACGCCGCAAGTGTAACCCACGCCAGGTACGTTAGGATGGCGTCGACGGGAGGCATGTCCGCAGGTCCGAATCAATTCTATCATCGGATTTCCGCGGGGGACCCTTTAACGGGCCCGGCAGAACCTGGGCACGCCAGCCGCGAGGAGCGCCCGGGCTGTTCCAGGCGCTCCGCCTTATGCCTCTGACCGTTTGCCGGCTAGTTATTGCAGGGGAAGCACCGGGGGGGATCGGATACGGTCTGCCCGGCAAACGTGTTTACCGTGCTGGTGAAGGCGCCGAGCGCAAGGATCAATGCAAAAATGGCCTTTACGAGTGTCATCTGAACTTCCTCCTGGGATAAACCCTAATTTGCCTGCGAAAATAGATTAGCCGCGCCTGCCTGGGAAAGGGGGGAGTCGCGGAACATTTTCCGAAATCAGAACACCGCCGGGATCTTGTTCCGCTTCTGAGGAAGGTTGTGGTTCGACGACTTTCGTGCCAGAATATTTACCGGCAGCGTAAATGGGGCATATCGAGCCGAAGGGTAGTCTGGAGCGCGGAGCCGCACCCGACTTGTGGCGGCACACGCTCTCGCAGATTCCCAGCCTGTTCGGGCGCCTGGTTTATCTCAGTTCGCTGCGGGACAACAACACCGGCGCCTACGAGCACTTCGGCCTGGCCAACACTTTCGGAGAAGTCGAGGCGGCCCGTGTCCTGGCCGAAAGCCACCTCAACGGCTTTTCGCAGTGGCTGTGCCTCACCCTGGAGCAGCAGAAGGCGGACCTGGACCTGTATCTTTCCGGCTTGCCGGGTAGCCGCCGGGCGATTCTCGATACCTGGATCCGCCTGCAGCCCTACCGCGCCCTGGTTCCGGCGGCCGCCCGCCAGGTGGAGCGCGAGCTGTACATGACCGATCTGGAAACGATTCTCGAGCTTCTCAAGAACGAGTACGGCGTCGCTTCGCCAGATCCAGACGCATAGCCACGCCGGTCACTTGACCCAGCACCTCGATCTCGTCGGGATAGATGAAGATCTCGGGGTTGCACTGCGAGGCGGGGTGCGGTTGCAGCACCAGTCGATTCTCCGTGAGGTCGCACCAGCAGCACGCATATCCGCTCCGGTACTCGAAGAAGTAGATGGGCCGCTCGAACTCGTTCCGCCATCCGGCGTCGCCGATCTTGCGCTGCGACTCGTCGATGATCACCAGGGCTCCCGGCTGGAGCAGCGGGTACATCCTCCAGTCCTCGGTGCCCACGTATCCGTAGCGGTGGTTCTTCAGGTCCAGACCGTTGAGCAGGATCAGAGGCAACCTGCCCCAGCGCTGGATCATGCGGCTCAGGTAGGTGGTCCTGCGCATATCGATGCCCGGATCGAGGGCCAGCGGCAGCAACACTTCGCCCCGCATGTCCGGGCGGAACCCGATCGGATGCGTCCTCTCGATGGCCGCCGCGGTCACGGAATCGGCTGGCAGGGCCGAGACGTCGATTCCGTACCAGTCCAGCACCTCGTTGTAATCCAGCCGGTAGATGGCACACAGCGAGTACAGGCGGTAGGGACTCGGGACCGTGCCCTTGTTCTCGATGTCCGCCAGACGGCTCAAGGCTATGGCAAACTCGTCGTTACGATGCTTTTCGGCAATGCGGAGGCTCGCCTCCTCAACCTCGCGGTAGCGGAGGTTCAGCCGCTCCCGCGCGAGCTTGAGTTTCTGTCCGCCGTCCTCCATGCTATGATCCTGTCTCGGCGTCTACCGCTGGCCGAAGCTTGCAGCGAGTCTGGAGGCGCCGCGTCAAACCGGGACCCCCGCGAAGGTGGTGCCTGGTACGGGGAGTTTCCGGCCCGCGACTCCGGACCGTTCTCGCCGTTCAAGGGCTCCGCTGTGAATTATAACGGCGCTCTTCGATGGGGGCAAGCGTCGCACGAGGGTTTTGTTCCGAAAACGGAACAGATTTCGGAGGGAGGGTGAGTTTTGCGCGTAATTGTAGGTATTAGCGGCGCAAGCGGGGCGATTTACGGCTGGCGCCTCCTCGAGAGGCTGCGCCTCCAGCCCGATGTGGAGTCCCATCTGGTCATAACCCGTTCGGCCGAACGGACTCTGCACCTGGAAACCGGAAAGAAGCCCGCCGACCTGAGATCGCTAGCCCATCGCTCGTACCCGGTCGACGACATCGGCGCCGCCCTGGCCAGCGGCTCGTTCCGCACAGAAGGCATGGTGGTGGCCCCCTGTTCCATCCACACCATGTCCGCCATCGCCGCCGGCGTCAGTTCGAACCTCCTTCTGCGCGCCGCCGACGTCACCCTCAAGGAGCGCCGCCGCCTGGTCCTGATGGTGCGGGAAACCCCCTTTCATCTCGGCCACTTACGGACAATGGTCGCTCTGACCGAAATGGGCGCTATCGTGGCCCCGCCCATCCCGGCGTTCTATTTCAAACCGCAAACCATAGAGGATCTGGTCGATCACAGCCTCGACCGGGTGCTCGATCTTCTCGGCCTCCCGCCAGGCAATCGAGACAATGCCCGGCGCTGGCCACCGGAGGCCTCATGAGCGTTTCGAAACCGCGCGTGGTCTTCCAGGGCGAGAAAGGCGCATTCAGCCAGCAAGCCATCCGCCAGCTCCTGGGGGACCGTACGGAAGTCGTTCCCTGTCAGACCTTTGAAGACGTGTTTGTTCGCCTTCGCGACCGCCGGGTGGCCGCCGCCGTCATTCCCATCGAGAACACGCTAGCCGGCTCGGTCCACGAGAATTACGACCACCTGGTCCACTTCGACTTCCAGATCTGTGGCGAGACCAACGTCCGCATCAACCACAACCTGATCGCTCCGCCCGGCGTGCGCTTCCGGGATCTTCGCCGGGTGTTCTCCCATCCGGTGGCCCTCAACCAATGCCTCAAGTTCTTTGCGCATAACCCCAAGATTAAAAAGGAACCGTTCTACGATACGGCCGGCAGCGTGAAGATGGTCCTGGAGGAAAAGCTGACCGACGCAGCGGCGATCGGCTCGGCGGTTGCGGCCGAAATCTACGGCGGAACGATTCTCCGCCGCGCTCTGGAGGACGATCGCCGCAACTTCACCCGATTTTTTCTGCTCCGCCGTCCCGAGGACGCCAAGCGGCGCCTGTCGCCGGTAGGCCGCAACAAGGAGTGGAAGACCACGCTGGTCTTCTCCACGCGCAACATCCCCGGGTCGTTGTTCCGTGCGCTCAGCGCCCTCGCCCTGCGCGACATCAACCTCGCCAAGATCGAGTCGCGTCCGCTGCGCGGCCGGCCCTGGGAGTACATGTTCTACCTGGACCTGTTGGGCCGCGCGGATGAAGTTCGAGTGCAGAAGGCGCTGGGCCACCTGGAGGAACTGGCGGACTTCCTACGAGTGCTGGGTTCTTATCCGAAGGGGGACTGACCGAGCCGCGACCGCAAGGGAGCGGTGCACCTTCGGGCGCTTATGCCCGCTGCAACCGGACCATAGGCAGGGCGGCATGTGCCGAAGCCGGCTGCTTTCGCTTCGCGGAGGATTCCAAAGCAGTCTGAAGCCTCTGGGTCAGTCCGCCCTCATCCTGCCCGCCGGCCAGCGTGACCACAGGCAACGCGGGGATCGTTTGCGCGAGCTTCTCCGTCAGGCGCGGCCAATCCATGCCCGGAGTGTCCAGATCGATGACCAGGGAATCGACCGGCTGCGAGGCGCACAGGAACAGAGCCCCGAGGCCAGTCGGTGCCTCGAGCAGGCGGAGGCTTGGGCTCCGCAGCCTCTTCAGTGCGATGTGAACCTTCGGGTCCTTGCTGATCACGACAACTGTGCGCTTCATGTCGACGTCACGAGCCTACACCGGATCGGGTGCGGAAAGCAAACAGCCGCTGGCGCGGCTGTTTGCTTTCAGCCGTCAGCGATCAGCTGTCAGCTTTCAGCTTAAGACGGTTCGCTTCGCGAGTTCATGCCCTGGCGGGGCGGGCCTGCTCTTCTGCTTCACCGACAGACTCGAATCGCCCTCGACGCCTTAGCTGAAAGCTGACGGCTGAAAGCTGATAGCTGTCACAAGACTGGCCCGATGCGCCAGGGCACGAATTCGCGATGTCCCAGCCGCTCGGAGGCGGTCCGCTCGCCGGAGGCCACGCGCAGCACCAGGTCGAAGATCTCCCGCCCTACCTCGGCGACGGATTTCTCTCCGTCGGTGATCGCGCCGGCGTTGACCTCCATGTTGTCTCTCATGCGGCGGTAGGTGGCGGAGTTGGTGGCGATCTTGACCACCGGAATCGTCGCGAAGCCGATGGCGCTGCCGCGGCCGGTGGTGAACGCGATCACGTTCGCGCCACCCGCCGCCAGTCCTGCCAGCGACACCGGATCGTAGCCCGGTGTGTTCATGAAAACGAGGCCGGGCGTGCTGACGCGCTCGGCGTAGTCCACCACTTCCATCAGCGGCGAGGTGCCGCCCTTCGCCACCGCGCCCAGAGATTTCTCGAGGATGTTGCTGAGCCCACCCTCTTTGTTGCCGGGGGCGGGATTGTCGTCGAACGATCCGCCGAAACGGTTCAGGTAGGTGCGGTAGTCCGCGATGCGCGCCAGCAGCCGCTCGGCCACCTCGCGATTGCGCGCGCGCCGCACCAGCAGGTGCTCCGCGCCGAAGATCTCGGTGGTCTCCGCCAGCACGGGCGAGCCGCCGTAGCTAGCCAGGATGTCCGAAGCCACGCCCAGCGCCGGGTTCGCCGTGATGCCTGAGAAGGAATCCGATCCGCCGCAGTTCAGCCCCAGGACAATCTTCGACGCCGGGATCTCGGTGCGTTCGCACGCGGCCGCGGCTTCGATGAAGCGGTCGATCTCGCGTCGCGCCGCATCCACCGTCGCGCGCGTTCCGCCGCTCTCCTGCAGGGTCAGCCCTGTAAGGCGCGGCCCTCCCAGGTAGTGCGAAATCTGGTTGACCTCGCAGCCCAGGCCCAGAATCAGCGCGGCCGCGACGTTGGGATGATCGAGCACGCCGGAGATGGTCCGCTGCAACTGCCGAGTATCCGGGCCGATCGAATGCGCGCAGCCTTCGCCGTGCGGGAAGGCAACGACGCCGTCCACGTTGGGCGGCATGCGCTGGTTCTCATAGCTGCGCGCGATCAACTCAGCCGTATGCGCGGCGCAGTTGCTCGCCGCGCCAACCGCGATATAGTTGCGCGTCCCGGCGCGCCCGTCTTCGCGCGCGTAGCCGAGAAAGCGCGGAACGGAGGCCGGCAGGGCGGGGAACTCGATCTCGCCCGACGGAAATTCGTAGTCGAAAGTCAGCTCCTCGAAGGCCAGGTTGTGCATGTGCACGTGCCGCCCTGCTTCGATGGGTACGCGGGCGTGACCGATCCGCTGGCCATAGCGCAGCACGTTCTCGCCCGCCGCCACGGCGGCCAGCGCCACCTTGTGTCCCGGCGGAATCGGCTCGGCGACCGTGACCGTGCGCCCCGCAATCTCCAATCGCTGGCCCGCTGAGAGCGGCACGCGCGCTATCGCGACGTTGTCGTCCGCGTGCAGCAGGATGGCCGCGTTCTCCGCGCTGGCCGCTTTCATGATGTCTACGAGACTCATCGTTCCAATACTCCTTCAGTCCCTTGCTCGCCCAGATGGACATGCAGCTTGCCGCCGGCCGCGTGGATCCACATGCCGCCGCCGTCCTTGGGTACGGGGATGTCGGCCGGTCCCGCGACCACCAGCGGCTGTCCGCTCTCGACGTCCTCGAGCAGCCGCCCGATGTGAACGTGGGCGTGGCACTGCGAGCGCACTTCGTCGCCGTTCAGAGCCAGCCCCCAGCGTTCGCCGAACATGCTGCGCGCCCGCGCGATAGCGGCCGTCCAGAACGCGGTGCGCTCCGCCGCGGTGAGCTTCGAGAGCGGCAGGCGCCCATCGGTGGTGTGCGTGCGCGGCAGTATGAGCCACTCGTGCGGTTTGAACGGACTGTTGTCTTTCAGGAAGAAATACGCCTCTGCGGATGGTTGCTTCTCGGCCTCGCGGCAGAGCGAGCAGTCGCGCGCGGCCATGGCCTCGACCCGCGACAGGTCGCACGCGCAGCGGTCCATCTCCGCGCCCAGCGCGACAGCGGCCGCCAGCACGAGCAGTGCGACCCATCTCCGCATTCTGCGTTCATTGTAGCGTGCGGGTCAGCCGGACCACGTGCGTAGGCGCACCGAGAGGGTAGGGGCCTCCGGCGCGATCTTCACCACGAGGCGCAGCGTTTCTGTTCCCGGGCGAGAGAAGATCAGCCGGTGGAACGGCCCCGGGGAAACCTGCGGCAACTCGAAGCGCCCGGTGCGGTCGCTCATCACCCGGGAAATCTCGGACTTCCAACCCTCCGTGAACTCCTGTCCGAGAGTCGCGGAGACGTTGGTGGAGCCGTACTCGATTGTGCCAGTCAGGCTAGAGGCCTCGACGATTGCGGGCCTCCGAAGCCACTTGCTGCGAGCCTTGAGGATCCCGCCCATCGCGGCGAGGATTGCTAAGATTACGCAGCCCCATGCAGTGGCCACGAGGCACAGTGCGCCGCCGAGAGCCAAAGAAGTGACGAGGGCACTAAGCCTCTTAGGACTGAGCGGCCGGGGTGCGGTCCAGAGCGCCGGCAGCCACAGGAGAATCGCAGCCGCGACAACGAACCTGCCCGCGGGGCCGTGTCCCCAGAGAGCGAGACTCCAAGCCAGCACGGTCCCCATGGCGAGGGAGAGACCCAAGCGCAGGCGCACGTCCCTTTGCGGTCCGTCCACGGCCCACCAGTATAGTTCGCCGCCGCTATACTTGTTGAGTGCCGATCGCGCCGCGACGGGTTGCGGCCGCAGCCGCTCTCGCCGTCGCCTGCTACCTCCTGTTCTTCTCGAACCTCACCGGCGTCGGAATGCTCGGCCCGGATGAGCCGCGCTACGCCGCCATCGGCCGCGAGATGGCGCGCTCGGGCGATTGGATCACGCCCCGCCTCTGGGGCCAGCCCTGGTTCGAGAAGCCGCCGCTGCTTTACTGGATGACAGCCGCCGCCTTCCGCATGGGAGTGAGCGAAGACCTCGCGCCCCGCCTTGGCGTAGCGCTGCTCGCAGCGGGCTTTCTGTTTTTCTACTGGCGCACGCTGCGCCGCGAGTTCGGCGAAGCGCCGGCGTTCTACTCCACCGCGATTCTCGCCACCTGCGCCGCCTGGCTCGGATACAGCCACGTCGGGGTGACAGACCTGCCCGTCGCCGCTGCATTCTCCGCCGCGCTGCTGCTCTCGCTCGGCTGGGTCGAGCGCGGGGAGAGGCGCGGCCTGGTTCCCGCCGCCGTCCTGCTTGGCGTAGCCGTGCTGGCCAAGGGGCTGCTGCCGCTGGCACTGGCGCTGCCTCTGCTGTGGATGGGCCGTTCGCGCCTTCGCGACCTGCTGCGGCCCGCGCCCATCGCGGCGTTCCTGGTGGTGGCCGTGCCCTGGTACGCCCTCATCATCGCGCGCTACGGCAGCCGCTTCGTCGACGAGTTCTTCTGGAAGCAGCACCTGGGACGGTTCACCGGAGGCGCCGTCTCGCACCCGCAGCCGTTCTGGTTCTTCGGACCTATCCTGGTGGCGGCGCTGTTCCCCTGGTCTCCGCTCCTGGCGCTGCTGTTTCGAAAGAGCCTCTACAAAGACCGGCGGCGCACGCTGCTCCTCCTGTGGCTGGTCTTCGGGTTGGTGTTCCTCTCGGCCTCTGCCAACAAGCTTCCGGGATACCTGGTGCCGCTCGTTCCGGCGGCGGCTGCCCTGGCCGGGCTGGCCCTCGCGGAGTCCCCCTGGGCGCCCCAGTTGCTGGCCGCCTGCGCACTGCTGCTGGGCCTGGTCCCGACTATCGCCGCGGGCCTGCCCGATGCGCTGGCGAAGGGCGCCACGCGCGCCTGGACCGGGATCGTGGGCTGGGGTGTCGCCGCCGCAATCGTGCTGGCCGCCGCTGTATGGCTGATGGCCCGCGCCGGGCGCCGTAAGCTGGCCATCGGCGCGCTCGTCGCAGCCACGATCCTGGGAGTCGTCTGGATCGAGAGGCAGGCGTTTCCCGTCCTGGATCGCATTGTCTCGGCCCGCGCCACATGGCGCCAGATCGAGGCCCGCCGCAGCCAGGTCTGTGTCGAAGAGGTCGACCGAGCCTCGCGCTACGGCCTGAACTACTATTCCGTGACCCCCCTCCTCGACTGCCGCACCACCCCCCGCTCCGTAGTGGTGGGGCAGGCGTCCACGCCTGCGGTGGGTCTCCAGACCCGCCAGCCGTTGTAGGATGGTATCCGTGCGTCTAACCCGTCGTGAACTACTCCTGAGCACCGCCGCCCTCCCGCTTCTTGGGGCCGAGAAGACACCGCGCCGTCCGAGCGTCCTGCTGATTCTGGTGGACGGCCTGGGCGCCCACATGCTCGGCTGCTACGGCAACCGCGAGATCAAAACGCCCAACATCGACGTCCTGAGCCGCAGCGGTGCGCGCTTCGTGCGCGCTTTCGTCGCCAGTCCCGCGGCCGCGCCCAGCCGCGCCACCCTGCTCTCCGGACGGACGCCACACCAGCTCGGAATCCACGGGGACGGCCCCATCGCGTTCGGGAACC
This sequence comes from uncultured Solibacteraceae bacterium, assembly GCA_964493965.1. Lineage (GTDB taxonomy): Bacteria > Acidobacteriota > Terriglobia > Bryobacterales > Bryobacteraceae > DASWZN01. Next base: position 25,019 of record CAZBQQ010000005.1, read on the forward strand.
AGGCGCTGCTATCCGACACGCTGGCCGGCGGCGGTTATGAGTGCGGTTATTGCGGAATGTGGGAATCCGAGGAGAGCTCCCAGCACGGCATCAAGTTCTGGGAGAAATCCGCGGAGGCGGGCGCCGTCAGCGCCAAGGCGCTCGAGTTCCTGGACTCCCGGAAGCCCGGCCAGCCATTCTTCCTGACGGCGAGCTATCAGCTCCCGGCCACGGTCGCTCCGAAGTACACCGACATGTACCGCAGCGTCAGCTTCGACGCCATCGGCTGGGAGCCGGCGGCCTCCAACGCCACCGCGAGTAAAGCCCTCCTCAAGGACATGGTGGGCGCCATTCGCGGCACGGCGGCCTCCGTCACCGCCCTGGACGACGAGGTCCAGCGCCTGGTCAAGAAGCTGGATGAGCGCGGGCTGCGCGACGACACGCTGATCGTTTTCACCGCCACCTGCGGCTCGATGCTCGGCCGGCATGGCCTGTGGGGCGACGGGCGCGCCTCCGATCCGCCCAACATGTTCGACGAGGTGGTTCACGTCCCGGCACTCTGGCAGTGGGGGCGCAGCATCCCGCCGGAGTCTGTGCGGCCCGAGCTGGTGCGCTCGTTCGACCTGTTTCCCGCCATTTGCGAAATGACCGGGAGCGCGGCGCCCGCCGCAGCCTCGAACCTGCCCGGCCGGAGCTACCTCCCCGCCATCGTCAACGAGCCGTTTCCGAAGAAGCGTCCGTGGACCGGCTTGGCCTTCGGCGAGTTCGGCACAGTACGTATGGTACGCGACCGCACCTACAAAATGGTACTGCGCGAGGGCGGGCCGAACGAACTGTACGACGTGCTTCACGACGCCGGAGAGAAGGTCAACCAGTACGCCGGCGCGCAGTTTTTGAACGTTCGCGAGGCTCTGACGCAGGCCCTTGACGGCTGGTCGAAACAGTTCTGAGGCACTCGTCCGGCAGGCACTTTCGCCTGCCAAAGATTTTCGTAGCAAGAAGCCGGACTCGATGCTATGATTCTCGACGGTACTAGTGTGCCCTCCGGTCCGTTCCGGAGGATCTGGCTTTGGAGGACCGTATGTATTCGAGACGGGATCTGGCGAAGATCGCTCTTGGAGCGTTCTCGGCGGGGCGCCTGCTGGGTAAACCGAGTTCGACGATTCGCGGCGTGACGCTTGGCGTCCACACCCGCAGCTTTCGCGACACCACGCTGGAGGATGCTCTGGCCGCGATTGCCAGGGTGGGCGTCGGCACCTGCGAGTTGTGGGAGGGCCACGTAGCGCCACTCAGCTTGAGCCGCAAGGGGCTGCGCGAGTGGAGGGAAACCATCGCCATCGAGCAGTTCCAAATGGTGGCCTCGACCGCCAGCAAGGCGGGCGTGAAGATCCATGCCTACAACTACGAATTCGCCGACGACTTCAGCGATCTGGAGATCCAGCGCGGGTTCGAGATGGCGAAGGCGCTGGGAGCCGGTCTCATCACCGCCTCTCCCTCACCGGCCATGGTAAAGGCTTTGAATGCCGCCGCGGTCAAGGCCGGCGTGTTCGTCGGGCTGCGTAACGGCGACGGGAAGCAGTCCGGAGACCTGTCGAATCCAGACGAGTTGGTAGCGGCGCTCAGGGGCAACCCCAACATTGGGATCTGTCTGGACGCGGTTGCCTTCGCCGCAGCGGGCAACGATGTAGCGAAGTTCCTGGTCAGCCACCTCGACCGGACCGTCACGGTGGGCCTCCGGGACCACGGAGAGAAGGTTGCGTTCGGACAGAGCAACGCCCTGGCCGCCACCGTGCTCAGGCAGGTCCAAGGCCGGCGGGCCACTTTCCCCGTCGTGATCGACTACGATTCCCAGGGGCCCGACCCGACGGCCGTGGTGGATCGCGATTTCTCCTTCTGCAAGCAGATTCTCACCGCCAAGTACAGCGCCCCGCCGGCGCCTGTGCGCAAGCCGTAGTTCGGCGCCAGCACCGAGCCGCGGCGCTACCGAGCCGCGACCGCAAGGGAGCGGGCCCCTCAGTCCGCGTAGTGGAAGCTGCCGACGAATGAGCTCCGTTTGCCCGGAGCGCTCCAGGTTTCGCCCAGACCCTGGCCATCGAACCGGTCGGCCACGGTGTAGGCGGGCATGGCATGGTCCACATGCGTGAGCGGAGGATAGAAGGTTTCCTCGTTGTGACAGATATCGTCGGCGGAGCGTAGCGCGCGCGTCTCGATTCGGGCCAGGCGGCCGGCTTCGAGAGTCGCGGTGGCGGTGTGAATGCTGTTGTCCTTGATGGTCAGCGTGATGGGCGCATACTCCACGCGGACCACGTCATCGAGTAGCGCGCCGCTCATGTGCTGAGCGAGATCCCGCAGCGCCGCGCGTTGCTGCAGGTTGGCACGCTGGTCGATGATCAGCACGGCGCGGACCGGATCGACGTCGATGCCGGCGCCCAGCGTATTGCCGGCGCGTATGATGCCCACAACCGAAAGGCCGTCCAGAGGGACGCCCTCCCAACTCCCCTGCTCGACGCTCCAGCCAAGCACCGCGAGATCGCCCACCTGTCCCGCCTCGCCGTTGGCGAAGCACGGGCCGGTGTATACGTCCGCATTGCGCGCCTCGATATACTGGCCGCGCAAATCTGACTTAGTGAGCTCCGCGCCGGATAAGAGAGGGACAGCAAGTAAGGCGCACACAAGAAATGCAGTAATTCGCATCCAATTACCTCCTCTGAGAACGACTACTTCTTCTACTTATTAGTATAGCGCCGCCGGGCTATCGTAGTTACTTCTCCGCGACGAGGCGGATAATATGACTCTTGTGGCCGGGCGCCCAGTCCGCCTGTCCCTCGAGATCCTCGTACCGTAGGATTCTGAGGTCGCCGAAGTCCCGCAGCAGCTCGTTGGAGTGAAACGCGTACGTCTCATTGCCGGCAAACCCCTCGATCACCACCAGGCCGCCGGGCTTTAGAGCCTCGAGGATCCGCTGCACGCTGCCAGGCTTCGCGCCGCGATACCACGCGTGCACGTACATCAGCACCACGAGATCCCACTTGCCACGCCCGAGGTTGAAATGATCCAGATCATCCACCACGGCGTCCAGCTTGGCCCCAACTTCCGTCGCCCGCTTCTTTGCCTGAGCAACCGCAACGTCAGCCTGATCGACGCCAGTTACTTGCCAGCCCTGTTGGGCGAGATAGATTGCATTCCTCCCTTCGCCCATCCCGAGGTCGACGGCTAATCCAGGTTTCCGACCGCGAACGGCGTCCACGAGCAATTGGTTGGGTGCGCGATTGAACGCGGTCTTGGGATCGCTGAACTTACCGTTCCAGTAATCCTGATCCCGCGGATTGATGCTCTGAGAGCGTAGAACGGGCGCGATAAGCAGCAGGCAGACAATTCCTGCTGCGAATGTTTTCCATTCGTGTCCATTCGTGTTCATTCGTGGCCAAAATTGTTTTCCGGCTTACAAGCCCCTGTAGCACGGCCTGCCGGGATTGCACTCCCAGCGGTCCACCAGCTTCCCGTCCGGGCCGATGCCGATCTGAGTCGTCAGGCACCAGCAGATGGAGTCCGCCTGCGGCGCTTCGTCGCCCAGGAAGACGCCTTTCCAGCGGAGGTTCTCGCAGCGCGAGCCCCCGGCGGAGGCGCTGAGATCGGGTGTCGGTTCCATCTGCTACGCCCTCCCGCGCGCGGCTTCGAGAAGCGCGCGCTTTACCGCGATGCGCACCAGTTGAACCTTGTACGCGTTGCCGCTGAGCGGCGTCGCGCCCTCGCCGGCGGCTTTTCCGACAGCGTCGGCGACCTCGGGTGTCAGCGATTGGCCCACGATCGCCTTCTCGGCCGCGGAGGCGCGCCACGGCGCCGGCGCGACGTGTCCCAGCACGATGCTGGCGGAGGCCACCGTGCTGCCCTGCATTCGCAGCGCCACCGAAGCCGTGGCCAGCGGCCAATCGAGCGCCGTCTTCTGACGAATTTCATAGGTCGCGTTGTGCCCGGCCGCCGGCACCAGGATCTCCGTCAGTACCTCGTTCGGACCGGCCGCCGTCTCCCGCGTGCCATCGCCGCCCGGGATGACGAAAAACTTCTCGACCGGAAGCTCGCGGCTGCCTTTGGGAGAAACCAGCTTGACCTTGGCCCCGAGCGCCACCAGCGGCGGGCCGAAGCTGGACGCGCTGACGAAGTAGGCCGGCCCTCCGTTGCCGAAGATGGCGTGGTAGCGGTTGTCGCCGCCAGGCACCAGGCTCTGCCCCTTCTCGTCCTTGGCGAGCAGGCCGTATCCCAGGCGGAAGTACCAGCAACGGGGACGCTGACAGAGGTCGCCTCCCAGCGTGCCCATGTTCCGAACCTGCGGGCTCGCGACACCGCGGGCAGCAGTCGCGAGCGACGGATACGCGGCTCGAACCTCCGGGGACTTGGACAGCTCGTCGAGCGTGACCAGCGCGCCGATCCGCAGACCCGCGGCGGTCTTCGTGATGCCGTCCATTTCCTTGACGCCCTTCAGACTCACCACCCGCCGCGGCGTCTCGATGTTGTCTTTCATGAGGGAGAGAAGGTCGGTGCCGCCCGCCAAAACAGCCGCGTCCGCCCAGTTCTTGCCGAGCAGTCCGACAACCTCCCGAACCGTCTCGGGACTTGCGTATTCGAAGGCTTGCATTTAGGCGCTCCTCCCTTCCAGGGCCGCCAGCACCCGGTTCGACGTCATCGGAATCATGGGAACCCGCACTCCGATGGCGTTCGCTACGGCGTTTCCGATGGCCGCCAGTCCGCCCACCGTCGGCGGCTCGCCCAGTCCGATGACGCCGCGTTTGTCAAACTCGGGCTCCGTGTTGAGGTAGACCACGACATCCCCGATGTCGCCGATTCCGGCCAGTTTGTAGAACTCCATATCGGGGTTGAGCACGCGGCCGGTCTGGGAGTCGTAGATCTTCTCTTCCGTCAGAGCGGCGCAGATGCTCATGATGCAGGCGCCGAAAACCTGGCTTTCGGCGGTCTTGGGATTGATGACCAGGCCGCAGTCCTGCACGGCAACCATGCGGTTCATGCGGACGATGCCGGTCTCGGTATCGACCGAAACATCGGCCATCTGGACACCGCCGACACCGCCGCCGATCAGGCCGCCCGGTCCGCGCTGGTTATTGACGCCCATCTCGGTGATGGTCTTCGTTCCGAGCTTGCGGCAGGCCGCGGCCCAGGTCAGGCTCTTGGCGGGCGTGCCTTTAACCTGAATCTTGCCATCCGCCGCCTCGAGCTGATCGGGCGTCGTCCCCAAAGCGGTTGCGGCCACTTCGTACAGCTTCAACAACGCATTCATGGTCGACTTGCGAGTGGAGGCGGAGACGCCGCCCACCGTGGTCGAGCCACCGGAGGGGCCCGACTCCGGATACTTGTTGTCGCCGATGTTGAGCGTGATGGCGCGCACCGGAAGACCCAGCGTCTCGGCGGCTACCATGGCGATCACGGTGCGCGTGCCCGTTCCCAAATCCTGGCTGCCCAGCTCCACCGCCACCGATCCATCGGGATGGATGATCGTGCGGCAGTTGCTCGCATGGCCGAGGCCGAACCAGGTGCACACTCCCAGGCCCAATCCGCGTTTCACGGTGCCGTTACCGGATTGCCCGCGCGGATGCCAATTCCTCTTCCACTCGGCCAGCTCGGCCGCCTTGGCCAGTTGGCCGCTGTAAACTTCCGGCGTGTTGGTGTAGTTGGCGTTCTTGGTGAAGAACTCCACCGGGTCCATGTTGAGCTTCGCCGCCATGTCCTCCATGGCGCAGCAGGTCAGGTAGGAGGCCTGCGGATTGTTGGGCGCGCGCCAAGCCTTCTGCTGAGCGCTGTTGGTCGAGACGGACGTGTGCGTCAGCCGCCGGTTGGGCACGTTCCGATAGACATAGGGGAGCGGCGGCATTGTGACGCCCCCGAACCCGCCGGTGCCCCAGGAGTCGGATTGCCAGACGGTCAGCGTCCCGTCCTTCTTGGCTCCGAGCTTGATCTTGGCGAAGTAGGAGGGGCGGTTGCCGGCAATGATCAGCTCGGTAGCCCGGTCCAGGAACAGTTTCACGGGCCGGCCGCCGGCTTTCTTCGAGAGGTTGGCGCAGGCGGGCCCCCAACGGTCCGGCGAGAATTTGCTGCCGAAGCCGCCGCCCACATAGTCCATGTGCGTGTGGACGCTCGTGGCGGGGATGGAGAGCATCTTGGCGAGGTCGCCGCCCAGCACCGAGACTCCCTGTGTGGAAGGCCAATAGTGCAGGGCTTCGCCTTTCCACTCGATGACCTGGCCGTGAGCTTCCAGGCACGAGTGGTTGATGATCGGGACGCCGTAAGTCCCCTCGGAGACCGCATCGGCGTCCTTGAATGCCTGGTCGGGATCGCCGGCGGTCTGTTCGCCGGAGGGTTTGGCGTTGGTGCCGGCGCTCTTCAGATCGGCCTCGTTGACGAAGTGCGGCAACACCTCGTATTCCACTTTGATCTTGCGGATGGCGTCGCGGGCCTGGTCTTCGGTCTCGGCCGCGACCGCGACCATTTCGTAACCGGCGTACTGTATTTCCTCGCCCGGTTTCGCCATGAGCTCGATGGAGGCGACGCCTTTGGACTTCTCGGCGGCGCTGGTGTCGAGCGTGGTGAGCCGCGCGTGGGCGTGCGGGCAGGTGAGAATGACCGCGTACAGCATGCCGGGCCGGTTCAGATCGTACGAATACTTCGCGCGGCCGGAAGCTTTCTCCGCGCCATCCAGGCGGCTCTGCCGCTTTCCGATGACGCGCCGCTTCTCGGGAGCGGGCCAACTGTAATCCGGCGTATCAGGCATGGGAGCCTCCTTGCCGGGCGGCCTGCAGCACGGCTTTGCGCATGCCCACGTAGGTGCCGCAGCGGCAGATGTTGCCGCCCAAACCCTCCTTCACCTGCTCCTCGGTAGGGTGCGGATGCTCGGCCAGGAAGGCCTTGGTCGCCATCACGAAGCCGGGGGTGCAGAAGCCGCACTGTTGAGCGTCGTTATCCACGAAGGCCGCGATAAGCGGGTCCCGTTTGCCTTCGGCGCTGAGGCTCTCGATGGTCTCTATATCCTTGCCCTGCGCCTCGATCGCGAGCACGTTGCAGCTATAGACCGCCTTGCCCGCCACCATCACGGTGCAGGAACCGCAGGCGCCGCGGTCGCAGACCTTCTTGGCGCCGGTCAGGTCCAGGTGGTCGCGCAGAACGTCGAGCAGCGTCACGCGCGGCTCGACCGTGAGCTGGTACGGCTTCCCGTTGACCTGGAGCGTGATGGGAACGGCCCCGGGCCCGGCCAACTTGGTTGCGGTCTGCTGGGCTTCGGCAGCGCCTTCCAGCAGGCCCGTCCCCACCGCGCCGCCTAACCCAACTCCGCGCATGAAGCCGCGCCGCGAGAAACCAGAGTGCTTGGTTGAACTCACGTAGTCCCTCCTTGCGTTGTGTTGCTGTTGTTGTGATTAAGAACCTGGCGATGAACCGCTCGCCCAGTTGCTCTGAATATAGCAAAGCGGGGGCCGTCCCGGGATGGAACGCGAGGAGGTCAGTGGAAACCTCTCGGGGAGACACGCGCCTTGCGCGGTTGCGGGGCGCGTGGCTCTCCTCAAAAGGCTAAAGGCCCAGAGACGTGGGTGCGGGGTTGCCAGGCGGGACTCTGCGCTGACTCCGTGATGCTGATGCGTCTTGGTGGGATAACCGGGGTCTAAAGCACGGTTCCCTGAGCCTCTGCTTCGGTGACATCACGCATGAAAGCTAAGCAATCTCCGGTCCAAAGCGGCAAATCACACAAACTGAATGGAAAACCGAAGCCTCTGCTACGGGCGCCCAGGGGCGGTCACGCCAGAATTGCACCCTTTGCCATTCTGCCATGCAAAAAGGGGGGCGCGAAGCGCAGAATCAGCGTGGAGGTAGCCCCTCGAGCCTGGCCTTGGCCCGCAGCGTGGCTTCGCGCCGCGCCTCCAGGAACGGCCCGTAGCGCTTCCGGACGGCAGCCACCCGTTCCGGCCCTGCTGACTCGGGCGAGCCAGTGTGGAATGGCGGCTGGGGACTATATTCGATCTCGAGCTCGATTCGCTCGGCCTCCGCGATTCCACGAAGGTTCGCGACGAGCGTGAGACCGAAGTCGATCCCGGCGGTGACTCCGCCCCCGGTGACGATCGGCCCGTCGATGACGACGCGCTCCGCCACCGGCATCGCGCCCAGCATCGCCAATTGATCGAGCGCCATCCAATGGCACGTGGCGCGGCGGCCCTTCAGCAATCCGGCCGCTCCGAGCACCAGAGAGCCCGTGCAGACCGACGCGACGTAGCGCGCGGTGGCGGCCTGCTTCACCAGAAAGCCCAGGACGTCAGCGTCGTCCATCAGCGCCACTTGGCCTGCGCCGCCCGGCACCACGACCACGTCCAGGGCGGGGCATTCCGCCAGGGTCATGGTGGGGCACAGGGTGAGGCCGCGGTCGCTCGAGACCGGATCCCTGGTCTTCCACAACAGGTGGACCCCGGTATTGGACATCCGCCAGAAGACCTCGAGCGGGCCGGTGAGGTCAAGCTGGGTCAGCTTGGGATAGAGCAGCAGGCCGATCTCGAGCCGGGATTCGGCGGGTACGGGAGTCATTGGCCGCGGATCAGGTCTTTCAGCGCGTCAATCTGGCGGCGCGTCAGCGTGGCGAGGGCCTGGTCCACTTCCATCTGGTACATGGACCCGTACTCGGCCTGCTTATCGTCGGCGGGGAACATCGCCTCGATGTAGGCGTCGCGAAAGGCCACCCAGGCCCTCTGCGCTTTCTTGATCTTCTCAGCCGCGGCCGCGTCGTCCGTGTTCTTCGACAGCAGCTCGCGATAGATCCGGTTCAGCTCCGCGTCGACTCGCTTGGCCTCGTCCGCGGCGCAAGCGTTCAACTCCGGCTGTGCCACCGCCTTCGCGTTGCACGCCCGAAACTTCGGCGAGTCCTGGGCGGCAACGAGACAGGGGACGAGCGCCACAAAGGCGACCGCCCCGATAATAGATCTCATTATTTCGCCGGCGGCAACGGGCTGGGCCCACGGGACACGCGGCCGTTCACGGCCTCATCGACCGAGATCTGATAGGTGTCGAACACCGTGCCCAGAGAGTTATCGAGCTGCACCTTGGACTTGGCATAGGCGCTGATGGCCGTCACTTCGTTGGACCGCGCCTGCGCCAGATCGCGCTGGGCCTGGATGACCAGGAAAATCGTGGAGGCGCCCAGCGTGTACTTCTTGTTCTCCGCGTCCAGCGTCTGTTCCTGCAGCACGCGTGCCTGAACGGCGGCGTGGTACGAGGCGCCGGCCTGCTGCACCGCGATCAGCGCGTTGCGCACGTCCACGCCGATGCTGTTGACCAGGCGCTGGTGCTGGAGTTCCTGCGTCCTCAGCGTGAGGGCGTCCAGGATGTAGTCCGCCTGGGCGGATCGGTTGCGCAGGGGAATGCTGAGCTGAGCCTGCAAAGAGTAGCTCGGAAAGTTCCGCGCGAATTCCTGTCTGAGCGCAGTGCCGGCCCCACCAACGTAATACTGAATCGGGGTCGCACAGCCAAATGAGGAGGTCCCGCAGTTGGGCCCGTAGGAGGGATTGAGCGGGTTAACCTGACCTGCCAGGCCGTTATTGGTCAAATTGCCAATGAGGTCGAGGGCAGGCAACATCTGGCTGCGGTCGCCCTTCAGCCCGATTCGGGTGCTCTCGATGTTGAGCTTCGACTGCGGCACCTCGGGGCGGTTGGCAAGAGCCTTGGAGATGAGGTCCTGCACGGGAACCACGGGCTCGGTGTCCGGCACCGAGATGACGTCGGTGGGGATGATGTGCGCCTCGGCCACAGAGGGGCTCATCAGCCCGTTCCTGCTGAGAGCGTTCTTCAGCGCCGTCTCCTGCTGCAGCACCTGCGTCTGCGCGTTCACCAGATCCTGCTGGCGCGAGGCCACCTCCGCCTCGGCGCGCACGATCTCGATGGGCGCCAGCGTGCCGATCTCGACCTGCTTCTTGTTGTCCGAGTAAAGCCGCTGGGAGAGCTCCAGGGCCTGCTGTTTCACCTTGACGTTTTCGTTGAAGCTGACCAGATCCCAGTAGGCCGCGACAATCTGCGAGACCGTCGTCATCACCTGCTGTTTGAAGAGCAGGTCGTTCGCCTTCATGTTGTTCTTGGCGATCCGGATATTTCGGTTATTGACTGCCAGGCCGAATCCCTGCAGCAGGTGTTGCGTCACTTGCAGGTTGAGACTTCCACTGGTGGAAGGGTTGAAGTCGATCGTGGTTGCGTTGGCCTTGGTGGTGCTCTGCTGCCAGTTGACGTTCACGTTCGTACCCGTAAGGAAGCCCTCCTGGAATCCGGTGGCATAGACGTCATTGCGGAGGACCAGGTTCGTCGTGCCGGTGGTGAAGGCGTTGGTCTGCGGGTTGGAACTGTGAGCCCAATATCCCACCATGTAGGCCGAGGGATCGAGGTTGGGGATGGCCGTTCCGGTCGCGGTGATGATCGTTCCGCCCGCGCTGGCGCTGCCCGTCCCGCCGCTGTTTCCCGCCGTACCGAAGGCGCCGCCGCCGGTGATCTGCGAGAGTGCGGCGGTGGTGGCAGTCTGAACCTGGTTGGGCAGGCCGCGCAGCAAGCCTCCGGCTTTGGCGCGCAGCAGATTGGCCTCGGCCTCGGACTTGCCGTAGCGCTGAATATGGATGTCCAGATTGTTCTCCAGCGCCAGAGCGATGGCGTCCTGGAGCGATAGGTAGATGTTGCCGGCGCGCAGCAGCGATTCGATCCGGCCCGAGTTGGACACGTCGATCGGCAGCACATTCTTCGGCTCATACATCCGCGTGAAGCCCGAGAGGAAGCCGCCCCCCGGGTTCTGAACATACTGAATCTGCTGGGCTTGCGCCATCGGCACCAGCATCAGGACAGAGCAAAGAACAGCGACTGCGGATTTTAAGCGTCCCATTTTCGAATAGACTCCTGGTGATCGGCCTTCCTCGAGGCCCTCAAGCGTATGAATACGGGGCCGGACCCCTGTGTGTTCCCGGAATCTCCAATGTTAGCGCGCGCTGGGCGCACGCCGCTCGTCGCCCGTGGCCCGTCGCTCGTCGTTCCCATCGGGCTTTCCCGGCTTCGCACCTGGAAGAATCCCGACAGCGGAGCATACGGAGCCAGCGGGTCTTTCGACAGGCGACGGGCGACGAGCGACGAGCGCCTTATTCCACCTCCGCCAGCACTTCGCCCGCCGCCACCGTCGCGCCCTCGCGTATCGACAGCGCCGCCACCCGGCCGGCCTTCGGCGCCTTCAGCTCGTTCTGCATTTTCATGGCTTCGATCACAGCGATGCCTTGCCCCGCTTCGACCGCATCGCCCTGGGCCACCAGCACGCGCACCACCCGGCCGGGCATGGGCGCGGTCACCCGCTGCCGCCCTTCCTGGCCCGGACCGCGGACCCGGCGGCTCGGCCGGCGCGGGTCTACCACGTCGATCTCGAAGCGCCGCCCGCCGATCGTGACCGCCCAGGCTTCCTCCGTGCGCTCAATGCGCGCCTCGAAGCTGCGGCCGTCCAGGAGCACCGAGTACACTCCGGGCTCGGCCTCGAGAATCGATGCCTCCCGGTTCACGGCCGTCCACCGGTCCCCCCGCCGCTCCAGATCGAGCGGAACCGCGCGGCCATCCACCATCACGGTGAGCGTCATCGCAGCAGATCCTCGCGCCCCGCGGACCGCCACCGGCTGGCCGCCTGTTCCGTCGAATGAGTTGCGCCTCGGTGCGTCAGCGAGTGGACAGCGGCAACCAGCGCCGCGGCGAACTCGGCATCCGGATCAGCGGCCGTGTGCGGCGCCCCGTTGCGCTCGAAGAACTCCTCGATGAATCCCGTGTGCAGCTCGGCGTTCTGGTAGGCCTCGCTGGCAAAGACCTGGCGGTAGAAGCCGAGAGTGGTCTTGATGCCGTCCAGAGTGTATTCGTCGAGCGCGCGCAGCATGCGCCGGATCGCCTCGGCGCGGCTTCCGGCCCACACCGCCAGCTTGGCCACCATCGGGTCGTATTCGAGCGGCACCGTCCAGCCAAGGTACGCGCCCGAGTCGATGCGCACGCCGGGTCCGGCGGGCCTGCCCAGCTGCGTGATCCGCCCCGGCGACGGGTAGAAGTTGTTGTACGGATCTTCCGCGTAGACGCGGCACTCGATCGCGTGGCCGTTCCAGCGCACGTCCTGCTGGCGAAAGCCGAGAGGCTCGCCCGCCGCCACCCGCAGTTGCCAGTGAACCAGGTCGAGCCCGGTGACCAGTTCCGTGATCGGGTGCTCCACCTGCAGCCGCGTGTTCATCTCGAGGAAGTAGAACCGGCCCTCGCGATCCACCAGGAACTCGACCGTGCCGGCGTTGGTGTAACCCGCCGCGCGCACCACTTTGAGAGCCGCCTCGCCCATCGCATCGCGCATTCCGGGCCGGGTCTCGACCAGCGGCGAAGGGCACTCTTCGATGACTTTCTGGTGGCGGCGCTGTATCGAGCATTCGCGCTCGCCCAGGTGTACCGCGTTGCCGTGTCCATCCGCCAGAACTTGGATCTCGATGTGCCGCGGCCGCTCGATGAGCTTCTCGATGTAGACCTCGGCGCTGCGGAACGAGCGCTCGGATTCGCTCACCGCTTCGCGCCAGGCCGCGGCCATGCCGCCTTCACTATCCACGCGCCGCAGGCCCTTGCCACCCCCGCCATCGGCTGCTTTGAGGAACACCGGGTACCCGAATCCGGCCGCTACCTCGACCGCTTCCTCGACGCCCGTGAGCGGCCGCTCCGTGCCCGGCACCACCGGGACGCCGGCCGAAAGCGCTACCCGGCGCGCGGTTGTCTTCGACCCCAGCGCGCGGATCGCGGCGGCCGAGGGACCCACGAACGCGATACCGGCCTGCTCGCACGCACCGGCGAACTCGGCGTTTTCGCTCAGAAAACCGTAGCCCGGGTGAATCGCCTCGGCGCCGTGTGCGCGGGCCGCATCAAGGATCCGGTCAATGCGCAGATAGCTCTCGGAAGAGGGCGGTGGGCCGATGCGCACTGCCTCGTCGGCCATGCGGACATGGAGCGCCTCGCGGTCGGCGTCCGAGAAGACGGCGACGCTCGGTATCCCCAGCTCGCGCAGGCCGCGGATGACCCGCACCGCGATCTCCCCCCGGTTGGCCACCAGAACTTTGCGGAACATACCCATCCGGTCCCATGTTATCGTGGCAACAGCGGCCGCGGACCGACCCGCCGCCGCCAGGAAACGGATCGACGGAATTATGCCCGCGGATGGCATTCAAGGTTCGCTGAAGACGCGCGGCATTCGCGTGACGCGGCAGCGCCGCATCCTGCTCGACCTGATCGATCGCTCGGGCCGCCACCTGGACGCCGACCAGCTCTACGAGCTCGCCAAGCAGCAGGACCCCAAGCTCAACCGCGTCACCGTGTACCGTACGCTCAAAATGCTCAAGCAGGGCCAACTCGTCGACGAGCTGGACCTGATGCACGTCGAGGGCGACCAGCACTATTACGAGACGCGGTCCAAGCAGGAGCACGCGCACATCGTCTGCCTGGGCTGCGGAAAGATCGAGGAGTTCTACGGGGAGCCCCTGCGCCGGCTCCGCAAGCAGATCGAAACGCACTTGGGATTTCAGATTCTGGTAGCCCGCACGGAAGTGGGCGGCTACTGCGCCACCTGCCAGAGGCTGCGCGCGCAGGAAATGGAACGGGCCGCCGCCGCGCCGCTCGCGCCCGCCGTCCCGGCCGTCAAGAAAGGCCGCTAGTGCGAAGCCAGCACCGAACCGCGCGCGTAAGCAAGCGGACCCGGAGCGCCACATGAGCGAGCCCCGCCACGACGGCCTGGCCCCGGCGGCACTGACGGTGAAGAATCCGTCCGGGAGCAAGGAGCGCGTCCCCATCGGCCACCTGCCGTTCCGCATCGGCCGCCATGGCGACAACGAGCTGGTTCTCCGCGACAGCCGCGCCTCGCGCCAGCACGCCCAGATCGTTTCCGATGGCGGCGCCTACCTGGTCGAGGACCTGGCCAGCACCTACGGCGTCTTCGTCAACGGCACGCGCGTGACCCGCTCGAAACTGCGCAGCGGCGATCGCATCGAGTTTGGATTCCCCGATTCCTACCAGCTCACCTTCGGCGTCGAAAAGGCCGTGCCCGCAGCCGCCGTCGTGGAGGTCGCGCAGCCTTCCGTCTCACCGGGCCTCTCCAAGCTGCGCGCCACCCTGGAGGCCGCCCGCGCTTTGGAAACGTCGCTCTCCACCGATGAAGTCCTGGCGGCCGTGGTGGAGGCGGCGCTGGCCATCACCTCTTGCGAGCGAGGGTTCCTGCTGCTGCGAAAGGGCGGCGATCTCGAGGTCCGCGTGGCGCGCTCGAAGGCCGGCCCGCTGGCCCTCGCCGACCTGCGCGTCCCCACGCGCCTGCTTCTGCGCGCGCTCGACCAGCGCAAAGACTTCCTCTCGATGAACTTCGATCCCTCCGCCGAAGCCTCCGAAAGCGGCGAACTCACCATCTACGCCCTGGAGCTGCGCAGCGTGGTGTGCGTGCCGCTGGTGCGGTTGATGACCGGAACGGTCGGCGAAACGGTGTCCACCACCAACCCTGAAGACACGGCGGGCGTGCTGTACATGGACTCGCGCGTGCGCAACGCGGATCTCTCCTCCGGCGGCCGCGAGCTGCTCACCACGCTCGCGCTCGAGGCCTCCACCGTGCTCGAGAATGCGCGCCTGCTCGAGCAGCAATGGGCACGCAAGCGCCTGGAGGAAGAGCTTCGCATCGCCCGCCAGATCCAGCAGAGCCTGCTGCCGCGCGAGCTGCCCGGGCAGGGCTGGTTCCGGGCCGCCGCCACCAGCATTCCCTCGTTGCAGGTGGGCGGCGACTACGTCGATATCCGGCCCGTGAGCGAGACCTGTTGGGCGGCCATGATCGCCGACGTCTCGGGAAAGGGCGTCGGCGCCGCGCTGCTGGCGTCGCTCCTGCAGGGAATGTTCGTGGCGTCGCCATACACTCGCCTGACCATCGAGGACATGGTGACGCGCGTGAATCGTTACCTTCTCGAGCGGACCGCCGGCGAGCAGTACGCCACCGCGTTCTACTGCACCCTCGAGGCCGACGGCGCTCTGCGCTGGATCAACGCCGGCCACCCTCCGGTCCTGGTGCTCGGTGCGGACGGGAAACTGAAGCACCTCTCCGCCAACGGCACGCCGCTCGGAATGTTCCCCGAAGCAGTGTACACGGTGATGGAATCGCGCCTCGTGCCCGGCGACAAGCTGGTGCTCTACACCGACGGCGTCCTCGATTCGGAAAACGGCCAGCACGCGACCTTCGGCCTCAGGCGGCTCCGCGCCACCCTCGCCCCGAACGCCGGCGCGACCTGCCAGGAATTGCTGGCCGCCATCCTGCGAGTGCTGCATGAGTTCACCGACGGCGGAGCCGCCGCCGACGACGTGACGCTGGCGGTCATCGAATACCAGCCGCCCCAGATCCCCGCCCCCGCGCCTCAACCCGCGGCCGCCGTGGACCCGCCCGATGCGTCGCCCTCGGCCCCTGCGGCCCCGGCCGCGCCGCCGCCCGCCGCCGACCCGCCCCCCAGCACCGAACCGCGAACGTGAGTGAGCGGACCACTTTGTCTGAGACAACCGCCCCGTCCGGCCCACTCAATCACTGGCAAACCATGCAGCCCAAGTTCGGCTATGGGCCCGGCGAAGCGCCGGACGCCAACAAATCGTCCGCCAAGCTCTCTGCCGTCCTGGCGGCGGCACTGCGCACGTCCGTCTATGGACCTGCGATCGCCCAGGCGGGATCTTTCGCCCAACTCTCGCCCATCGGCATTCACGCGTATCTAGAAAACAAGGACCAGTTCCGCAACCCTGCCGGCACTGCGGCCAAACCGCGGACCGTGCCCGAAGCGCCCCGGGCAATTTGCGGTTCTCTCGAGGAACTGTTGCGTCTGGCGGCTCGTGTCGCGACGAAGAAAACCGCGCCGCCCACGAGCGCCCGCCGTCTGACCATTCGAACGCCGCTCGGCGAAAGGCTGGCCTCCGACTCTGCCCGTGACTCTCTCTGGCGTGCCTTCGAGCTTCCGCTGTTTGAGGAACTGACCGGCTCGGAAGGCGAACTGCTCGGGGCCGAGTGCGAGGCCCATTTGGGATTCCACCTCGAGACCGACTCGGCGATCTTCGAGGCTTGGTACGGCGAGCTGGTGGTCACTTCGCTGGTGGCGGTTCGTTACCCGATCCTCCGCCTGAGAACGGGCTGGGTGGGAGCGATCGAACGCTGCGCCTGCCCCTGCGGCGAACGAGTGACGCGCTTCGTGCCAGTATTGGCGATCGCGGCGCCCGCCCGCAAACCGCCCGTAGAGATCCGCACCCCGCGGCGCACAGCCGACGAAACCGCCGCCGCAGCGGTGGTTTGAATCGGGCATCGACAGCCGGTATCAAAAATGGTACTATGCCCTGAGAGCGACGGTATGAAGCGCCTACCGGCGTACTTCTACCGGTCCGAGACCGGACGTGAGCCCGTGCGCGAGTGGCTGAAGAGTCTTGGACCAGAGGACCGGAAGGTGATCGGCGAAGACATCAAGGAGGTCGAGTTCTCGTGGCCGATTGGCATCCCACTGGTTCGGTCGCTCGGGCGCGAACTGTGGGAAGTCCGCAGCAGTCTGCGCCAGGGCCGAATCGCCCGGGTCATCTTCTGTGTGGAGCACCAGCGCATGGTTCTGCTGCACGGCTTTGTCAAGAAGAGCCGGAAGACGCCGCAACGCGACATAGAACTGGCGCTCAAGCGCAAGACAGGCGGGGAAACGTGACAAAGAAGAACGTCGGATCGTCCTTCGATAGCTGGCTCCGCGAGGAGGGCATCTATGAGGAAGTCGCCGCGACTGCCATCAAGCGCGTCCTCGCCCGGCAGGTCGAAGCTGCCATGAAGGAGAAGCAGGTTTCCAAGGCGGAGATGGCGCGAAGGATGCGCACGAGTCGCGCCGCCCTGGATCGCCTGCTCGATCCCGAATACGATGCGGTCACGCTCAGCACGCTCCGCAAAGCGGCTGTGGCTCTGGGTCGGGAACTTCGGATTGAGCTTGTTTGAAGATCCCCCTCTCCGGGACCGCGTCGGGCTAGCATTGTAGTAGTGAGCCCCGACCCCGCCGTTGAGCCCTCGCCCGTCCCCGGCGTCTCGCGGAACGTCTTCATCCTCGGTCTGGTCAGCCTGGCCACGGACGCTTCTAGCGAGATGATCTACCCGCTCGTCCCCCTCTTTCTCACGACGGTGCTGGGCGCGCCGGTCGCGGTCGTGGGCCTCATCGAGGGCTTGGCTGAGGCAACCGCGAGCGCGCTCAAGGGCGTCTCGGGATGGCTCTCGGACCGGATCGGGCGCAGGCGTCCGCTGGTGCTGGCCGGCTACGGTCTGGCCGCGATCGCCAAGCCGCTGCTGGCGCTGGCATCGGGATGGCCGCTGGTGCTGGCGGCCCGCCTTCTCGATCGCTTCGGAAAAGGTGTCCGCGGATCGCCGCGCGACGCTCTGATCGGCGATTCGAGCCCCGCAAACCTGCGCGGGCGCGCCTTCGGATTCCACCGCGCCACAGACCAGATAGGCGCGGTCATCGGCCCGCTTCTGGCGCTCGCGCTTCTGCCCCTCTTCCATCAGAACCTGAGGACGTTGTTCGTGGCGGCGTTCGTCCCAGCGGCGGTGGGCGTGGCGATTCTGACCGCGGTGCGCGAAACCGGCCGCGGTCCGTCGCCGAACGCCGCGCCGCCCGGCCTGCGCCTGCGCGGGACCCCAACCACCTTCCGCCGCCTTCTCGCCGTCATGCTGCTCTTCACTCTGGGCAATTCTTCGGACATGTTTCTGATCCTCCGCGCGCAGCAGCTCGGCATCGGAACAGGCGCGGTGGTGCTGCTATTTGCGGTCTACAACGCCGTCTACTCTGCCGCGTCGTATCCAGCCGGCGCGCTCTCGGACCGCATCGGCCGCAAGCGCGTCATGATGGCGGGCCTGGCGGTCTTCGCGCTCGTCTACGCGGGCTTTGGCCTGGTACGCGGGCCGGGCTGGCTGTGGCTGCTGTTCGCGGTGTACGGGCTCTACCAAGGCCTGACGGACGGAACTTCGCGAGCGCTGGTAGTGGACCTGGTCTCGCCGGAACTTCGTGGCACGGCTCTGGGCGTCTACGCCATGGTGACAGGCCTGGCCGCGCTCCCCGCCAGCGTAATCGCCGGCCTCCTATGGCAAAGGGTGAGCCCCGCCGCCCCCTTCCTGTATGGCGCTGCGATGGCGACCCTGGCCTGCGCCGCTTTCCTGCTGGTCCACAGTCCGCCCCGCCCCGGCCGATCCTCCTGACTCCTGACTCCTGTCTCCTGACTCCTGCGCTAGATTAAGGAGATGCCTGTGCCCGATCCCGACTTTGTGGCCTGCGGCCGCGCCGCGATGGAGGCCGAGGCGGAAGCGATCGCCATCGCCGCCCGCCGGCTCGACGAGCACTTCTCTCGCGCCGTCGAGCTGATCCTCCGTCACCCCGGCAAGGTCGTCGTCACCGGCATCGGTAAGTCCGGCCGCGTGGCGCAGAAGCTGGTCGCGACGCTCTCGAGCACCGGGACGCCGGCGGTCTTCCTGCATCCGGCCGAAGCGGTTCATGGCGACCTGGGCGTTTACGCGCCCGAAGATCCCACCATCATGATCTCGAAGAGCGGAGCGACCGCCGAACTCCTGCGGCTGGTCGGCGTCCTGCGTGACTTTCGCTCGCCGCTCATCGGAATCCTGGGGAACACCGCTTCGCCTCTGGCCTCCGCCGTGGATATCGTCCTCGATGCCTCCGTCCGCGCCGAGGCCGACGCTCACAACCTGGCGCCCACTTCGAGCTCCGCCGTGGCTCTCGCCATCGGCGACGCGCTGGCCGTATCCGTCATGCAGGCCCGCCGTTTCACGCCGGAGGACTTCGCGGTCTATCACCCGGCCGGCCAATTGGGCCGCAATCTCGAACTAGCGGTGGGCGAAGTGATGCACGGCGCCGCCGACACGGCTTTCGCCACCCCGGGCGACTCGCTGCGTTCGGTGGTCATCGCCATGACGCAGCATCCGCTGGGCGCGGCCTGCGTGATCGACGAGGAAGGGCGCCTGGCGGGGCTGATCACCGACGGCGACCTCCGCCGCGCCCTGGAGAAGTACGACGACATCCGGCCGTTGTGCGCGGCCCAGATCATGACTCCGACGCCGACCTTGATCGGTCCCGGCGCGCGCCTGCATGAAGCGCTGCAGTTGATGGAGGACCGGCCGTCGCAGATCTACGTTCTACCCGTGGTGGAACCGGCGACGCGCAAGTGTCTGGGGTTGCTCCGGCTGCACGACATCTATCACGGCCGCCAGCCGGCTTAGGCGCGGACCCGCTAATACTTCCCGTTCACCGCGGCGACGCGGTAAGTGGTGCTGGGGTTCGCTCCCTGGTGCGCCGCCACGACGCCCAGCACGAGGCGCACCTTGCCCTTGCTGGCCTCCAGTAGGTCGTTTACGTTCTTGGGGTGCTTGAGAACCGTATAGCCGGCGGCCGGCAGTTCCTTCCTGTAGAACGCGATGATTTCATCTTGCGTCAACGGCGTCTCGAGCACCAGGATGTTCCCGATCTTGACCCGGTTCTTCATTGCCGGCAGGTAGTCCCTGATGACCGCCTTGGGGATGATGGGGCAGTCCTTCGGGAAGTCATCTGGCACCTTGTCCGGCGGCGGATTTCTCGTCATCTGTCCCGCCGACGGCCCCGCGATCACGCAACACAACACCACGGCCAAGACCCACATACGCTGACGGACAGTGCCCATGCGACGGAGTCTACCATGCGCCGACCTACAGTGTGTGAACGCCGGCCGTCGAGATCTCTTTCACGCCTCCGTGTTCGTCGATGAAGCGGATGCCGACGCCTTCGGGCACTTGCAGTTCCGCTCCTTTCGCGCGACTGTAATTGAGCGAGAGCTTGCCATGGGGCGTGGGGATGCTGACCTTGACCCAGTCGAAGCTCTTCCAGTTCGGCCGCAGTTCGCACACGCGATAGCCAGGCTCCACGATGCGCAGACCCAGCGTGCCACGCATCAAGACGGACACGGGAGTGGCTCCGGTCCAGCCGTGGTTCAGGCTCAGCCCGTAGCGGCGTCCGTAGAACATGAGCCGCTCGCGCGGCCCGTCATCGATGCGTATGTCCTCGATGAAGCGCGTGAACCCGTTGTCGAGCATCCAGCCCCAGTACTTCTTCAGGAAGTCGAGAGCCTTGGGAAAACGTCCGGCCGCCGTGTATGCCCTGAGCTGGTAGTAGGCCTGCATGCTGATGTTCCGCGAGGAGCTGCGCGGGTCGTCATACACGGCGCCGAAGATGCCGGCGGTTTTGCCATCCGGCACCAGGCCGAGCAGGATTCCCCAGGTCTGCGCGTATGGGGAGAAGCGCTTGTCGCGCCCTCCCGATCGATCGAAGCCGTTGATAAAGGCTCCGCGCGAGTCGTCCCAGAAGACGCGCACGATGTTCGACCGCAGCCGTGCCGCCTGGGCCGCATAGCGTTCCGCCAGTGCCGCGTCGCCCCACCCGCGCGCCAGCTGTGCGCCGGTCTCGAAGCAATGCAGGATGAGCATCTGCGCATACGTTGGCGTGCCCGCGCAATCGAGATCGGTGGGACGCTTCTCGCCGTGATCGGACTTGCCGGCCCAATCCGGGTAGTATTCGCCCAGGTAGTCCACGCCCTCCACCTGCGGACCGGCCGAGCTGGATTTCTTAGGCGAGAAGGCACGCGCGGAAATGAACCCCCGCTCGTCCTGCAGTCGCATGAAAAGATCGAGCACCTGAATGACATTCGCGCGGTAGATGCTGGAAAATGCAATGTCTCCGCGCGCGAGATAGTCCTGCCCGAAGCCGATGACATAGTACATCAGCAGTTCGAACATCCCGATGCGGTCCAGGCCGGCGTCAACCGGAGGCGTCTGGGTGAGCAGCGTGTTGCGCACCACGGCCGCGTCGAAGAAGAGGCAATCGGTGGCGTCGAAATCGATGTTCTGATCGAACAACCAGACCAACGCGTCGCGTTTGATGGCGTCCAGAATGGTGGCGTCGTGCATGCAGGTGTGAAGCGTGGCGGCGCCCACCTGGAAGATCTCGTTGAGCCGCGGGTCGCTCGACTCGAACGATCCGAGCTGTTCGACCGGATAGATCCGCGCGTTCACGCTGACCGCTTCGAGCCGGCACGGCTCGGTGGCGCGGAAGCGTACGAAACGAATGGCTCGCTCCGGCAGCTCAAACTGCCGCCGAGAGGACTGCAGGCTTATCGGGGCGAGCGGCAACTGCTCGAATTTCGTCTCGTCCGTTTCGGTGGCTTCCTCGATAGATTCGCCCACGCTGACGCGCAGCTCGCCCGAACCCGCCGCGGTGAACGCAATCGTTCCCAGCTCGATCTCGTGGAAATCGATCAGCACCTCACCGTCCTTCCCGATCTCGTATCCGCCGCCCTTCTCAACCGCGTTGGCCATGCGCGTGACCTGGCGCGGCAAAAGCGTTTGGTGGCCGTCGATGTCCTGGTCCGGGAAGGTGCCGGGCACGCCGGGGCGCTCGCCGACTTCCGCCGGAACCCAGTGTTCGCCGTCCAGGCTCGCTTCCCATCCCTCGCCGGTTGCCGCGCCTTCGCCTTCGAGCAGGAAGCAAGGCAGCGACAGCATGAAGTCCTGAATCGCCAGGATCTCCACCTCGCCCGCGGGAAACGTGCCGTGCGTCACCGTGATGTCGCCCTCGCGTCCGTTGACGCGCACGCGCGTGCGGCCCAGGGGCGTCGCCCATCGGACCGGCGTTTCACCTGCCAGCGTGACACGGCGGCGGAACCACGCCTCGTACGAGGGCCGCTGGTAGAAGCCCGGATAGCCGATGTTCGCCACGCGCTCGAAGGCGGCGCGCGAAACCTTGGTGTGCAGATGCGCCGCGAGTTGGCCCGGATACCAGATCCACCGCGCGGTCCACGCGGCCGGGGCCGCGGGCGGCTGGCCCGCCGCGATAGGCACTTCGATGGGCGCCATCAGGACGCCGCCCAGTTTCAGCAAAGTTCGTCGATCCACTATACCCTCCGCAGGAACACTAATGGGTTGAGTTCGGTTGCCGCAAGATCTCCCGCCTTGAGGCCCGGCAGCCAGCGCTCGAGATCGCGCTCGCGGCTGGCGTTGTCGGGCTGGGTTACGCGGGCGCCATCGGCGTACCAGATCACCGTCATCACTTCGCGCACGCGATCCGTGGCGTTCGCGCCGGCGCCATGCAGAGTCCAGCCGCAATGGAAGGTGGCATCGCCGGCCTTCATCGCGGCCCCGGGCGCGATGCGATAGCCGCGGCTGCGGATGTACTCCTCGAACTTCCGCTCCGAGGCATCGCCGATCGGCATGTCGCCGAGATACCCGTCTAGGTGCGATCCCGAGGCGAACCGCATGGTGCCCATCTCGGGGGTCGCATCCACCAGCGGCATCCACATCGTGATCGTGTTGTCCGTGTCGAGTGGCCAGTAGTGCTGGTCCTGGTGCCACGGCGTGATTCCACCGCCCGGCTCCTTGAGCAGAGCCTGGTCATGATACACGCGGACGCCCTCCACGCCAAGCAGGTCCGCCGCGATCTGGCCAAACCGGCGCGCCAGGACGAAGCGCCGGACGCCCTCGTCCTTGGGCCACAGATGCATGCCCTTCAGGAATGCCTTGCCGTACGTGTCGCGGCTCTCGATCGGCGTTCTCTCCGCGCCGAACTTCTCGCGCGCCGCGAGGATCACGCCGCGGAAAGCGGCCACTTCTTCCGCGGAGGCCACACCCGCGAGCAGGATATGGCCGTTGCGCCGGAACGTGGCGGCCTGCTCCGTGGAGACCTCGTAGCCGGAGGCAAGATCCGGCAGGCTCATGGCATTACTTCGGCTCCCTGCGCGGCCTCAACCGTGTAGACTTCGGCCTGCACCCCGGTCGCGCGGTGATACGCCTCCAGAACGGCAGCGCGGAACGCATCCGTCTCTGCGGCATCGACGAGCGCGACCATGCACCCTCCGAATCCCGCTCCCGCCTGCCGTGCGCCGATCACACCGGGAGCGGAGAGCATCGCCTCCATCATGGACGACATGGCCGGCGCGCAGATCTCGTAGAGGTCCCTCGCCCCTGCAAACGACGCCGCGCAGAGTTGGGCCACGGCGGCCCGGTCACCCGCTTCGAGGGCGACAGCCAGCGCTTCGGCGCGCGCGCTCTCGGCGACGATGAACTCACACCGCTTCGCCACCTGCTCCGGAAGCTCGTGCCGCCGCGCCGCCAGCGCCTCCGGCG
>CAZBQQ010000005.1:48330-80838 GCA_964493965.1 uncultured Solibacteraceae bacterium
CGCTTCGCCACCTGCTCCGGAAGCTCGTGCCGCCGCGCCGCCAGCGCCTCCGGCGTCAGCTCCCGCAAAGCGCTCACGCCCAACAGCGCCGCGCCCTGCTCGCACTCGGATCTACGCTGCAGGTATTCGCCGCCCGTCAGCCTGCGCTGGCTCATCGTATTGCAGATCACCACTCGAATGCCGTTGGCAATTTCGACCGTGCGCGTCGAAAGGTCGCGGCAGTCCAGCAGCAGCGCGCATCCCTCGCGCCCCAGGCACGACGAGTACTGATCCAGAATCCCGCACTTCATCCCCACGAACTCGTTCTCGGCCTTCTGGCACAGCAGCGCCTTCTGTTGCGGCGTCACGCTCCATCCGCCCAGTGCCTCGAACACGGTGGCCAGCGCGCACTCGATCGCGGCCGAAGAGCTCAACCCGCTTTCGAGCGGCACCGTACTCTGGATCACGGCGTCGCAGCCGCTGAGCGCGAAGCCCTCGTTCTGGAGGATCGCGGCGACGCCCCGCACATAATTGCACCACCGGGAGCCGGCGACCGGAGCGATCGAGTCCAGCCGGAACTCGTCCGTCGCGTCCAGGTTCATCGAGTGAATCCGCACGACGCCGTCGTCCCTGCGCCGCGCGGCGATCCATGTGTCGCGGCTGATCGGCAGCGTCAGGACGAAGCCCAGGTTGTAGTCCGTGTGGCTGCCCATGAGGTCCACGCGCCCCGGTGCGCGCGCCCACAGTTCGGGCTCGCCAGCGAACTTCTCGCGGAACCGTGCCGCCACGCTCTCTCTGCGCGCCCCATCACTTGAATGCATCGAGCATTGCCTCCACATTGCGGGCCGGAATGTCGGACTGCATGCGGTGCGAAGCCCCGGCCACGAGCCCCGTCCCTTCCGGCGCCAGAGCGTGCACGCAGGCCAGCGCCGCGGCGCGCACTTCGTCCACGGTACCGCCCGGCAGCACCCCCTGCGTCGAGACGCCGCCGTAGAAACTCAGCTTGGTTCCGTACTCCTTGTGAAGCCAGGCGTGGTCGAGCACCTCTGGCTGCACCGGGTTGAGCGTCGTCAGCCCCATCTCGACCAGGTCCGGCAGGATCGCCCGGATGTCGCCGTCCGAGTGCAGGATGACCGGCAGCCCCGCGTCCAGGAAGACCGCAAACAGCCTCGCCAGCCGCGGCTTCATGAGCCTGCGCCACAGCCGAGGCGAGAACAGCATGGCGCGCTGCGCGCCGTAGTCGTCTCCGAAGTATCCGCCGCCGACGCCGGCCGCGACGAACCTCCGCGCCAGAGCCGCCTGGATCTCCGTGATACGGTCCAGCAGGTCCTCGACCCACTCGGTGCGTTCCACCATGTCCATCAACAGCGTGTCGAATCCGCGCAGCGACCAGGCGCGCTCGAAGAGACACATCCCGAGATTGGGAACGATGAAGTCGTCCGCGCCGTGCCGGAGGATCGTCCGTTCGGCGGTGACCAGGATCGCCTCATCGGCGGGATCGGGCCAGGGATACCCATCCAGATCGAGCGAGTCTTTCAAGGGCGAGAAGGCGTGCCAGTAGCCCTCGGTGCGTGTGTCCCATCCGGCGCCCCACCAATCGAATTCAATCGAACCATCCACGTTCATGCGCCGGGTGTGGTCTATATCGACGCGCAGCAGGTGATTGCCCAGGCGCTCCGGAAGCTCCGCCTCGGCGATTCCAAAGTGGGCGGAGAGCAGCCGTCCCATGGCCCGCGTGTAATTGGACTGCGTAGGGAGCCGGTCGACCGGCTGACGCCGCAGGGCGCCGAGCATTCGTTCCTTCCTGGTCAATCTGTCCCACGTTAGCACGGCCGGGCGGGTATACTGATACGGAAAGGGGATGTGCCCACAATGATCTTTTCCACGAAGCTCATGCTGCCCGCGGTGGCATCCATAGCGATGGTGTTGAGCCCGGCGCTGTTTGGCCAGGCGGAAACCGGAGAGGCGATCTACAAGAGGAATTGCGCCAGTTGCCACGGGGCAGATGGCTCCGCCCAGACCGCCATGGGACGGACCTTCAAGATCGGGGACCTGCGCGGCGCCGAGGCGCAGAAGATGACCGACGCGCAACTCGCCGACCTCATCGCCAAGGGCAAGGGCAAGATGCCGGCCTACGAGAAGAGGCTCAGCCACGAGCAGATTCAATCCGTGGTTGGGTATCTTCGCGAGCTGGCTAAGAAGAAGTAGTCACAATCTGGCCGTCCAGCATGTGAACGACGCGGTGGCCGTAAGTGGCCACGTGCGAGTCGTGCGTGATCATGAGGATCGTCTGGCCCAGGCGCTCGTTGAGATCGCGCAGCACGCCCAGCACCGCTTCCGAGTTCTTCGAATCGAGGTTGCCGGTGGGCTCGTCCGCGAGCAGGATGGCCGGATCGTTCACGATGGCGCGCGCGATGGCGACGCGCTGCTGCTCTCCGCCCGAAAGCGCGCGAGGCTTGTGTTGCAGGCGGTTTTCGATGCCGAGCAAGTGCAGAACCTCGCGGAACTTCGGGTCCTCGGTCATGCTGCGGCCGCCGATGTAGCGCGCGATGGCGATGTTGTCGGCGGCGCTGAGAGTGGGCAGCAGGTTGTACTTCTGGAACACGAAGCCCACCATGTTTTTGCGCATCTCGGTGCGCTCGGCGTCCGAGATCTTCGACAGGTCGCGGCCGTCTACGATGACCTGGCCGGAGGTCGCGCCGGTCAGTCCGCCGAGAATGTGGAAGAGCGTCGATTTGCCCGAACCGGACGGGCCGACCACGCACAGGAACTCTCCGCGCTCGACCGTGAGGTCCACCCCCCGCAACGCCTCGACGTCCACGTCACCGACGTGATAGACCTTGCGTAAACCGCGAACCTGGATGATGGGGTTACTCATACGAGAGCGCCTCGATGGGGTCCTGGCGGGCCGCGCGCCAGCCGGGGTAGGCGGAACCGAGCAGGGCGCCCGCCAGTGCGATGGCGCCAGCGATGGGCCACCAGTCGGGAACGATGTACTGCGAGAGCGAGCCGGGAACCAGCGTCATGATGAGCCAGCGTGTGACGAACGACAAGCCAATGCCCAGGAGCGATCCGCCGATCGCCAGAATCAGCGTCTCGCGCATCAGAATGCTCAGGATGAAGGACGGCGAAGCGCCCAGAGCCTTCAGGATGCCGATTTCACGCGTGCGCTCGAGCACCGCCGTGTACATCGACAGGAACACCACCAGGAAGCCCACGATGATCGACAGGCCGATGACCACACCGATGAACTCGGCCAAACCGGGAATGTGGTCCATGGAGGTGAGCGACATGAACTCCTCCAGGGAGTAGATCTGGTAGCCCGTGAGTTTCGCCTTCAGCTGCGTGACGACGACGCCGACGTCAGCCGGGTTGTCCACCTTCACGAAGATCTGGCTGAGCTTGCCGGCATTGCTGGTGAGGTCCTGGAGAATCCCGATGGGGATCACCAGTCGCGCCAGCTTGCCCTCTTCGTAGATTCCGCACACGCGCCAGCGGCGATTCATCAACTGGACCGGAGAGCCGATCTCGAGCTTGTTCTGATGCGCGTAGTAATGGTCGATCAGGAGATCGTTCGGCTGCCGTGGAGGTCCGCCTTTGATGTAGTGGAAGCCCCCGCTCAGTTGGGTGAATTGGGCTACGTCGACACCGGTGATCACGGTCAGGCCGCCCACCGGATAGTTGATGGCGCCCACGGCCATGGCCACGTGCGGCTGGCGCTCGATGAATTGAACCATCTTCTCCGGTATGGGCGCGGAGCTCAGGCTGATGGGCGAACTGCCGGGCGGACGCACCAGGACGTCGGCGCCGACGCCGCGCATGCGCCGCTGCGAATCGACGATCATGCCGCGGCTGATCCCGACGATGGTCAGGATCATGACGACCTCAATGCCGATGGCCAGGACGCTCAGGACCGTGCGGACCGGGCGGAAGCGAAGATTCTCAAGAACGAGCTTATTGGTCAAGGTTCTATCTTATAATGAGTTCGTAGGCTTCGGCCTACGTCGATGAAACGGTAAAGACGACCTCCCGCTGAAACCAATCGCCGCGCACGGCGGCATGGAGGGGTGTATGTCTTTACTGAATGCCACTGCTCTCTCATTTCGGTACCCGTCTACGATCCAGCTGTTCCGCGACGCGACGTTCTCCATCGAGGCGGGAGACCGCCTGGCCATCGTGGGGCCGAACGGCGCGGGCAAGTCGACGCTGCTGCGCGTCCTGGCCGGGGATCTGGCGCCGGACGGCGGTTCGATCGCCCGGCGAAAAGAGCTGCGGGTTGCATATGCCGATCAGCAGGGCGCCGGCGGGGCCGGATCGCTGTTCGATTGCGTGTTCGAGGCGCGGCCGGACCTGGCGCGGCTGCGAGTACGACTGTCGATGCCGGAGCGGGAGGCACCCTGCGACTACGCCGAACTGGTGAACGAATACCAGGCCGCCGGGGGCTATGCGGCCGAGGCCGAAACCGAGCGTCTGTTGGGCGGATTGGGGTTTGCGACCAGCGAGTGGGAGCTGCCGCCTTCGAGTCTTTCGGGCGGGCAGCGCACACGGGCGGCGTTGGCGCGTGCGCTCCATGCCGACGCGGACCTCCTGCTGGTAGACGAGCCCACCAATCACCTCGACATCGCGGCGCGCGGATGGCTCGAAGAGCAACTCGCCGCTCGCGGCGGCGCCTGTGTGCTGGTGTCGCACGACCGCACCTTCCTGCGGCGGGTGGCGACGCGTGTGCTCGAAATCGAGCGGGGACGCGTGACGGTGTTTGAGGGCGGCTATGACGAGTACCGTGCACGGCGAGAGCTGGCCGACCGGCAAGCGTGGCAGAATTTCGACGCGTTCGAGCGGCGCAAGGCGGCCGCGGAACAGGCGGCGGAGCGGCGGTCGCGCCTGGCGGTGAGGGTGGGGACGGCGCCCGAGGGCGAGCGTGGGAGCCGCGATTTCTACGGGCGCAAAGCCGCCAAAGTGGCGCGGACGGCGCGCCTGCTGCGGGAGCGGCCCGGGCGCGGCCCCGAGGTCGCGAAGCCCTGGGAAGACCAGCCGATGCCGGTGTTCGACTTTGCAGGGGTGCGGCGCAGCGGCGACATCGCCCTGGCGGTCGAGGATCTGGGAAAGTCGTACCCTGGCAAGCCGCTGTTCGAAGGGATCACGTTCCATCTGGCGCGAGGCGAGCGGCTGGCGATCACCGGGCCCAACGGTTCAGGAAAGACGACGCTGTTGCGCGTGTTGCTGGGACGGGAGCCGGCCGATGGGGGAACCGTCCGGTTCGGCGCCCACGTCGAGGCCGGATACTATGCGCAGGACGCCGAGAACCTGGATCGCGCGGCGACGCCCCTGGAGATCTGCGGCGCGGGCACGCTGGCTCGCACGCTGCTGGCGTGTCTGCGGGTGCGCCCGGACCGCGTCAATCAGCCGCTCGGGGAGGCGAGCGCGGGCGAGCGCGCCAAGGTGGCGCTGGTACGGCTGCTGGTGAGCGAGGCGAACCTGCTGGTGCTGGACGAGCCGACCAATCACCTCGAGATCGAAGCGCAGGAAGCGCTCGAGAAGACGCTGGCCGAGTATCCGGGAACGATCGTGCTGGTCTCGCACGACCGCAGTTTTCTGGATGCGATCGCCTCGACGAAGGTGGTGGAACTGTGAGCGACGCACCTTCATAGCCACAGACTCCGGCGTTTCGAGCGGAGGAGCCAGATGAAGAAAGGACCGCCGAGGAGGGCGGTCACTACTCCGACGGGGATTTCGGTGGGCGCTAGGACGGTGCGGGCGAGGGTGTCGCAGACGGCCAGGAACGCGGCTCCGGTGAAGAACGAGCACGGCAGGAGAAGACGGTGGTCGGCTCCGAGTTTGAGGCGGAGGGCGTGCGGCACGATGAGGCCGACGAAACCTATGGGGCCGGCTAACGCCGTCACCGAGCCGGCCAGGAACGAGCCCAGGACGTAACCGCTCAGCATGAGCCGCGAGACCGAGACTCCGCGGGCGGCGGCCCAATCCTCGCCCACGGCCATCAGGTTCCAGTCGCGGGCGCGCAGGAAAATGAGGCCCACGGCGGGCAGGACGGCTGCGGCGAACCAGGCGAGCGTCGAGTAGTCGACGGCGTCGATGCCGCCCATCAGCCAGCGCACGATGGCGAAGGTCTGGCCGAAGGTGGCGATGTACTGGAGGAACAGGATGGCCGCCAGGCAGATGGTGTTGATGGAAACGCCGGCCAGCAGCAGCGTGAACGACGACATGCGGCGGCCTTCGGTTGCGACTCCCATCACCAGGAACAGGACCACGGCGGCGCCGGCGAAGGACGCGAGCCAGATGGCCGGCAGGTGTCCGACTTCGCGCCAGCCCAGGCAGATGGCGGCGACCGCTCCGAGCGAAGCACCGCTCGAGACGCCCAGGGTGTACGGCGTCGCCAGCGCGTCGCGCAGCATGGCCTGGAAGAGCACACCCGCCACGGCCAGCGCGCCTCCGGCGAGGAGCGCCAGCAGCACTCGCGGGAGGCGGGTGTAGAACAGGATCTCGCTATCGGGCGAGAGGCCAGCCAGCGCGCGCGAGTAATTGATGGAGGTCGAGCCGATGAGGGGCGCAAGGCAGAGAACGACCAATGCGGCGGAGGCTGAGGAGAGCACCGCGATCCAGAACCGGCGGCGGCTATTGGCCATAAACGATCCAGGGCCTGCCTTCGGGGCCTCGATGGAGCTCGGAGGCGACGCCAAACACCTCGAGGATCCGCTCCGGGGCGAGGACTTCGGCGGGGGTGGCGTCGGCTGCTACGTGGCCGGAGTTGAGGACCACGATGCGGTCGGCGAAGGCGGCGGCGAGGTTGAGGTCGTGCGTCACGGCCACCACGAGCATGCCGCGCCGGCTCAGATCGCGGAGGAGACGGTAGATGGCGACTTGGTGCTGGAGGTCGAGGAAGGTCGTCGGTTCATCGAGCAGAAGGGTCTCGGGCTGTTGCGCCACGGCCGAGGCCAGGATGACGAGCTGGCGCTCTCCGCCGGAGAGCGAGCGGAAATCGCGGTGGCGGAACGGCAGCGTGCCGGTGATGGCGAGCGCACTCTCGACGGCTTCGAGATCGGCGGGCGATTCGAACAGGCCGTCGCAGTGCGGGGTGCGGCCCATCAGGACCACCTGCTCGGCGGTGAAGGGGAACTCGACGCGCAGGCTTTGGGGGATGAACGCCACTTTGCGGGCGAAGGCTCGGCGCGGCCAGTGCTCGGGCTCGATGCCGCGGTATTCGCAGCGGCCGGTGTGGCCGGGGCGGAGGCCGGCCATGATGCCGAGCAGGGTCGATTTTCCGGCTCCGTTGGGGCCGATGATGGTGACCAGTTGGGCGGCGTCGAAGGTCAGGGTGACGGCATCCAGGACCGGCGGGCCGTTGTAGCGCATGCCGGCTTCGCGGAGGGAGTAGAGGGGGGTCATGGGTGGGGCTCCGGGATGCCAAGCGTCGGCTCGAGAGCCGACGCGGCAGGCTGAAGCCTGCGCCACGGAAGAAGAGCTGGATGGGTCACAGGCCGGCCTCGGGGTGGAACATGCGGGCTAGAGCACGGGCGGCGTCGACCACTCGGGGGCCGGGCACCACGAAAATGTCCGAGGCAACGGCGTAGACGCGATGCTCTCTCACGGCGGCCAGGGCCGGGTAGCGGTTCCAGAGCTCCACCACCGCGCGCTTCTGCGCGTCGGTGACGCCGACGGTTTCGGACATCTCGCCCATGTCTACGATGACTTCGGGGTTGCGCGCCAGAAGCTCTTCGAGGGGGATCTTGCCGTAGGCGGCGATGGAGTCGCGGAAGACGTTCTCGCCTCCCGCGATTTCCATGAGCTCGTTGAGGTGGGAGGCACGGCCGGCGGCGATCAGGTCTTCGATGCGGCCTGGCGTGCGGCCCACCAGGAAGAGCACGCGGCGGCGGGGGAGGGGAGCCACCTTCGCTTGAATGGTAGCGAGTTCGGAGCGCATTCGGGCGCACAACGCATCCGCTCTGGCCGGCACTCCCGCGGCTCTTCCGATACGGTGGATGGAATCGTAGATGCCGGCTATGGTGGCGTCGTCGATCTCGATCACGTTGAGATTCAGGGAACGGAGGCGCTCGGCGTGGCGGACTCCCGTCGTCTCCGCGACCACCAGGTCAGGGCGGAGGCCGACGATGGTTTCCAGGCTGGGATGTAGGTAGTCTCCGATTTTCGGCTTCTTCGTTGCCTCGGGCGGGTAGTGGCAGAAGGTTGTGACTCCGACTACTCGGTCGCCCAGGCCTAGGGCGTAGAGGATTTCGGTGATGGAGGGGGCGGTGGAGATGATGCGGTGGGGCGGGTCTGGAGACCCGCTGCAGGCGTGGACGCCTGCCCCACTTGGCTGGGAATGAATGGGGAGTAGGCAGGGGAACAGGCAGAGCAGGCAGGGGAACAGGCAGAGCAGGCGGACGAACGGGCGGGGCAGGCAGAGCCGGCGGATATACACGGGCTTTACCATTCCAGGCGGAGACCTCCGTAGAGACTGCGCGACAGAGCCGGGTAGCCCAATACCTCCGAGTAACTCTGGTTGAGGAGATTGGCGGCTCGCACGAAGGGCTGCAGGTGCTTGTCGATGCGGAAGGAGCCGGTGGCGTAGACGTTCTGGTAGCCTTTGTTGCGCGTTACTCCGAAGACGTAGGGGTCGGGGTCCTGGCGCTCTCCGGCCAGGATGGCTCCGGCCTGCAAGGTCCAGCGGCGCGGCGCGAGGGTGATGGACAGCGTGCCCGAGTTGCCGGGTTGGCGGGCGATCTCCTGGCCGACTCCGAAGAAAGGCGAATCCGGCGTGTTGGAGCTCGTGATGCGGGTCCACATGCGGGTGTATCCGCCGGAGGCGGTGAGCCAGCGAGCGATCTTCATGCGCGAGGAGAATTCGACGCCGCGGGCGCGGCTGGCCTGGATGTTCAGCCAGCTCGGGTAGACATAAACGATCAGGTCCTGGAACGTGTTGGCGAACGCCGCTACCTGTGTTTCGAGGCGGCGCGCGAACCATTCCTGGATCACCCCGACTTCGTAACTGGTGGTCTTCTCCGGACGCAGGGCAGGGTTGCCGAGGGCGTAGGACTCCTTGGAGTAATTCTCGAGCAGGCTCGGCTCGACAATGCCGATGCCGGCGCTGGCGCGCAGATAGGTGGAACCGGCGAGGCGGTAGCTGGCCGCGGCGCGCGGCGTGAACTTGGTGTGGAAGGCGCTGTTCTGCTCGTAGCGCAACCCGGCCGAGAGGAAGAGCCGGCGCGAGATGGCGTATTGCTCTTCGAGGAACACGCTATGGTCGTCGCGGCTGACGTTGCTGCCGCCGATGTCGGCGGCTTGCCGCTCGTACTGGTATCCGAAGACCGCCGCGCCGCCGGTGTGCGTGAGCGTGCCCTGGTAGGCGAAGTCCGTGCGCGAGCTGAGGCTGATGTAAGGATCGGAGGCGTAGATGGATTCGGACTGGGTCACCAGGGTCAGGCCGGGCGGAACGGGCGCGGCGGGATTGGCGAGTCCTTCGAAATAGACCCGGTCGCCCACGTTCTGGACCAGGGCGGCGACGTTGTACGGGCCCTGATCGACGGGCTCGTAGAAGACGTCGTTGGAGCGGTGATATCCGAACGTAATGTGCTGCGCGTAGTGGCGGCCGCGCACGTCATCGACGGAGGCCGAGACCAGGGAATCGCGCGTGGCCTCGCTGCCGTAGTAGTCGACGATGCCGTATCCGATTTGATTGGGCGTGCCGATGTCGGCATCGAAGGTGCGGAAGATGCCGCGCACCTGGGTATCGGGCGAGATGCGGAAGCCGATGTTGGCGGTGCCGCTGGTATTGCGGAAGAAGTCGTTGGAGTACTCGCCGGCGGTGTGAAGCTGATCGGCGGCGAAGGAATAGTCGAGGCGGCCATCGCCGCCGGCGAGGTTGGCGGTCCAGCGGTCGGTCGAGAAACTGCCGCGCTCGTAGGAGACGGAGCCGTGCGGCACGCGATCCTCGGGATCGCCACGCTTGGTGAAGAGCTGAATGACGCCGGAGGCGGCGTCGGCGCCGAACAGCGCGCTTTCGGGGCCGCGCACGACTTCGATGCGATCGATGCCGGTGGTGGTGTCGCCGGCCAGGTTGATGGTGCCGCCGGGGTCGTTCATGGGGACTCCATCGACCAGGACGAGCATGGCGGTGTACTGGCCGCCGCGGCCGTAGACGTCGGTGAGGCTGCCGGGGCGGCCGGACTGCACGACCTGGATTCCGGGGACTTCGCGCAAGGTGTCGCCGAGGGACGGATAGTCCCGAGCCTTGAGATCGGCGGCGGTGATGACGGTGGCGGCGGCGCCGGCCTCGGCGATATCGGTTTCGCGGCGGTTGGCGGTGACCACGACGTGCTCGCTTTGAGGAGCGAGGGCGAGCTGGATGTGCGCCGTGGAGGTTGGAACAAGATCGACCTGTTTCGTTTCAAAGCCGGAGGCGGAGACGGTGGCGCGGCAGGGGCCGGTGATCTCCATCGAAAAATGCCCGGCGGCTTCGGTTTCGGCGGAGAGGCCCGCGCAGGCGACGCGCGCGTGCTGGATGGGCCTACCGGAAGGATCGACAACGACGCCCTCGGAGGCGCACGCCGTGGCGGCGGCAGCGAGGGAAAGAAGAAGGAGCGAATGGACGGTCTTCATCATGAGACGCTCTCCCGCGAGACGTTATTCTCATCAGCGAGGAACCGGTCTCCTGACTTTGCGACAACGGCTTTTACCCGTTACCGGGTTGCGCGGCCTTCCCACTGGATGCAGTGACCGTCGCGCCGATTTCTGTCGCTCACAGTTGCGGGGCAGTGGCGGACTTACACCGCCTTCCCGAGCATTCCACGCGTTTCGTGAGGGCTGACTCCAGCCGTCGATGAGTATAGCAAATGCGCCGGAGGGGATAGCGGCGAGGTGGGGTTGTGCGCGGAGTTCGTCGCTGGCAGTGTCCGGAAGCGAGACTGGGACGGTGTTGCACTTTTTGCCTTCGTTTTTCGTGCGCGGCGCGGTGCGCCGCTGAGTGTAGAAAGGAAACGAGGTCCGACGGCGAAGTAATTCGCGGCCAGTGTCCGAAAACGGGATTAGGACCATGTTGCACTTTTTTGTTTTTGGTTTTTTTGGCGCGGGCGAGGGAAGGGGGTGTCGAAGGCGGCGAAAAATGGTGAACGGCGACAATTAGAATTCGATTTGGAACTTGGGTTCGCGTGGCCTTGGCCTCCGATGCGAAGCATAGCGCGGCGGGGGAAGGCGGAACGGGGGCAAGGCGGCGTAAGTGGTTGACAGGTCGGCGAGAAAAATCTCGGCGGATTGGTGAATTCCAATTCCGCTTGTAGGGAGCCGCGGTAAGCCCAATTCTGGCGTACCGACTCGGCTCGGTTGTGGCGCAAGTCAGCTCTGCTACTGGACCTGGCTCCGCCTGAAGGTGAAAGACCCGGGCGTGGTGCCGTTGATCTCCTGGGTCTTAGCGTCGTATCGTCCGTCGTAGGACACATCATTCCGAAAGCCCGAATACCCGAATCCGAAGGCGTCCGGATCTCTCTTCGAGCCATAGACCAGGCCGACTGGCTGCCCGTATATGCCGGCTCCAGGATCATCGAAACTCGCGATCAGGTGGTCCTTGTCGAACTCCTCCCAGATCTCCTTGGGGGCCGCTGGGTCTCTGGGATTGGGGTTGTCATATACGTGCAGGACACAAGGCGCCGGAGACGGGCCCCAGACCCAGTCGCCCAGGTAGCGAGACGTGCCTTTCTGTGAAGGCCTGTGCAGGAGCAGGGTTATCGAAGCGCCGTCGTGCCGCCAGAGCGCGGTGACTTCGCGATTCTCTCGGCTGAAGGTCAGATCGACATGCCCACCGTTCAACGCCCATTTGTGCTGCGAAAGGGTCTTGCAGTCGAACGACAGGTGATCGGCAGGCGGAGCCGGCCAGGGCAGTTCGCTCTCGGCGAAGGTGCACTCCGCCCCGCCGGAGCGGAGTCCGCCCCTGAACACGAGGCCGCGCGACCCTAAGAAGGTAGATACACCCAGCGCGGACAGCCGATTCTCGCCTTCAACGGAGGGTTCGGCGATCCAGAGGCCGGACGGAGGCGCCGGCGGGGTGCTCCAGGCTGGATGCTGCTGTGCTGCTCCGCCGGACAGGCGACTGGCTGGGATCAAGATCAGCGAGAGAACGAGTAGAGTCTGCGGACAAGCGGTCTGGCAAAGTCTTCTCATGCGACTGTCGCTCCGAGACCCATTATCGGGGCCGATCGACTTTGCAGCAACCCCACGCGGGTCAGTTGCGCGGTATCGACAAGTTCTCGCGACCGTGAGGGGGCGGACTCGCGCCGGAGCGCGCGGGTCCGCTTGCTTACGCGCAGGGTCCGCTCCCTTGCGGTCGCGGCTCGGTAACGAACGCGCGGTTCGGTGCTGATGCCAGATGAGACCGAGCGGCGGGCGGCACACACGGGTTAAACTGGCTGTCGTGACTGGGGGTGCTGGGAATGAAGACTCACCGGTTGTTGCTCCTTTGTGCGTTTGCGGGCGGTCTGGCGGCGGCTACGCCTGACGTTCTCACCTATCACAACGACAACGCTCGCACCGGGCAGCAGTTGAACGAGACCATTCTTACTCCTGCCAACGTCAATTCCAGTACATTTGGCAGGCTGTTCGTGATTTCGGTGGACGGGAAGGTGGATGCGGAGCCTCTCTATGTCGCCGGGATCAGCATCGCTGGCGGCACGCACAACGTGCTGGTCGTCGCCACCGAGCACGACAGCGTTTACGCCTTCGATGCGGACAGCGGCGCCACGTTGTGGCACGTTTCCATGCTGTCGTCGGGCGAGACACCGTCGGACGACCGCGGCTGCAGCCAGGTGACTCCGGAAATCGGGGTAACGTCGACACCGGTCATCGATCTGGGAGCCGGTTCCCACGGCACCGTGTATGTAGTCGCCATGAGCAAGAACGGGGCGGGCCAATATCTCCAGCGGCTGCATGCGCTGGATCTGACCACTGGGGCTGAACAGTTCGGCGGCCCGGTGGCGGTGCAGGCCACTTACCCCGGCACGGGGGATAACAGCTCGGGCGGCAATGTGGTCTTCGATCCCGGGCAATACAAGGACCGGGCCGGCCTGCTGCTGCTGAATGGAGTCGTGTACACAAGCTGGGCGTCCCACTGCGATATTCGTCCTTACACCGCATGGATGATCGGTTACAACGAAAACACTCTGGCGCAGACGACGGTGTTGAACGTCACGCCGAACGGCAACGAAGGCTCGTTCTGGAGTGCGGGCGCCGGTCCGGCGGCCGACGCGAACGGCAACATCTTCGCCCTGGTGGCGAATGGGACTTTCGATACCACGCTCAACGCGAGCGGGTTCCCCAATCGGGCGGACTTCGGCAATACTTTCCTGCATATCTCCACCAGCGGCGGGCACCTGGCCGTGGCCGACTATTTCGCAATGTTCAACGTGGTGGCCGAGAACAATACCGATTTAGATCTGGGTTCCGGGGGCGCGCTGGTGGTGCCCGATATGACCGATAGCATGGGCAGGACTCGTCATCTCGCCGTGGGCGCCGGGAAGGATTCCCACATCTATGTCGCTGACCGCGACAACATGGGCAAGTTCAATCCCGCGAACAACGGCAGCATCTATCAGGACATCGTGGGGGCGCTAAGCGGCCAGGTGTTTTCGATGCCGGCGTACTTTGGAGGCGTCATTTACTACGGCGCGGTCGGCGACACGCTGAAGGCGTTTCCTTTCTCCAGTGCTCTGCTCGCCTCCTCCGCATCCTCCCAAAGCGCAACGACGTTCCAGTATCCCGGCGCTACGCCCAGCATCTCCGCCAACGGGTCCGGCAACGGGATCGTGTGGGCGGCCGAGAACGGCGCCGCGGCGACATTGCACGCCTATGACGCCGCGAACCTCACGAACGAGCTCTATAACAGCAATCAGGCGCCGGGCGGGCGCGACCAGTTTGGCACGGGAAACAAATTCATCACACCGATGATCGCCAACGGCAAGGTCTATGTGGGGACAATCAGCGGGGTCGGCGTCTTTGGGCTGCTGGGCGCCGGCGCGCCCGGGTCATTCGCGCTGTTGTCTCCCGCCAACAAGGCCGGAGGGGTGGCAGTCAGTGCGAGTGTGAGCTGGGGGAGCTCCTCGGGCGCGACCTCTTATGATGTTTACTTCGGGACGTCATCGCCGCCGCCTCTGGCGAGCAACGTTACCAGCCTCAGCTACACTCCGGGGACGCTGAGCGCGAATACGCTCTACTACTGGCAGGTAGTGGCCAGGAACGCGAGCGGCTCGACCGCTTCGGCCATATGGTCGTTCTCTACGCAGGGATCCGTGCCGGCGGCGCCGGTGCTGGTCTCGCCCGCCAACGGGGCCACCGGGGTTTCGCTCACGCCGACCGTCAACTGGAATGCCGCGGCCGGCGCGACTTCTTACGACGTCCACTTCGGAACGGTCTCCCCGCCGCCGCTCGCCACCAACATCACTGGCACCAGCTACACTCCGGGGACGCTGAGCGCGGGTACGGTGTACTACTGGCAGGTGGTGGCTAAGAACGGCAGCGGCTCGACCGCCTCCGCCATATGGTCGTTCACGACGCAGGGATCCGCGCCGCCGGCGCCGGTGCTGATCTCGCCCGCCAACGGGGTCGCCGGGGTTTCGCTCACGCCGACCGTCAACTGGAGCGCGGCGACTGGCGCGACTTCTTACGATGTCCACTTCGGAACGGTCTCCCCGCCGCCGCTTGCCACCAACATCACTGGCACCGGCTACGCCCCGGGGACGCTTAGCGCGGGGACGGTGTACTACTGGCAGGTGGTGGCGAAGAACAGCGGCGGGTCGACCGCGTCAGCCATCTGGTCGTTCACGACGCAGGTTGCGGCGCCGGTGCTGGTCTCGCCTGCGAACGGGGCGACGGGCATTTCGGCGGCTCCGACGCTCAGCTGGAACGGCTCTACCGGGGCGACCTCTTACGACGTGTATTTCGGAACGGCTTCGCCGCCGCCGCTTGTGACCAACACGGCCGGCACCAGCTACGCTCCGGGGACGCTGAGCGGGGGTACGGTGTACTACTGGCAGGTGGCGGCCAGGAATAGCGGCGGCTCCACGACGTCCGCCATCTGGGTGTTCACGACGCAGGTGTCCGGGCCACAGGCGCCGGCGCTGATCGCGCCCGTCAACGGGGCCGCCGGCGTAACGCTCGCGCCGACGCTGAGCTGGAACGCGGCGGCCGGCGCCACTTCGTACGATGTATATTTCGGCGCTGCTTTCCCGCCGCCGCTTGTGACCAACACGGCCGGCACCAGCTACGCTCCGGGAACGCTCAGCGGGGGCACGGTGTACTACTGGCAGGTGGGGGCCAGGAATAGCGGCGGCTCCTCCAAGTCGGCCATATGGATGTTCACGACTCAGATCGGTCCGCCGGCCGCGCCCGCGTTGACCGCGCCCTCCAACGGCGCCGTGAACGTTCCGGCGACTACGGTTCTGGAATGGAGCGCGTCGGCGGGAGCCGTTTCCTACGACGTGTACCTGGGGACATCGCTGCCGCTGCCGCTGGTGACCAATACGAGCGGGACCAGCTATACTCCGCCGCCGCTCAGCGCCGGAACGGTCTACTCCTGGCAGGTTTCGGCCAGGAACAGCGGTGGCGCCAGCCCGTCCGCGACATGGCAATTCACGACAGGGATTGCGGCTCCGGTTTTGGCGGCGCCCGCTAATGGCGCGATCAACGTCTTGCTGACGCCGGTCCTGAGCTGGAGCGCCTCGAGTGGGGCGACTTCTTACGATGTCTACTTCGGGACAGCGGCGTCGCCGCCGCTTGTGACCAACACGACGGGAAACAGCTACGCGCCGGGCACGCTGGCAACTGGTGCGCTGTACTTCTGGCGGGTGACCGCGCGGAACGCGAACGGATCGAGCGCGTCCGGCACATGGTCGTTCACGACGCCATACGCAACGCCGGCGCTGGCGGCTTCGCAGTGGGTTCCGGTGACGCCGTGCCGCGTGGCGGACACGCGCGGGGCAACGGGTCCATTCGCCGGTCCGAGTTTGGCGGGCGGTTCGTCGCGGACCTTCGCGATTCCTCAAAGCGCGTGCGGCATCCCGCCTACGGCGACGGCGTACTCGCTCAACGTGACGGTGGTGCCCTCGGGGCCGTTGTCCTATCTGACGCTATGGCCCGCGGGCGAGACGCAGCCTCTGGTCTCGACTTTGAATTCGTTTGACGGCTCCGTGGTGGCGAACGCGGCCATCGTGCCGGCAGGCGCGGGCGGAGCGGTGAGCGTGTACGCGAGCAACCCCACCGATGTGATCGTGGACATCGACGGGTACTTCGAGACGGCGGGCACGCCGAATGCGCTCGCGTTCTATCCGGCGACGCCGTGCCGGGTGGCGGACACGCGGGGAGCCGCGGGCACCTTCGGTGGTCCCTCGATGGGCGCCGACCAGACGCGCGACTTCCCGATTCCGCTGAGTTCGTGCGCGATTCCTTCGACGGCCGGCGCATACGCGCTGAACGTCACGGTGGTGCCCGACCCGGTGGTGGAGTATCTGGGATACCTTTCAACGTGGCCCGCGGGGCAGGCGCGGCCTTTTGTCTCGACGCTGAATTCGTGGGCCGGCAAGGTGGTGGCCAACGCGGCGCTGGTTCCGGCGGGGAACAGCGGCTCGATCTCGGTGTTTGTCACCAACCAGACCGATGTGATCCTGGACGTCAACGGATACTTCGCGGCGCCGGGGGCCGCGGGTGCGCTTTCGTTCTATCCGGTGGCGCCATGCCGGGTGGCGGACACGCGCAACGCCGCGGGGCCGGCGATGCAGGCTGGAGAGACGCGCGCGTTTGCGGTTTCGGCGGGCGGGTGCGCGGTTCCGGCTGCGGCTGCGGCGTATTCACTGAACGTGACGGCGGTGCCGGAGGGGCCGCTGCAGTACCTGACCGCATGGCCGGCGGGGTCGGCGCGGCCGCTGGTTTCGACGTTGAATTCGTTCGACGGGAGGGTGGTGGCGAATGCGGCGATTGTTCCGGCGGGCGCGAGCGGGGCGATCGATATTTTTGTTACCGACGCGACGCACCTGGTGCTGGATATTGATGGGTATTTCGCGCCGTAGGTTGTCCAGAGGGCAAACCTTAGGACAGGCACCAATTTCGCAAAAGCGGCGAAATTGGGATCCAGTCCCCGGTTTGCGGATTACCCTAGACGTCTAGTTTCCAGGGGGCGCGATACTTTTCGTGAAGCATCGGCCGGGCGGTTTCTTGCGCTACGGTCCAGTTAGTCTCGTCCCAATCCAGGCGGAGTTTCGAACGCATCGCGACGTTGGCCAGGATGCAGACCGACGACGAACGCACGCAGGTTTCGATCTCGCTTGTCGGCCTCTGGCGACTTCTGATGCACTGCAGCCAGTTCTCCCAGTGGGGGACGTTCATGCGGTGCATCTCGGGGTCGTCCTCCCAGACGGTGTCGCCCTTTGCGTGGTCGTTCGGAATCAGACGGCACATGGATCGATTCACGAAGATGGTGGCGTCGGAGCCGTGGATCACAGTGCCCTCGTGTTGGTTCATGGCGAACAGCGGCAGCGGATTGCAGGTTCGACTCTCGCAGCTGGCCAGAAACTTCGGATACAGGAACGTCGCGAGCATGGTGTCGGGCGTCTGGGTGTTGTCCGTGACGTAGAACTTGCTGCCCATGCCATCGATGGTGGTGGGCATCACCTCGTTGAAGCATTGGTGAAGGGGATCGATGAGGTGCACGCCCCAGTCGGTCATCGGGCCGCCCGCGTAATCCCAGAAGTAGCGGAAGGTGGGGAAGCGGGTGGTCTTCACGCCCCAGCGGTTCGCGTTGAATGGAACCTCGGGCGCGGGGCCGAGCCACATGTTCCAATCCAGGTCGGCGGGCGGGGCGCTATCGGGCGGATTGCCCCATCCTTCCTTCTTGGTGATGTCACTTTGAAAGGCGTGACAGAAGGTGACTTCGCCCGGGGCGCCCTCCTTCACCAGTTGGGCGGCCTTTTTGAAATAGCCGCCGGAGCGCTGCATGGTGCCGGCCTGGACGATGCGGTTGTATTTGCGCGCCGCCTGCACCATCTTGCGGCCTTCTTCGATGTAGACGCAGGCAGGCTTCTCGACGTAGACGTCTTTGCCGGCCTTGCAGGCCTCGACGGTCATGTAGGCGTGCCAGTGGTCGGGCGTTGAAATGCAGACGGCGTCGATGGACTTGTCGGCCAGAATGTCGCGGAAATCTTTCACTACTTTCGGCTGGAATCCGCCCTTGCGCGCCTGCGCCTCCGCGCGGTCCGCATGCGGCTGGTAGACGTCGCAGATGGCGGCCGGAACCAGGCCCGGCACTTTCATCGCGTACCCGAGGTTCTCCTCTCCCATGGCGCCGTTGCCGATGAAGCCCACGGCGATGCGATCATTGGCGCCTTTCACGTTGCCGGTGAAAAGCGACGTGGCGAACGCCGTGCTTGCGGCCGTCAGTATTTCCCGGCGGGAACTGGTCATGAGTGCCTCCTGATTCCGAAACCTGAATTATACGCCCGGAGTCGCGGGCGCGGCACACGGTGACACAGTAGAAGGCCGCGGCGCGCGTGGCGAAGTTGAATCCACATGTGTCTGCTGGGGGATAATGTCGACATGCTGAAGTTACAAATGGTGCTTGCGATCTTGACGGCCTGCCTGGGACTCGCCGTCTTACAAGGGCAGAGCGCTCCGTCCACGGTATTGCTGGTTCTTTCGAAGGGCGACCACACGGTCGCGATGGTCGATCCCGCGAGCCTGAAAGTCCTGGCGCGCATGCCCTCCGGACCGGACCCGCACGAGATTGTCGCGGACGCCGATGGGAGACTGGCGTACATCTCGAACTATGGCGGCGCGGGTGGCGCGTACAACACGATTTCGGTGGTCGATCTGGTCGAACACAGGGCGCTGGCGCCGATCGACCTCGGCGCGTTGCGGGGAGCTCACGGACTCGATTTCGCGGGCGGCAAGGTTTGGTTCACGGCGGAGACGAATAAGGTGATCGGCACTTACGATCCCGCAAGCAAGCGAGTGGACTGGGTGCTGGGCACAGGGCAGAACCGGACGCACATGGTCCTGGTTTCAGGAAACCTGAAGCGGATCGTAACTTCCAACGTAAGTTCGGCGACGATGAGTATCATCGATAGGATCATTAGACAAGGGCCTGGGGGTCCGCAGGACGACTGGGACGAGACTGTGGTACCGGTGGGTAAAGGGGACGAGGGATTCGATGTTACTCCCGACGGCAAGGAGATTTGGGCCGCGAACGCGCAGGACGGCACGATTTCCGTTGTCGATGCCGCGGAAAAGAAAGTCGTGGACACGCTGAATGCCGATGTTCGCAGCGCGAACCGGCTCAAATTTACGCCGGATGGATCGTTGGTGTTCGTTTCAAGATTGAATGGCCCGGAGGTGGTGATCCTGGATGCCCGGACGCGCCACGAGGTGAAGCGCGTGAAGATCGGACGCGGCGCGGCGGGGATCCAGATGCAGCCCGACGGCGCGCGCGCGTACGTGGCCTGCACGCCGGACGACTATGTCGCCGTGATCGATCTCAAGTCGCTTGAGGTCGTGGGCCACATCGATGCCGGCAGACAGCCCGACGGCCTGGCTTGGGTGGTCAGGCGCTGAGGCAGGGAGCTATTTCCCGCTGGCCGGG
The DNA here is from genome assembly GCA_964493965.1 of uncultured Solibacteraceae bacterium. Classification (GTDB taxonomy): domain Bacteria; phylum Acidobacteriota; class Terriglobia; order Bryobacterales; family Bryobacteraceae; genus DASWZN01. The sequence continues at coordinate 67,931 of CAZBQQ010000005.1, forward strand.
ATCAGGTCGAGCAGGCCATTCACGATGCCGTCCTCGGCGCACCCCGGTTTGAGGCGGGAGCCTAACACCTGGAAGGTGTATGCGCCGAACGAGGTATCGTTCGGCACGTAGCCGGAGTTCGCCCTGCCATTGGCGATGGTAACCAGCATGGTGTCGGCGAGCGGTGAGGCGGCCTTGAACTTGAGGCCGATGGCGGTGTAGATCTCCGCGTCGACGCTGGCGACGGCGATGTTGCCGATGCGGATCACGCCGAGGCGGATCTGGACCGGCTCTCCATCCTCATACTTGCCGGGCGTGCCTTCGCGAACGTTGTCGAGGCGGTTGCGTCCCGGGCACGTGATGGTCGTTTGTGCGGCGGAGATGGCCGGCGCCGGATCCAGCCGCGTGGTATTGCTCATCACGCGGATCACTTCTTCGCCGAGCAGCACGCCTTCGCTTTCCATCACCTTTTCCATCGCGTCGAGCACCCGCGGGTCGGCCTTGCGCGACTCGACCTTGGCGTCGCGCAGAGGGGCCTCGACCGGTTCGCGGGTCATCACGCCGCCGGTAATCGTGGCGCCGTAGCGCGAGGCCATCACGTTGGTGGAGGCACGCAGGTAGAGCGGATTCTGATCGCCCGAAGCGCCCTGCGCGAAGACCGCGACGAGCTTGTCGCCGTAGGCCTGTTCGATGTGGCGGGAGGCCGCGCCGCAGAAGTCGGCGCTGATGATGTTGCTGAGGAAGCCGTTGACCGGGTGCATGGCGTAGGTCATGAAGACGGCGATGGGGGCGCCCTCGAGCGATTCGAACTTGAGCACGGCGACGGTTTTGTCGGAGAGTCCGTTCAGGTTCGGGGCCTGCGTCCAGAGGTGGGTGGCGGCGTCGATATTGTCACGGCTCACGTTGAGGTAAGACAGGCCGGTGCCGAAGCCGACGCGCGCGGGCTGGAGCTTGGCCTTGGCTTGTCTTACGGCGTCGAGTATCTGGCCGACGATGGGCGGTGGCGGTGCGTTGGGGTCGGGGGTAGGCGGAGGCCCCGTTTGGCCGGGTCGCCGGAAGGGTTGATCGCCCGGGCCCCAGGCGCTGTGCGTGTGAGTGACCGAGAGCATGATGTTCTCGACGGGGCAGTTCAACTCCGCGGCGATCTGCTTCGCGGCCGCCGCCCAGATGTTTTCCATTAGCATGCCCTGGTCGGCCCCGACCAACGCAGTGCGGGCGGCTCCGTTGTCAAGGACGATGGCGCGCAGGTAGAGCCTTTCGTGGGCGTATTTGCCGGAGGGCGGGTTGGCAGGGTCAGCCGCCGGCGTGATATCGATGCGTGCGGCGCCCACGCGCAGGGTTTGCGCTTTCGACGGAGCGCTTGCGGAGAGCAGGAGCGCCAGCATTGCCGGCGCACAAAAGATACTCTTTCCCAAATTCATACTGACAATTCTCTCAGACTGCTCACGCCGGGCCGGTGTGGACACCGGCAGCAGGACTGAAGTCCTGCCCCACTTCACTGCAGCGCGACGGCGGCCTCGGCGGTGAGCAGCAGGAAGGTGAACGTCTCCTGCAGGTACAGACGAACGACGGCATCGGTATGGCTTGCATAGCCGATGGAGAAGTCCTGGCCGATGTGCAGGTCGAAGTCGCCGCCACGGGTGGTCAGCACGAAAGCGCCGGTAATGGCGGGGGCCCAGACGATCTTGTCGTCCACGAGCCGCTTGACGTGCTCGAGCACGGGGTATCCATGATCGCTGGTCTCGGCAAGCGCGGTGTAGGCGCCGGCGCCGAGCAGCACCGCGTAGGGGCCGTTGACGCCGACCAGGCGGAGCTGACTCAAGGCTTGGGCGATGGCATTTGGATACTCGCGCACGTCGGGGGGAAGCGTCATGGCCGGATTGCTGGTCCCCTGGCGGATGCCAACGATGCCGGCAGCGTCATAGCCCTCGAATACGGCGCCGTCTTCGGCAAAAGCGATCTGGCGCGCGGCCTCCTTCGCCGGTTGCCAATCCGAGTCGTTCGCGCCACGCTCGACGTCGTCGATTGTCTGCCGGTCGAGGTCGAACGGCACACGCAACTCGACCAGGGCCTTCACTTCTCGCTGGCTGGCGACGACGCCGTCGCTCGGCGCAGCGATCGTTCGCAGGTGGCCGGTGCCGATGGCGGAGAGAGCGGTGCCTTCCGGTCCGTGGACGTCGACGACGCGCCTTCCGGCGAGGTAGCGCTTGAGCGTGCGCGACGTTTCCTCTTCGATCAGAGCCCAGGCAGCGTCAGAAACAGGGGCAAGCTCACGATGCAGATTATTCATGGGAGACATCTCCTTTGAGGGAACCGATGTGGAGCGAGCCATCGTTCTCCGAATGGCCAGACGGACGGGGTTCTACGGGCGCCGGGGCGGCGGACGGTTCCACGGCCGTTGGCGGGTCTTCGGTCACGTCCTCCAGAAATGTCGCCGACGGCACGAAGAACAGGTTTCCGGTGACGGCCCGGCTGAAGTCGAGGATCCGGTCGTAGTTGCCGGGCGGCCGTCCGATGAACATGTTCTCGAGCATCTGCTCGATCGTGCGGGGCGAGCGGCTGTAGCCAATGAAATAGGTGCCAAATTCACCGTATCCGGGCCGGCCGAAGGGCATGTTGTCGCGCAGGATCTTGATCTCTTTTCCGTCCTCGACGATAGTGGTGAGGGCGTTGTGGGCCGAGGTTGGCTTTACGGAATCGTCCAACTCGATGTCCGAGAGCTTCGCGCGACCGATGATACGTTCCTGCGCCTCGGTGGACAGCGCATTCCAGCCGTCCAGATCGTGAAGATACTTCTGCACGATGACGTAACTGCCGCCGGCGAACGCGGCGTCCTCGTCACCAATGAGCACGGCATCGATGACCGCGCCGCCCCTCGGATTCTCGGTGCCGTCGACAAAGCCGAGGAGATCGCGATCGTCGAAGAAACGGAATCCCTGCACCTCATCCACGGGCGAAACGGCATTGCCGAGACGTGCCATGATTTGGGTCGCCAGCTCGAAGCACAGATCCATGCGCTTGGCGCGAATGTGGAACAGCAAGTCGCCGGGAGTGGAGACCGCGTGGCGCGCTCCGCCGCGAATTTCACGGAACGGATGCAACTCCGCCGGCCGCGGTTGGCCAAAGAGGCGGTCCCAGGCCTCGGCCCCGAACCCCAACACGCAAGAGAGGCCCGCTTCGATGTCGCGGAATTCCACCGCGCGCAGCAGCGCGGCGAGGTCTGCGCAGAACGCCCGTACGGCGGTGCGATGGGCGGGGCCTGGGTTTAGCGTCGCGACCAGGAAGATGGCCGCGCGGGTGAGTGGTGCGGATACCGGCTGCGGGAGGCCAAGCATGGCACTCGCCGCTTCGGGCCCGCTAATTGGCTGGGATTCCCGCTCCTCGATCCGCCCCTTCATGCTGACAATCGTACCGCAAGAGACTGGCGGGCATCCGCCGCGGATCGCCGGGGGCCGCGACACGGAAGGGAATGCAGTCAAATCGAGGGAATCCGAGCGTAGGGGTACGCCCTGCCGAGCCGCGACCGCAAGGGAGTCCCGATGGCCTGCGGGCCACCGATAGCGATGAAGACGCGGCCGGTGCAGCCGGACGTGCGTAATCGAGGAGCAGGGAGAGCCCATGGCGCTGTTCGCCGTGGAAGGGTTTTGAGCCGACGCAGGGTCCGCTCCCTTGCGGTCGCGGCTCGGCAACGAAGGTTCGGTGGTCTCCACCTAGCGCAGCCGGGTCAGGGCCGCCAGAATTCACTTTCGTGACATCTGCCTTTCATCGTCCTGTAACGATTCGCTGCCACAGTGATCGAAGCAGGGGGCTGCGCGAATCCGCGCACGACGCTGGGCTCTTATCAAGGGAAAGGACTGTTGGTATGAACATCCTCCAAACGAGTAAGGTTGCACTGCTCGCGCTGGCTGCGGCCGGCCTGGTCGCATGCGGCGGAAGCAGAGAAGCGGAATCGGTCAAGCTGCAGGGCGCAGGAGCGAGTTTCCCCGCACCACTGTACATGAAGTGGTTCAAGGCGTATAGCGGCTCCCATCCCAACGTGCAAGTCGATTACCAATCGGTGGGCAGTGGAAGCGGCATCAAGAGCGTCATCGACAAGACGGTCGATTTCGGGGCGAGCGATGCCGCCATGAAGCCCGATGACATCGCCAGGGTGGACGTTGGCGTGCAGTTGCTGCCCATGACGGCCGGCGCCATTGTCCTCACCTACAACCTCAAGGGCGTGCCCGAACTGAAGCTTTCGCGGGCGGCGTATTCGGGCATCTTCCTCGGCAGGGTCAAGAAATGGAATGATCCGCTCATCAAGCAGGCGAATCCAGGGGCTAGCCTTCCCGATGCGCCGATCAACGTCGTCGTGCGGGCCGACGGCAGCGGCACGACCTTCGTCTTCACGAAACATCTGAGCGCCATCAGCTCCGAATTCGCAAAGAGCCCCGGCGTGAACACGCTGCCGAACTGGGCTGTCGGAACGCGCTCGAAAGGCAACGAAGGCGTCACGGCGAGCGTGATGACCACGCCCGGCGCGATCGGGTACATCGAGTATGGGTACGCGCAGAGCCAGAAGCTGCCGATGGCGGTGCTCGAGAACAAATCGGGCGCCTATGTTGCGGCCTCGATCGCATCCGGCCAGGCGGGTCTCGCTTCGGCGCAGCTGCCCGACGATCTGATTGTCTGGGCGTCCGATCCCGATGCCAAGGACGCGTATCCCATCGTGACTTACACATGGCTGCTCTGCTACCGGCAGTATCAGGACAAGAAGAAATTCGAAGTCCTGCAGGATCTGTTGAAGTATTGCCTCGGCGACGGCCAGAAGGATTCCGAGGCCTTGGGCTACATCCCGCTTCCCGCGCCGGTGGCCCAGAAGGTAAGCGCCGCGGTCGCGAACATCAAGCTCGCGCCCAATGCCAGCTAGGGAACGAGGCCGATGACATACGAGATCATCTCGCAACCGCCGTCGCGTTCCCAGCAGGTCGCCGACTCGGTGTTCCGCTGGCTCTGCCGCGGATTCGCGTGGCTGGCGGTCCTGCTGGTTTCGTTCATCGTTCTGAGGATTGCGATGGTGGCCGCACCGGCCGTGCGGCAGTACGGTCTGGGGTTCCTCTCCGGCACCACCTGGGATCCGAACCAGGCGCGTTTTGGGATCCTGCCCGAGATCTGGGGGACGCTGTTTACGTCGCTGCTGGCGCTGGTTGTGGGGACTCTGTTCGGGGTCGCGGCGGCCGTGTTTCTCAGTGAGGGATTTCTGGGCAAGTTCGTCTTCGGCGTCCTGACTGTTCTGGGCATCCAGCTTCATCCGTTCTGGAGCCGGCTGCCGGATCAGCTGGAGAATCTGCTGAAGAACCTGATCGAGCTGCTGGCGGCGATTCCGAGTGTCGTTTACGGATTGTGGGGCTTGTTCGTCGTGATCCCGCTCATCCGGCCGGCCTGCAACTGGCTGCACCTGAAGATGGGCTGGATGCCGCTGTTCGGCACGGATCTGAGCGGGCCGGGCGTGCTGCCCGCGGTGCTGGTGCTCTCGATCATGATCCTGCCGACGATCACGGCCATCAGCCGCGATGCGCTGGTGTCGGTTCCGCCGAAGCTCCGCATGGCTGCTTACGGCCTGGGCGCCACGCGGTGGGAAACGATTCTGGCGGTCATCCTGCCGACGGCCTCGCGCGGGATTTTTGGCGGGGTGGTGCTCGCGTTCGGGCGGGCGCTGGGCGAGACCATGGCGCTGGCCATGCTCGTAGGCAACGCAAATCAGATCAGCATCTCTTTGTTCTCCCCGGCGAACACGCTGGCGGCCCTGCTGGCCAACAGTTTTCCAGAAGCGCACCCCACGGAAGTCCGGGTGCTCATGTATGCGGCGCTGGTGTTGCTCGGGATCACCATGGTGGTAAACATGGCCGGCTCGCTCATTCTTCAGCGGGCCTCGGCGGGGATGGAGGGCGGGAAATGACGCCGGTGTTGGACCGCACGGAACCGAATCCGTTCGAGGGCGTGGACTTTGGCCGCCTGGAAAAATCGCTCCAGAAGCCGCGCACTCTGTTCAGCCTCATCATGAGCGCGGTGGTGACCGGCATGACTCTGCTGGCGTTGATCCCGCTTTTCTCCGTGTTGTGGATGCTGTTCTGGAGAGGCGGCCGCAAGCTCAGCCTGGCGCTGTTCACCCAGTTGCCGCCGGCGCCGCTCGAACAGGGCGGCGGGTTCGGAAATGCGATCGCGGGGACGCTCATCATGGTGGGCCTGGCGGCTCTCGCGAGCGTGCCGGCCGGCATCCTGACCGCCGTTTTTCTCGCGCAGGCGCGGCCCGAGAATCGGCTCGCGAGCGCCACCCGATTCGCTGCCAAGGTTCTGACCGGCTTTCCATCGATTCTGGCGGGCGTGTTCGCATACGGGACTGTGGTGCTGATCACCGGCGGATTCTCCGCGATCGCGGGCGGCCTGGCTCTCGCGATCCTGATGCTGCCTACCGTCACGCTGACTGCTGAGGACGCTCTGCGAATGGTTCCCGAAAAGATGAAGGAGGCGGCCGTCGGCATGGGCGCAACTCAGACGCAGACGGTGTGGATGGTGCTGCTGCCGACCGCCATGCCGGGGATCCTGACGGGCGTCATGCTGGCGGTGGCTCGCGCCGCCGGCGAGACGGCGCCTCTACTCTTCACGGCGCTGTTCAGCAACTACTGGCCGACCCGGGGCGCTCACGTGGCGCTGATGCAGCCGACCGCATCGCTGGCGGTCCTGATCTACAACTTCGCGAGCATGCCTTTCGAAAACCAGGTGGAGATGGCATGGGCGGCAGCGCTGGTTCTGGTGCTGCTGGTTCTGGTGGTGAACCTGGCCGGCCAGAGCCTTTCGCGCCGACAGGTGCAGCAATAGGAGAGTGAGAGATGTCAACGGGTACAGCCGAAGCCAAAGAGCCGCCGGTCGGTCCGGGGGCGGGCGACGGGGTCGTCATCGACTGCAAGATCGACAAGCTGTTTTACGGCAGCTTCAAGGCCGTCCGCGACACTACCATCCCGGTGAAGAAGAACAGGATTACGGCGTTCATCGGGCCGTCCGGCTGCGGCAAGAGCACGGTGTTGCGCTGCCTGAATCGCATGAACGACCTGGTGCGCGGGTTCCGATTCGAGGGCCACGTACGGTATCGAGGCAAGGACATCTACCACCCTTCGATCGATCCGGTGGCGGTGCGGCGCTACATCGGCATGGTGTTCCAGCAGCCGAATCCGTTCGCGACCAGCATCTATAACAACGTTGCGTTCGGCCTGCGTTTGAACGGCTACAAGGGCGACCGGCATGCCAAGGTGGAACACGCGTTGAAGGGCGCCGCGCTGTGGGACGAGGTGAAGGACAAGCTGCACAAGAGTGGACTGTCGCTCTCCGGCGGGCAGCAGCAACGGCTGTGCATCGCGCGAGCGATTGCGACCGAGCCCGAGGTTCTGCTGATGGACGAACCGTGCTCGGCGCTCGACCCCATCGCGACGCGCAAGATCGAAGAGCTGATGACGGAGTTGAAGAGCCGCTACACGATCGCCATCGTCACGCACAACCTGCAGCAGGCGCAGCGAGTGGCAGACCAGACGGGCTTTCTTTACGTCGATACTTCCGAGGGCGGACGGACGGGCTACCTGGTGGAGTTCGGAGAGTCGAAGCAGGTTTTCGAAGCGCCTCAACAGAAGCACACGCAGGACTATATTCGCGGCGCCTTCAGCTAGTCCTTCGACCGTGTGATCCGTTTCGTCCGCTTGCTCGGACTGCAAGGTCCGCTCCCTTGCGGTCGCGGCTCGGCACTACTAGGACGTGCGCGGTTCGGGGCTGAGGGAGCGGACCTGGCGGCTCGGCACTAGGAGAGTGGGGATGCGTCGAGTTCATGTCGTTGTGCTGATGGCGGCTGCCACAGTTCTGGGGGGCTGCTCTCTTTCGGACCGGGGGACCGTCGAGGCGAAGGCTCCCTCCGGTGGCTTGCTTCTCAAGGGCGCCGGCGCTACATTTCCTTCGCTGCTTTACCAGCGATGGTTCGCCACGTACCGGGCCAGCCATCCCACGGCCGCGATCGCCTATGATGCCGTGGGAAGCGGCGAGGGCATACGGCGCTTCACCGGTAACAACGTCAAGCCGGAGGAGGCCGTCGATTTCGGCGCGAGCGACGCGGCCATGAGCGACGAACAGATGGCGCACGTGCCCGCGGGTGTGCAGTTGCTGCCTTTGACGGCGGGCAGCGTGGTGCTGGCTTACAACCTGCCAGGGTTCGAAGGGGAGTTGCGCCTGTCGCGGAAAGCGTATGCGGGCATTTTTCTGGGGGAGGTCAAGAGCTGGAACGACCGCGTGATCGCAGCGACGAATCCGAAAGCGAAGCTTCCCAAACTCAGCATCGCGACGGTGGTGCGTCAGGATGGCAGCGGCACGACCTACGCGTTCACCAAGCACCTGGACGCCATTAGCGAGACGTGGCGCAGCCGGTACGGCGCGGCGACGCTGGTGGATTGGCCCGGCAACGCCATGCGGGCGAAGGGCAACGAAGGCGTGGCGGGGCTGATCAAGCATTCCGACGGTTCGATCGGCTATGTGAGCTACGAGTTTGCGCGCAAGCTCGGGCTACGCATCGCGACGCTCGAGAACAAGGAAGGCGTTTTCGTCAGGCCATCGGCGGACACCGCAATGGCCGCGCTGGCCTCGGCACAGCTGCCGGACAACCTGCGCGTCTTCGTGCCGGATCCTTCGGGGCGCGAATCCTACCCGATCGTCACTCTGACTTGGATTCTGCTGCGCAAGGACTATGCGGACGCTGCAAAGGCGCGGGCGATCCGGGATCTGTTCGAGTGGTGTCTGCGGGACGGCCAGAAGTATGCCCCGGAGTTGAACTATATCCCGCTGCCTCCGGCCGTTATCGCCAGAGCGCTGCCCGCCCTGGCGGCAATCAAGCCTGAGTGACGACAGCCGGAGTGGGGCTCTCCAGTGCTGCGCCGGACGTCCATGTCCGGCTTCGTATCATTTCAGAAGATGCAGGGAGGCGGGTCTGGAGACCCGCTGCAGGACTGGAGTCCTGCCCCACTACGGACGGGGCCGGTTTCGTGCGCGGCTCACCTTCTCGGACAGACGGCGGCGGCTGCTCAGGAGCCACTCCTGGCTGTTGAGTTCCCTGCGACCTCCGTCAGCCGCTTTCACCCGCACATAGGAGCCGTCTGACATCATCCGGCGTGCCTTGACGGTGTCGCCAAGGTACACCGTCAGAATATTTTCGTGGATGCGGCGCAGCATTTTGGGGTCCTCGACCGGAAATAGCACCTCGACGCGGTGGTCGATGTTGCGCGGCATCAGGTCCGCGCTTCCCAGATAGAGCTGCTCGTCGCCTCCATTGTGAAAGTAGAAGACGCGGCTGTGTTCGAGAAATCTCCCGACGACGCTGATCACCCGGATGTTCTCGCTGAGCCCCGGCAGTCCCGGCCGCAAGCAGCAAATGCCTCGCACCAGGAGATCGATTTTCACGCCGGCGGCCGAGGCTCGATACAGCAATTGAATAAACCGGCGGTCCACCAGAGAGTTCACTTTGAAGATCAGCCGGCCGCACTGGCCTTTCCGGGCGTGCTCGATTTCCCGCTCGATGAATGCCTCCAGGCGCGAGCGCAGATTGACCGGAGCGACCAGCAGTTTGCGATAGTCGGATTTGGCGGAGTAGCCGGTGAGGTAGTTGAAAAGATCCGCCGCATCGTCGGCGATCTCTTCGTCCGCCGTCAGCATTCCGATGTCTGTGTAAAGGTGCGCGGTCACGGCGTTGTAGTTGCCCGTGGAGAGGTGAACATAGCGCACCATCCGGCCGCCCTCCTGACGTACAACGAGCGCCACCTTCGAGTGGATCTTCAGGCCCACGAGGCCGTAGACGACGTGCACTCCGGCACGCTCCAGCGCGCGGGCCCACTCGATGTTGCTTTCCTCGTCGAACCGGGCTTTGAGCTCAACCAGCGCCGCGACCTGCTTGTCTTCCTCGATCGCCTCGAGCAGCGATTCCACCACCGGAGAGTTGCGGCCCACGCGATAGAGACAGATTTTGATGGCGACAACGTTGGGGTCGCGCGCGGCCTTTTCGAGGAACTCGATGACCGGCTGGAAAGAATCGAAGGGATGATGGAGCAGCACGTTCTGCCGCCGGATGAGGGCGAAGATGTCCTCGTCGTCGCAGTCCGGTATGAGGTTCTGGAGCACGGCGGGAACGAAGGCAGGTTCTTTGAGTTCCGGGCGGTCGAGGGCATACAGGCTCATCAGGCGCTTCAGGGACAACGGGCCTGAGGTCCGGTAAACGGTCCGGGGCTCCACCTCGAGATTGGTCATCAGAATCCCGAGGATGTGAGCAGGCATATCCTGCGTGACCATGAGGCGAATCACGGTCCCGAAACGCCGCTGGCGAACGCCCTCCTCGATGGTCTCGAGCAGGTCTTCCGCCTCGAGCTCCTTGATGGCCATCTCCGCATCGCGCGTGACGTGGAACGGATAGGATTCGAGCACCTCCATTCCCGGGAACAGCGCGTTCAGGTTGGCTGCGATGATCTCTTCCATCCAGACCATGTCGACCCGCTTGGCGCGATTCTTCGCTTTCGAGTTGGCCGCCAGGTTGATGGGCACCAGTGGAGGCAGCGAATCCGGCACCTTGACGCGCGCGAAGTGCTCGTGCCCGAGCCCGTCCCTGATCAAGACGGCCAGGTTCAGGCTCAAATTGGAAATGTGAGGGAACGGCCGGCCTGGATCGAAGGCGAGCGGCGTGAGAACCGGGAAGACGGTGCGGGTAAAATATTCCTGGGTAATGGCCACATGCGAGGGACCCAGCGTGCGGTATTCGTGTATGCGCAGGCCCTGTTCTTCGAGCGGGGGCAGCAGGCTCTCCAGGCACTTGTGAGCCTCTTTAAGAATCCTCTTCACTTCGCGGCGGATGGCTACCAGTTGTGCCCGGAGCGTCATGCCGTCGGGCCCCACATCCAGGGTTCCGGCGTCGAGTTGCGCGGCGAGAGCGGCTACGCGCACCATGAAGAACTCATCCAGGTTCGAGCCCAGAATCGACAAGAACTTCACGCGTTCGAGAAGCGGGTTGGAATTGTCTTCGGCCTCTTCCAAAACTCTTCGCTGAAACGCGAGCAAGCTCAGCTCGCGATTCAGATAATATTGAGGGTCGTCGAGGTCAGGAGCTTCCGCGCTCCGATCTCCATTGCTATCGGACTTGGCGGACGCATCGAGGCGCCGCGCGTTCTTCTTCCGGGGGTCCGATGCATTCCTGGCCATGGCTCACTAACAGGGTAGCTTGATCGCGACTGCCGAGTGTCGTCACGCGAATGTAACGTCGCCGATTGGGGGCGGGAACCCATCGCCAGTAGACTGGAGGTGTGAAGAGCGGCAATCGGCGGGAGGCAGCGAAGATGAAAACCCTGCGTTACGCTTCATTCGCGATGGCGCTGGCGGTCACGGCCATCGCCCTGGCTCAGCCGGCAGGCCAGTTACCAGCAAGGGAGCGACTGATCGGAGCGTGGCATCTGGTGCGCATAGAGGCACCTGGGCCGGATGGGAAGCCCATGTCCATCCCGCAGCCGGCAGGCATGCTGATCTACACGCGGGATGGTCACATGTCCGTGCAACTCATGTACCCCAAGGCAGCCAGCGCTCTTTCCAATGAGTACGTCCAGGATGGCTACGAAGCCTCCTTCGGGAGCTATGAGGTGGACGAGGCGGCCCACACGGTGACCCATCACGTGTGGGGATCGGTGACGCGCGACCTCCTGGTCGGCAAGGACCTGCCGCGCGTTTTCAAATTCACCGAGGACGGCCACTTGATCCTGCGGTCGGCTGAGCCCACTGAGCACTGGTCGGTCACCTGGGAGCATTATTGAACCTGAAGGAGGGGCAATGAAGAAACGCACGCTTGGGCCAGGCTTGGAAGTATCGGCCATAGGATTGGGCTGCATGAGGATGAGCGCTGGTCACGGCCCGGTATCTGGGACGAAGCAGGAGATGATTGCGGTGATGCGGGGAGCGGTGGAACGGGGAATCACGTTCTTCGATACGGCTCAAGTTTACGGCCCGTTCGTGAACGAAGAGGTTGTGGGCGAAGGGCTCGCTCCCGTGCGTGACCAAGTGGTGATCGCGACAAAGTTCGGGTTCAGGGGGAAGGGGCTCGACAGCCGGCCCGCGCACATCAAGGAGAGCGTAGAGGGATCGCTGAAGCGGCTTCGCGTGGAAACGATCGATCTGCTCTATCAGCACCGCGTGGACCCCGAGGTGCCAATCGAAGATGTGGCGGGCGCGGTGAAGGACCTGATTCAGGAAGGCAAGGTAAAGCACTTCGGCCTATCGGAAGCGGGAGCACAGACGATTCGGCGGGCACACGCGGTTCAGCCGGTGACGGCGCTTCAGAGTGAATACTCTCTGTGGTGGAAGCGGCCGGAAGAAGAAGTCTTGCCGACGCTCGAGGAACTCGGGATTGGCCTCGTTCCGTACAGCCCTCTTGGCAGGGGATTCCTTACCGGAACGATTACTGAGGACACCCAGTTTCACCAGGAGGACAACCGCGGCAGTTTCCCACGCTTCTCACCCGAGGCCCGCAAGGCGAATCGGGCTCTGGTGGATGTGATTGCAGCTTTCGCAGCGCGGAAGAAGGCGACGCCGGCGCAGATGGCACTGGCGTGGCTGCTTGCCCAGAAGCCGTGGATCGTGCCGATTCCGGGCACCACGAAACTGGCGCGGGTGGAGGAGAACATCGGCGCGACCGTCTTGGAATTGAGTCCGGACGATCTCCGCGAGCTCGATAGCGCCACCGCGGCGGTCACGGTGCAAGGTGCCCGGTACCCTGAGGAACTGGAGCGAATAACTTATCGCTGACCCTGGCTGGGTGCACGAGTGGAGGGCGGGCTTCAGCCCAATGCCGCTCGTTTTTCCGAATGCGGACAGCCGGAGTGGGGCGGCTCTCC
>CAZBQQ010000006.1:0-21588 GCA_964493965.1 uncultured Solibacteraceae bacterium
CTCTACCGCAACATGGGCTACATAGCGGTGATGAAGCACGAAAAGGGACAGTGAGGATTAAGACATCACGGGTGTATTTGTCCGCGTCCAATTAAAAGTTATTCTCGAAATTAAAGCGTAAACCTCATTGCCCGGCGCGAGCTTTCGGGCTAACCTAGGATACCAGCCGTTGGAGGCTGGTCCCAATGGATCGCCTCAGAGTGCTATTCGTCTCCTCGGTCCGCGAGGATGCAGGGATGCTCGCCCAGATTCTCAACCCGGCTTCCATCGAATTCAAGCATGTCTCCAGTCTCCAGGACGCACGCCAAACCCTCGGCCAGGCCTCTTTTGGTGTGGTTCTGACCGAAGCCTATCTATTGGATGGCGATTGGAAAGACGTGCTGGGCGCTGCGTGGGAACTGGAAACCGCTCCCGCCGTGGTCGTCACGCATCGTTTTGCGGACGATCGGTTCTGGGCCGAAGTGCTCAACCTGGGTTGCTATGACATGCTGGCGCAGCCGTTCGACGCCAGAGAAGTACGGCGCATACTCACCTCAGCCTGTGGGCAGCCGAACGCCAAACCCGCCGAATGCGAGTGGCGGGCGTCGCGGTCCCTCAGGGTTGCGAGCTAAGGCGGGCGCGGCCAAAAGCCACGCGCGCCTGCTAGACTGAGCGGCTGTGAATCATCGATTCGCAGCTTTCTGCCTCACGATTGTGTCCACTGCCGCGGGCGCCTGGGCCGGCTCATTAGAATTACGCGGGCTCGAACGGGATCTCACGCGTCTCGGCAGCGGTTTCGACGGGCTCGTGGGAGCATGCGCGGCCGACTCGGGAGGAGCGGCTTGCGTCCATGGCGACCAGCGCTTTCCGCTGCAGAGCGTGATGAAGCTGCTCGTCGCCCTCGCCGTGATGGATCGGGTGGATCACCACGGGTGGCGGCTCGACGACCCGGTCCTCGTACGGCGGCAGGACCTCAGCCTCTTCGTTCAGCCTTTGGCCGATCTGGTCTCGAGGCAGGGCTACAAGACGACGGTGGGCGACCTGCTGCGCCGTGCCATCGTCGATAGCGACAGCGCGGCGGTCGATATCCTGATTGCCAGGCTCGGAGGCCCACCACAAGTTCAGGCCTTCCTGGAACGCGCTGGCGTCAGCGGCGTGCGCCTCGACCGCGACGAGCGCCATCTGCAGACCGAGATCCTGGGCCTCACCTGGCGACCCGAGTACGTCGACGCGGCGGTGTTCGAGAAGGCGGTCGCGGCCGTACCCGCGAATGAGCGCACTGCTGCCTACCATCGCTACCAGGCTGATCCCCGCGACACCGCAACTCCGAGTGGGATGGCCGGGCTGCTACAGCGGCTCGCCGCTGGTGGCCTGTTCTCTCCGGCCTCGACCCGATACTTACAGGAGGTGATGGCGCAGACCGTGACCTTCCCGGATCGGCTCAAAGCGGGCGTGCCGGCGGGTTGGGCGCTCGGTCACAAGACCGGCACAAGCGGCTCATGGCAAGGCATCACCGCGGCCACGAACGACGTCGGAGTGCTCACGGCGCCGGATGGCGGCTCGGTGTCGGTGGTGGTCTTCATCCGCGACTCCCGCGCTCCGTCCGCCGCGCGCGCCGCGCTGATCGCGAGCATCGCCGCGGCCACCACGGCGCGGTACCGCTGAGTTGGTCCAGACGGGACCGAGAGGTCGGCGCGCAGGTCCACCGACACCTTACGCAGAACCTACCAGAGCACTTTCAGCCCCAGCTGGATCTCCCGCGCGTCGCGGGCCTGGGTGACCTGTCCAAAGTTGGCGTCCCCAACCGTGCTGTCGGGGTTTCTGAACTGCGCGTGATTCCAGGCATTGAAGAGCTCCGCGCGGAACTGCACCTTCACGGCCTCGCGGATTTGAGCGTTCTTCTCGAGAGCAATGTCCCAATTGTTCAAACCCGGACCAGTCAGAATGAAAGTCCCGGAGTTCCCAAAATACCCGGCCGCGGGCGCGGCAAAGCAGCCCGGATCCAACCAGTACAGGCCATTGGTGCGGAGGTTGTCGTTCTGCAGTTCGGATCGCCCGTTGCACAGCCGGTTGGCCCGGAAGTTGGTCAGCGGATCGGCGGTGTTGTTCGGAGCGTTGACGGTGAACGGATTGCCCGACGAGAAGGTAGTGATGACGTCGGTCGCCCATCCCCCGAGAATCCCGTTCCACAATGGCGGCAGGTCCTTCAGGAATCGCCTGCCTTTGCCTGCCGGCACCTCCCATACGGTGGCGATGGTCAGTCTCTGCGGAACATTGAATCCAGCCAGGCCCTTGTCGCAATCCAGGCACGTGCCCATTTGGTTGAGCGGCGTATTCGCGCCTCCTTCCATCGTGTTGGTCAGCGACTTCGACCAGGTGTAGTTGGCCAGGAAGTTGAACCCGTTGGAAAACTCGCGCTGGAACTTCGCGTTGAGCGCGTTGTAATTCGCGAAGGCCGCATCAGCAGCGAAGTATACGTAGGAGTATTGCGGCCAGGGTCGCACAGCCGGGTTGCAGACCAGCGAGCCCTGAGTGGAGCAGTCGTCCACGTTCCAGCGCACCGGAAGCCGGCGCGACGCGGAGCCCACATAAGCGACTTCGGCCAGAGTATTCTTGGCGATTGTGTGTTGGATGCTGAAGTTCCACTGCTCGGAATACGGGGTCCGGACTCCCTGGTCCAACGCCAGCACGGTGCCCGTGACGTGGTCGGCGAACTGCTGGGTGATCGGGACCTGAGCGATCGGCGGAAACACGTTCTGTCCCAGAAGATAGGTCGGCTGCGGGTTGTTGGGGCTGTTGGCCAGGGATTGAACGATCGACACTCCGGGGGCGGTGATTCCAAACAAGTCGTAGAGGGCTCTCTCGGATGGGTAGTACAATCCCGCGCCCGCCCGGATCACCGTTCCGCTCCAGAACTTCGGCTGCCAGGCGAATCCGAGCCGCGGAGAGAAGTTCTTCCAATTGGTCGAGTAGATCTCCGGGTTGATCTGCTTCAACGCCGCGTACAGTACCTTGCCCGTCTGGAAATCGAATGCGTGAGGATAGTTCCGGTCGTTTCCGGAAGGATTGGGAGGCGTCCCTGCATACCAGCTAAGACCGAAGTTGAGCGTAAAGTCCGAACGCAGCCGCCAGGTGTCCTGCACGTAAGGATTCACCTCCGTCCAGCGATAGTGAGTGCGCGGCATCGAGGTGACCGTTCCGCTCACGGGCATGCCCAGCAGGAAATCCGCAAACGAGCTTCCGGTGCCGGCCACCGGAGCCAGTTGCCCGTTGGCTCCCGGCGCCAGTTGCGCGGTGAACACGCTGTTGAACACCAGCGTGCCACGGGCATTCCAGTTCGCGCTTTCCTGAGTCGAGCGGATGTAGTGCAGGCTCGCCCCCGCGGCTATCTCGTGCCTCCCGCGTAACATCTTCACGGAGTCGTACAGCTGATAGTTGTTGTCGATGTTCCCAATCACGCTCTGTGCCGTGCCAAAAGAGCTGAAACCGCCGAGCGTGATACCCGGGACTCCATTTACGTCCGCGGTCCCTGTCAAGCCGAGTTGCTGCTCCAGGCCCGGCTGACCGATGCCACCGTAAAACAGGTAGGGGCGCGTGAAGCCCAGGTGAAGTTCGTTCACCAGCCGCGGGCTCAGCGTGCTGGTCAGTTGCGCCATCGCAAACTCGGTATTCATGTGATAAAACAGCCCGGAAACCGGGAACAGGGCGGGGCTGTCTACCGGGGATACCTCTTGCATGTACTGGCCGAACAGCGCTTGCTTCTGGCTCAGGTTCGCGTCCACTCGCAGGCCGCCCTGGTCGGAGTCCTGGGTTTGAACGGGCTCCTGGAACACATTCAGCGGCCGCGCGCTGTAACTCGATCCTGGCAGATAGAACGCCAGTAACTTCTGAGCGACAGGATTAAGCCGGCTGGCCGGAATCAAGTTACCGGCGAAGGACTGCCTTTTACCCGTCGCCGCGTTATAGCTCGCGGGGTCGTAAACCGTAGCGGAAAGGGCGGAGAAATCGCCGCCGAACATCGCTGCGGTGGGCGCGAACCCTCCCTGCGGGGCTGCCAGCACTTGGCGGAAGCCTTCATAGTCGGCGAAGAAGAACAGCCGGTTGTGCAGGACGGGCCCGCCCACTGCTCCTCCGAACTGATTGCGGTGGAAGGGCCCCGGATGGGCCTTGGTCTCGAAGAAATTGCGGGCGTCGAAGTCGTTGTTACGAAGAAACTCGAAGGCCTCGCCGTGGAAGCTATTGCTGCCTGACTTAGTCACCACGTTCACGATGCCCGGATCCGGCCCCATGGCAGGCATGATAAAACCCTGCACCACCTTGAACTGGTCGACGGCCGAGATCGAGACGTTCAGAGCGAGGTCGCCCAGGCGGCTGCCTGCCACCGAGATGCCGTTGACGGTGAATCCGATCAGGTCCTGCTCGACTCCGGCAATGGTAATGTCGCGATCGGCGTGGCCCGTTTGCGTGGCCAGGAAGTCGGAACTGGTGGGGCCGCCGTCCTGCGCCGCGCCGGAGAGATATCCCAACTGCAGATAGTTCCGCCCGTTCAGCGGAAGCTGTTGCACGTTGACCGGCTCGATCAGAGTGCCTAATTCGTTGGAACTGGGCTCGAGCAGCGGTGCGGCGTCGGATTCCTCGATGGTGACAGTCTGCGCCATGGTGCCCAACGCGAGCTCGACGTCTTGCGTGACTCGCTGGCCCACCGTCACGCGGAAGTCCGAAAGCTCATATAACTGGAAGCCGTCTTTGGCGACTCTCAGCGTGTAACTGCCTACTGGGACGGAAGGAAAGACAAACGTTCCGGTCTGATTCGTGCGCGTGGTGAGCGCGCTCCCGGTCCTCAGACTTGTGAGGACCACACTGCAATCGCCGACCACGGCTCCCGAAGGGTCGGCCACACGGCCTTCTACTACGGACGTATTCGTCTGCGACAGGGCCGCTGCCGCGAACAGACACACGAATAGCGCATATAAGAAAACTCGCTTCATTTCGACTAACCCCCATGGGAGTATCGCGCCTTAAATACTTAAGGTCAATACTGAAAAGGCATTACGCAGTGTTGAGTAGGCGGTGCATCCCGCCGGGCGAATGGCGCAGTCACAGCTGATCCCGCCGCTTCCGCTCGACCCAATACAATATGAAGTTGGTGCTCGTCACAATGAATCGGCTCGCCCTCGTTCTGTCCATGCTCGGCGCGATGGAAGCAGCTTCCCTGCCTCCGCTGGTCTGTCCCGCCGGTGGTCCTATTGGGAGCGTTGACCTCCGAGTGAGCTCTCCACGGGGCGCAGGCGAGCCCTTGCCGCTGCGGACCATCAACCGCCTGGAGGAGGGCGACACGCTGCTCTACCGCCCGCTCCTCCGTCCCGGCGAGCAGCGCAAGGGCGAAGTGGCCATGGTGCTGGTCCCCGCCGACAAGATCGCCACCGGGGAGAAGGTACTCATCCTCGAGCCGAAGCCTGCCGCCAAGCCGCAGCAATGGACGGTGCCCTGGCGAGTTGCGGTGGTGGCCTACGTCTACGGGCCCTCCGGTCTGAATGCGAGGAAAGTGCAGACCTTCCTTTCCCGGGATGACGGCCTGGTGGCGCAATTGGCCGACTATGCCGAGAAGACCGCCCAGACCGAGGCTCTGATCGCGGCGCTCTCATCTCCCGCAAGCTCGGCCGCCAACGTGCAAGCGGCCTTGCAGGGCTTCTCGGCGCAATATGGACTCAACGTCCAGCTCGACCGGAACGCCCCGCCGAACCAGCAGGCGCTCCTCATGATGAGGACGCTGAATCCGGCCATCGCGAGCTACGACCCGATCTCCCCGCAAGGCGGTCCGCAGCTGGGACAGACTGCCGGCCTCGCAACTTCGGTGGCCGTGATGTTCTTCGGGAGTCCGGTCGGCCTGGCCGCCGGCGGCACGGCCATGCTTATGGAACTTCGCTCGGTGGCGTTCCCGCGCTCCGAGTTCCGGTCGTCCTTTTCCCAGTCGATGCCGAACGACGGTTTGGGACTATGCGGGCGGCGCGACCCGGTCCCGCCCCATACCAAGGTGGCCTACCTGTGGGCTTCGCGCGTACCCAACGCCGGGCCGCCGCAACTGATGGTCGAGAAGGGCAACTCCCTGCCTGTGGGAACCAAGTCGCCACTGCCGGTGACGTCCACCGAAGCGGATTGGAAGATCGTGGACCGCGCCCGCAACTGGGCCCTGCTGCCGTCGAGCGGCAAGCCAGTCGCCATCAAGGTCGCAAAGCTCGGTGACCTGAGGATTCTGGAACTGGACCCCGATCAGACGAAAGCCGGCGAATACACGCTGGCGGCAAATTGGGATTGGGACCGCTTTCTGGTGAAGGGCCATGTCGAGCTGAGGCCCCCCAGCGATTTCGCGGCGGCGCGGCTGACGGCGCCCTCGCAGGACCTGTTGGTGGCGAAGACCGGCAAGGTGCCGGTCACGCTCGAAGGAGCCGACTTCGAGTTCGTCACCAGGGTGGAGATCGAGAAGGTGGACGACAAATTCTCCACGGCGGTCCCGGTGCCGTTCGTTCTTCCGCAGGGTCTGCGCACCGGGCCGCAGGAGCGCATGGACATCCAGGTGAACACCATCGATCTCGATCCCGGCCCTTACCGGCTGCTGGTTTCGCAGGTGGACGACAAGCCGCACCCCGTGTCCCTGAAGATCCTGCCCGCGCCCTCGCGCGTGGACGATTTCCCGGTGGTGCTCAACCAGGGCGTCTCCTCCGTGAAGTTCCTGCTGAAGGGGCAGCGCCTGGATCTGCTGAAGGCGATCGAGCTGGCGAAAGGCAAGGCTGAGCTAGGCCCCGCCTATCCCAACCAGACCGAGCGCGCCCTGACGCTTCAGATGGCTTCCGACATCGATGCCGGCACCAGCCTGGCGCTGCGGGCGTACATCAAAGACCGTAACGAGCCGCTCACCTTCTCCGACGCCGTGCGCATCGTGGGGCCGAGGCCGCGGATTACGGAGGTAGTTGTATCCCAGCCCGCCGATCAGGATGTGCATCTCGAAAGCGGCGAGTTGCCCGGGGGCATGTATCTGAGCGCCATGCTGCGCGTCGCGCACCTGCAATCGAACAGCATCGTCAAGCTGAGCTGCGAACAGCCCGGAGGCCAAAGCCTGACCCTGCGCCTGGGAGAGCGCTCCGGCCCCTTGAGTCTGCAGCAACTGGCGCCCGATCAGATCTTCCTCTCGTTCGATACGAGCCTGTGGCTCAACGGCTGCCTGCTCAACGCCACGGTCGCCAACGGAAGCGAGGGCGAGTCCGAACCATACGCGATGGGCCGGATCGTCCGTGTGCCGAAGGTGGCGCAGTTCGTGATCGGCGAAGATGCCGGCAACGGTGAGTTCCACGCCACTCTGCTGGGCCAGAATCTCGAGACGATCGAGAAGACGGGCTGGACCGTGGACCGCGCGGAGCCGGTTGCCACGCTGCCGCTGCCGGTGGCCGTGGAGGGGCAGCAGAGGCTCGAAATCCGCCTGCCGCTTCCCCCGGATTCGCACGCCACGCTGTACTTCTGGCTGCGCGGCGAATCGAAGCCCCGGGCGACGAAGGTCCGCCCGTAAGTGGGGCGGGCGTCCACGCCTGCAGCGGGTCTCCAGACCCGCCCCAGCCGCTACAGCACCTTCAGGATTTTCGCTCCGGGCGGGAGCGCAAACAGACTGCCGGGGAGAGCCTTGTTGATCTCGACCGTGTCGGAATACATCTGGAAAATGCGGTCGCCGTTGCGGATCCGCTGGATGTCATAGGGCCACATCACGCCTCCGCCGGTGTCCCGGTACTTGCCCCAGATCGTGATCTCTTCGTTGCGCTCATTGGTCTTCGGGTCCCGCCGGAAATAGACCTGCCGCATCGGCAGATGGGTCAGGTGATGCAGGTAGACGGTCACCGTGCGGTTGTCGGAATCCGTGATGTCCAAAATGTTCACGGGCACGTTGTCGACGATGTCCGAACCGCGGTCCTCGATAACCAGGCCCGGCTCGTGAAGCCGTTCCCGGAGGATGTAGAAGATGTTGTGCGTCACGGTGTCCCGGTAGCGCGTGTTGGTCTCTTCGGGCGCCGGGCGCGCGCCGCGGAACGTGATCTCGTAGCCCTTGCCCCCAATGAACAGGCTCGCGCCGCTCCGCTCCTCTTTGCCGAACGAGTCGCGCTCGTCAACCAGGATCTCGTCGGCTACCGGCGGCACGGATGGCCGCAGGTAGCGAGTGTAGAGCGTGGCGACGCTGAGCCCGGAGAGCTCTTCGTGATAGAAGGAGTAGGCGCGGCCGGACGCGACCACATTGTCCGTCTCCAGGAACTTCTGGCCGCCTAGCGCCGCGACCGTCTCCCCGATGATTCGCTTGCCGCGTTCCTGCGCGGTCTCGCCGCGGGCAGCCACCGCCAGAAGGAGGAGTACGAGTACGGACTTCATGCTTCCTTTATCGCAGATTGCGGCGGAGTCCGCTCCGTTACGGTCGCGGTTCGGTGCTTGAAAACCCCGCGGGCCGCTCCCTCGCGGTCGCGGTTCGGTTAACTCGAAAACTCGCGGACCGCTCCGTGGCGGTCGCGGTTCGGTGCTGCGGGCGGTTGCTGTCAGCCGCGGCTGAAAGGCGGCAGGTCGCGCGGATCCTGCGGCCAGCGCGATGGGTTGTCGCGGATGTAGTGCCGGATGCGATCCAACTCGTCCGAATCGCGGATGAAATGCCTGCGACCGTTGCCTTTCCAGATGCCGCAATCGACGACGCCGGCGGAGTCCTCCTGGAATGCGTCCAGGATCGAGGGCAGGGGCTCGGAGTCGTTCACTATCACGATGCCGTGCAGGTGATCGGGCATGACCACAAACGTGTCCAACACGACGTTGGAAAAGCGGGCGGGGATCTTGTTCCAACAGGCGGCAATCTCGCGGCCGACCGGGTTCCTCCTCATCTTTCCGTTTCTGATACTCCCAAACAGGGAGCCGCGGCGCCAGGTTCGGAGGGTCACGAAATAGGCCCGCATTCGCTGGCTGCAACTTCGCTGCACGTAGATGTGTGCGTTCGGGGCGCGATTTTTCTCAGGGAACGGGCGGCGGGATGGTCAGGTCCAGAGGATGCACCGGTAAGCCTAATGCGCTGAGCGGTTTACCGAAGTCCTTCGGATTGCCGACCGCGACCACCGTGAACGCCTCCGGGTGCAGGTACTCCTTGGCAACCCTCAGAACGTCCGCCTTGGTCACCGCGCCGAGCGCTTTTTGGTAGCCGAAAATGAAGTCGTCCGGATAGCCGTAGTAGCGGTATCGCAGGACGCGCGACAGCGTCTTGCCCGGCGTATCGAAGTGGAATACGAAGCCGTTCAGGCTGGTCTGTTTCGCCGTCTCCAGCTCCTGGTCGCCGACCTCGGAGGCGCGAATCCGGTCGACCTCCTGGCGGGCCACGTCGATGGCTTCCGTAGTGGTTCCGGATTTCGTACTCCCCTCGATCTCGAACAGGCCGGGATGATCGTATGCGGCCGCCCATCCCGCGGCGATGCCGTAGGCGTAGCCGAGCTGGGTGCGCACGCGTTTGAACAGCCGGCTCGAAAAGCCGCCGCCCAGGATATCGGCCATGATCTCGAGCGCGGGGTCGTTCTTATCCCGCAGGACGCCGCCGAGCTGCCCCAGCGAGAAGACCGTCTGGTTCACGTCCTCTTTCACCGCCAGATAGACGCCCGGGCGAGGGACATCGCGCACCGCCGGGAAGGGTGGAACCGCCGCCTGCGAGCCGGTCCAGCCGCCGAACAATGCTTCTAGCTTCCGTTTCATTGCCGGCGTCGAGAAATCGCCGTAGACCGCCAGCAGAATATTGGCCGGAAAGAAGTAGCGGCGATGGAACGCGACCAGATCTTCCCGTTGGATGCGGGCCAGCGTGGCGTACTCGACCTGGCAGCCGTAGGGCGTGTCCTTCCCGTATACGATGTTGTTGAACTCGCGGCCGGCGACGGCTTCCGGATCGTCGTTGCGGCGGGCGATCTCGTCCCGGAGTTGCGACTTGGCGAGGTCGAATCTCTCCTGGCGGAACGCTGGCTCGGTGAGCACGTCGTGAAACACGGAAAGAACCTTTTCGGCGTTCTCGCTGAGGGCGGAGAAGCTGACCTCGCCAGAGGTCTCCTCGATGGAGCTCTCGACGGACGCCGCGATGTTCTCCAGATCCTCATCGAGCTGATCGCCGGAGCGGGCCGTGGTGCCGCCGGTGCGCATGACCAAGCCGGTCAACGTTGCCAGTCCGACCTTGTCGGCTGGGTCGAACAGGTTTCCCGTGCGCACCAGCGCCAGGCCGTTCACCAGCGGCAGTTCGTGATTCTCGAGCAGGTAGACCCGCATGCCGTTGGCCAGCGTGTATTCCTCGACGTGAGGGATTCGCAGCGGCGCCAGCGGCGGGAACTTGAGTTCGGCCGGCGACTGCGCCAGAAGCGCCGCGGCGAACAGGAACGCCAGTGCGAGCCGCCGTCTCATTGCGCGCCTCCCTTCGGCGCCACGGTGAATGCCACCGTGCGCCCGCTCTCCACGAAGTACTGACGCGCCACCCGCTGCACGTCGGCGGCGGTGACCTTGTCGATGTCGTCGAGGGCGGTAAACATCTTTCTCCAGTCGCCGTAATTGACGCGATAGAAGGTCAGCTGATCCGCCATGCCGGTGTTGTTGTCGAGCTGCCGGAGGAGTGCGGCGCGCAGCTTGGTTTTGACGCGCTTCAAGGTTTGGGCGTCCACTTCCTTCTCCTTGAGGCCGTCGAGAATGCCGTATACCGCCTTCTCGTTCTCCGAGTTTGTGTGGCCGGAGGATGGCGCCACCCAAACCAGAAACAGGTTGGGGTATCTGCCGCCGGGGAAGGTCGAAATGGAGGTGGCGGAGAGAGCTATGTTGCGGTCGCGGACCAGTTGTTGGTAGAGCAGGCCGGTCCGGCCGCTGGAGAGGATCTCGCTGAGGACGTCGAAGACGGGGTCGTCGTTATCGTGCTGGTCGGGGCGCTTCCAGGCGATAGCGAGGAAGGGCTGGCTGGCCGTTTCCACCGCGACTCGCTTCTCGCCCTCCTGCTTCGGTTCGAGCGTGGGGAGCGGGGCGGGCAACGGGCGGGCCGGAAGGCGGCCGAAGTACTTTTCGGCCAGACGGCGGGCCGCGGCGGGATCCACATCGCCGGCGATGGCGATGACGATGTTGGCCGGCGCGTAATACCTGTCGAAGAAGGCGCGCGCATCGGCGACGCGGAGGTGGTCGAGATCGCTCGCCCAGCCGGCGGTGGGCTGCCGATAGGGATGCGCCACGAACGCCGTGGCGAGCAGGATCTCGGAGAGCTTCCCTTCGGGGTTCGATTCGACCCGCATGCGGCGCTCCTCGCGCACCACGTCGCGCTCTTTGTAGAACTCGCGGAACACGGGATTGAAGAAGCGCTGCGATTCCAGCAGGAACCACAGCTCGATGCGGTTCGAGGGGAGGCTGTAGAAGAAGTTGGTCGTATCTTCGCTGGTTTCGGCGTTGAGACCGTTGCCGCCGTTCTCCTCGATGGCGCGCGGATAGGCGTTCACGTCAACGTGGCTGGCGGCCTTTTCCATCGCGGCCTGCAGCTGCCCCTCCAGCGTGCGGAGGCGCTCGGCGTCGGCAGCGGCGCCTTTGGCGCGCTCGGCGTCAAGCTGGTTATAGGCGCGCTCGACGGCTTCGAGCGCCTTCTCCTCTTCGATGTAGTTCTTCGAGCCGATCGTTTCGGTGCCCTTGAACGCCATGTGCTCGAACATGTGTGCCAGGCCGGTCTTGTCGCACGGGTCATCGACCGAGCCCGCGTTCACGTAGGTGTGGAACGACACGACGGGAGCCTCGTGGTGCTCGAGCAGGATGAAATCGAGACCGTTGGGGAGGGTGAACTCGGTGACACGCTTTTGGAATTCCGCCAGGTTCTGGGCGCGGAGCCGGCCCGCCAGGAGGAAGGACAGACACAGGAACAGAACAGCTCTGTTTCGGGTGGTATGCATGGGTGTGCTTCTAGAGCCATTGTAGGCATAACGGCAACCGCTCCCTCGCGATCGCGGCTCGGCAGCTGCAGCGATGCTATACTCCGGCCTGGAATGTTCTCCTCGCGCCTGAATTGGGATCTGCGGCCGAACCGCATCTCCGCGTTGCTCGATGCCAGGCGGCGCGCCGGCGCCCCCATTCTCGATCTCACGGAATCGAACCCCACGCACGCGGGGCTTGCGTACCCGTCGGCCGAAATCCTGGCGGCGCTGGGCGACGCGCGGTCGCTCCGTTACGAGCCCTCGCCCGCGGGCGTTGCGGAGGCCCGTGACGCGGTGTCCGCCTATTACGCTTCTCGCGGCGCGAGCGTCGCGCCGGACCGCATCGTACTGACGGCCAGCACCAGCGAGGCTTACGGCTACGTGTTCAAGCTGCTGGCGGACCCGGGCGATGAGGTACTGGTGCCGCGACCCTCCTATCCGCTGTTCGAGTTTCTGGCGCGGCTGGAATCGGTGCGCGCCGTCGATTACCCGCTGGTGTATGACGGAAGCTGGCGGATCGATTTCCCGGCGCTCGAAGCGGCGCTGACGCCGCGCACACGCGCCATTGTGGTGGTGAATCCCAACAATCCCACCGGGTCGTTCTTGAAGACCGGCGAGCTCGACCGGCTGGTTTCGCTCGCCGCCACGCGCGGCTTCGCGATCGTCTCCGACGAGGTCTTCTCGGACTACGCTTTCGCGCCCGATGCGGAGCGCGTCACCACACTGGCGGGCGTCTCTGGAGCGCTTGCGTTCTCGCTTAGCGGGCTCTCGAAGATCGCCGGGCTGCCACAGATGAAGCTGGGCTGGATCGTGGCGTCCGGGCCCGAGGAACTGCGGGAGGTGGCGCTGGCGCGGCTGGAGCTGATCGCAGACACCTATCTTTCGGCCGCAGCACCGGCGCAATACGGTGCGGCACGGTTGATGGAGGCGGGGACCAAGGTGCGCGAGCAGATCGCGGCCCGCACGCGGCGGAACCTCCAGTGGTTGCGCGGCGCGGTGGCGGGATCCGCGCTGACCGTGCTCGCGGTGGAGGGCGGCTGGTACGCCACGCTCGAGGTGCCGCGGACGCGCAGCGAAGAGGAGTGGACGCTGGAGTTGCTGGAGCGCGACAGCGTGCTGGTGCAGCCGGGCTTCTTCTTCGATTTCGAGACCGAGGCGTTCCTGGTGGTGAGCCTGCTGACGGCGCCCGATGTTTTTTACGAAGGCGTGGGCCGGGTGCTGGCGCGGGTTGGGGAGTAGGGTGCAGGGCGAAACGGCCGCGAAGGGTGTAGAACGCGGCGAAAAGTGACGAACGGAACGTGCGTTTCTGGGATTGGGACGGTGTTGCACTTTTACGTGGGGTCGGCATAAAACCGCCGCGGAGCATGTAGAAAACGACGAAAAGTGACGAACTGAACGTTCATTTCTGGGATTAGGACCGTCTTGTACTTTTACGTTGTTTGCTGCGCGGCATTCGACGGAGATTTCGGGATGTTCGCGGAACGCCATCGGAACGAGGGTACCGTGAGAGGCGTCTTCGTCAAGAGGTATGAAACTGGCAGGTGATTGAAGGGACGGCAGATCGAGTTGGCTGAAGGTGGCGACTGAAAAAGGGCGCGCCGGATGTCCTCACCGTGATCCCGGCGAGAGCTCAATGGGCTCGTCCTACATGCCGGCGCGTCTTGTACGCCGCAGGAGATCCTCGATCAGGGGCTGGGCCTTATGAGCCAGATCGCTGAGCCCATTGGTCATCGCCAGGCCGTATGCTTCCTTCAGAGCCTCCAGGGCCTCGTGATCGCGGCCGTACACGTGGTCGAGAAGACGGGCTCGGTTCATCAGACACAAAGCGACCCCGTAGGGGTTTCCAGTCTCGCGGGCCAAGTCTTCGGCCTTCTTGTATTCCGCCATGGCCTCGTCGTATTGACCTTGCTCCGCCAGGATGCCGGCGCTGTTCGACATTGCGGCAGCGAGCCCGTCCTTGTTCTCCGACTCCTGACAAATCTGCCGCTGCTCCCGCGCACACTCGAGCGCCTCTTCCTGTCTTCCCAGCTTAATTAGAGCGGCTGCCTGGTTCTGCAGGCTTTGTTGCAGGCCCGCCTGGTTGCCGAGTTCGCGCCAGATGGCGACCTGCTCTTCGAAGACAGCCAGCGCCTCGACAAACTCGCCTCTGTCGGCGTACGCGCAACCGAGCTTCGTGAGAGCGTCACAGTATTCGGCGACGTCGCCCAGCGCTTTCAATCGCGGCAGAACACGAGCGAGTTCCTCGACATCTCCCATCTGCTTCAACACGATTGTCTGGTGGCCAAGCACCGAGGCCAGACGGCTCATTTCGCCGGACGCGGAAAGCAGGCTCTCCTCTTTCCGGAGCGCTTCGAGCGCTTCCACGTATTTGCCCTGCTCAAAAAGGACCTCGGCGAGTTGGTCGAGCGCGTCCGGGTCTTCCTGGTCGAAAGCTGCGTTCGCGCTGCGTTGTGCCGGATGGAGAGCGGCCAGACAATGATCGACAAGCATCTGCGCCTCTCTCTGGCGCCTGCCGATGCCGTGGTGGTTGGCGATACGAAGAGCCTCTTGCGCGCAAGCCAGCGCCTCTTCGTGCTGCCCCAGCCCGTCGCCTCGCACGCGGGCCTGCACCATGAGCGCCGCGGCAAGCGTCTCCGGGCCGCCGGAGGTTCTACAGATGCGTTCCTGTTCGAGCGCCAGTTCGAGAGCCGTCCCCGGCCGGTTGGTCCGGCTCAGGATCAAAGCCTTCATGCCCAGTGCGCGCTGAAGCCCATTCGGATACCCACAACGCTTGCAGATGTCTTCCTGCTCCTCGGCCGCAGCCCAGGCGCGCTCGAAGTCGCCGCGTTCCCCGAAAATCGCGGCCTGGCCCTCAAGGGAGCGCCACAGGCCGTCGGCGTGCCCCATTTCGCGGCACATGCTCTCGCGGCTTTGGTGCAGCTCAAGAGCCTCGTCAGGGCGGCCGCGCATGGACAAGATCTGCGCCCGGCCGCCAAGCGCACGCTGGAGTCCGTCTTTATAGCCGATCTGGCGAGCAACCGCCTCCTGCTCCTCGAACAGCTTGAGCGCCTCGTCAAACTGGCCGAGGTTCATCAGGAGATTCGCCCGGTTGCCTGTGGCCGCCTGGTAGCCCCTGAGCCAACCGGACTCCCTGGCGAGTTGCATGGATTCCAGGTTGTAGGCCAACGCCGCGCGCATGTCGCCTAAGGTTTGCGAGACGGCGGTAAGGCTGTCGAGACAGTCCTGGAGCGCTGCCCAATCGCCCGACTCGCGGCACAAGCGGGCGCGCTCCTGGTGGCATACGAGAGCCTCGGCCGGCTTGCCTTGCTTGAGAAGAACCATCCCGTCGAGGGCGAGCGCGCGGCGGAGTCCGACCCTGTCGTCCAGCCGCATTGAAAGCACCGCCGTCTCCCTGGCGACCACGAGCGCGCGGTCCAACTCGCCGGCGCTCCAGAGAGCCTGGCCCAGCATCAGCAGCAGCGGCGTGCGCTCCCGCGGCGCGGCGTCCGGGTCGGCTGCGATCAGCGCGTCGAGCGCGTCGATCTCTTCGCGGAAATGACCGCGGCTGTGGAGCAGCTCGACGACATATGGCAGCAGCACCCGGGCCTCAGCCGGCGTGGCCGAGGCCAGCAGATCGCGATAGGCATCGACCACCCGAAAACTCGAATTCTCCTCGATCCGCGCCCAAAACAAGAACGGATCCGACTTGCGGGCCAGCAGAGTGAAATGCAGATTCAGAGGATCGCCGAGATACGCGACCAGCCTGGCCCATTGGCGTGCCGCCGATAGTTGCCAAGGCAATTCCTCGACTGTGCGCGGGCTGTTCTCGCGTCGCGAGAAATAGTCCGCCAGGCGGAGATGGGCCGCGTCTTCGACTTCGGCGGTTCCGATGTACTTCTGACGGACCGCTTCGCGAAGACACGGCTCGGACAGCACCAGAATGCCGTGCCGCTCGCGCAGCGCGCGCCGGGCCGCAAGCAACAGAGGCGACCAAACGGCTCGCGGCAGGGGCTCGCCGGCAGCTCCGAGCAGGTCCAGAATTTCGCTCTCGGCCAAACCGGATCGGGCGGCCCACAAAAGGCGGAGCGAGTCGCGAACTAAGCCCGCTCGATCCGGCTCGTAGTCCTGTTCCCAGCGGTCCAGAACGCGGCGGTACAGGTTGGTGACGGTGTCGGCTGCCAGATAGTCGTCGATGCGGCGAGTGAGTTGCTCGTGACTTCCGAACAGGCGCAATTCCTCGAGGACGGTAGTCAGGAAAAGCGGGCTGGACGATGGCTCCGCGTGGGCGATCCGATGGCTGTGAGCGCGGTCCAGGGTCTTCGCGTATTGGGCCAGGTAGGCTTCCACGAGGGCGAGGCGCTGGGCGACGGAAAGAGGCTGGATCTCGAGCGAGGGCCAGCCGCGTTTGCGAAGTGCATCGAGCGGCCGGCCGGGAGACGTCGATAGGATCACGCGCACACGGTCCGGAAATACCGCCGGCAGCCATTCGAGGTCGAGGGCTCCGCCTGCATCCTCCAGATGATCGAGACCATCCAGAACAAGGAACAGACCGCCGGGCCAGTTCGCTGTGCGGAACCAGTACCCAAGACTCGAGCGGAGGTCGTCCGGCGCCGTGGGGACTTCGAGGTCCAGGCTGAACCGGCGCTTCAGTTCAGACAGGATCCGGTGCAACATCGCGGCCCAATCCGCGCCTTCCGAAGTGGCCTCGACGAAATGAGTCAGGACGCAGGCGCCGGGGTGCGCTTTGCGAACACGATCCGCCCAGTTGGCGAGCAACGCCGACTTGCCCATCCCCGGTTCGCCGGTCACGAAGAAAGGGACGCCGCCGTTTCCATGGGCCGCATACTTGTCCAGCGCGTCGAAGTACTCTCGATTCGCCACGTACACCGCGGTTCGCTCGCGCGCGAAAGCGTCGTGTCCGGCGGCCTCACGCTCGAGAGGGCCGGCTTGCTCGCCTTCGGGAAAAGCCTGGTTGATGACCTCGGTCAAGTCGCGCAAGACGAGCTCTCCCAAAGCCGCCGGGTCGGGGTAACCGTCGCGGACCGGGAGGCCGCTGGCCCGAATCTCTTTCTTCAGCCGCTCCAGCCTGCGCGCCGCATCTGGGTTGTCGGCGGCGTAGTCCGCCCTCTTCTCGGGAGGCAGGCAGTCGAGATAGGATGGCGCCCGGAAGTAGAAGAAAGCGTGCTTCGCCATGGCGGGGTTCTGGAGAACGCCGCGCGCTATTTCGAGTTCGGTTACGGATCGCCCGGGCTCCGGTTGGCGATGCGGGCTTTTCGTCAGGATGCGCTGCCAGAGAGACGACTTTGGGAGGGCATCGACTTCGGGATGAGGCTCCTCGGGCGTCCACCCGTAACGCTCACCGAGAATCCCGATGAAGTAGGGCCGGCATCGCTCGATCTCCTCCAGGATGATCGGCAGAACCCTGCCTTCCGCCTTCTGCTCGTCGGTCACTCCCCAACGCAGGTCGACCTCGGTGAGAGTCACTCCGCGTTTGTCACACAGGTTGCGTAACTCCGGGAAGACGCGTTTGACGAGGATCTCGCGCTCCTCGTGCATGTCGCGGAACGTGGACGAGATGAAGACACGGATCGCCCGGTCCGCTGGTGGCGCCGGTTGCGTGGACATGGGAGAACCAGTCTAGTACAGGCGCGATTCGGTTGCCGGCGCGGGGGCGGCGGGAAGGGATCACTGATAGCAGACACACCGGGTAAAACTTCTGCATTCTGCTATTCTGTGAGGTCGCGGAAGGAGGCGGCGCTGAGATACCTCTGCCTATGCTTGTGCCTTGGCTCGGCCGTCTTTCTAAGTGCGGTGCCGGCAGCCGGCAGGCCCCCGGTTTCAGAGCCACAATGTGGGCGGATCGAGCTCCCGAAGATTGCCGAAAGTGCGCTCAAGCGGTTTCCCGATCTGGAGCCCAGTTGCCGGTTGAGTCCGCCGGTGATCAGAGGCGACTTCGACGGCGACGGCCGTCCCGACTACGCGGTCCTGGTTACTCAGCAATCGTCTCGGGAGCGCGGGTTCCTGCTCGTATTTGCCGATGGCCGGACCGTTGTGGCCGGTGCGGGGCGGCTCGTGGAGTATGGTGCGGCTCGTTATCGCGATCTCAACTTCGATCAATGGGAGTTGCATCCGAGGAGTCAGCCCGTGGAATCCGCCGGCGATCAGAAACCACTGAAGCTGCATGTTGATGCTCTGCTGGTGTCCTGCCGCGAGAGTGCCAGTGGATTGTTCTACTGGCACGGGGGAAGAGTCCGCTGGTATCAACAAGGGGACTGATCAACGCCGACCAGAGGCCCGGGGCTACCGGCCCAGCACTGCTCCCGCTACCTTCACCGGGTCCCCCGCTGCTGGACGGCGTAGCTGCAGGGCGCACTTACGGCGCCGATGTCTGTAGAACCACCGTGGCGCCGGCCGAACGGCACACGTCGATGACTCCGACGACTTCCCCGAAGGGCACCTCCGCCTCTGCGTGCACGACGGCCGCTTTCTGCGTGCTCAGCGCCCCTCTGAGCGCACTCGCTAGAGTGCCGCGGGGGGCAAGCTCGTTGTCGATCTTCACATCCGTCCGGCCCTGCTCGGACCGAAGCAGTGCGACGTCGGCTGACTCCGAGCCTGCGGGCGCCCGCGCACCCAGTAGCACTTCCAACGCTTTCGGGCTTAGTAACTTCCCTGGCTCCGGCGGCTCCTGCTGAGAGGTCAGCACACTTACCTTTCCGAAGCCCGCCGCAGGCAAAGTCTCCAGAACGTCCAACACCTTCCCGTATGGCGTACGCGCGTCCCCTTTGAGATACAGCTGCTTCCCCTTCTCGCGCGACAGAACCCTTTTTAGGGTTTCCGATAAGTCCGCTGGGCCGGTCGGAGTTACTCCGACATACACCCGGCCATCGCCGGTGATAGTCACCACTAACGCGCCCGCTTCGTCCGCCCCGGGCGCCGCGACCGCGTTTTTGGTAACAGGCAACTCCACGTGGATCCCTGCTTGCCGCTGCTGCGCTCCGGCTGCGGCCAACACGACAAGACACACTTGCACTAATTGGTTCATATCCCGCTCCTTTCGAGACCCTCTGTCCGCATCGCCCCACCATCAGCAGTGTACTAGAATACTAGTACACTGTCAATAGCAATGAACGGAGCGTCACGCGATCACGGCTTGACGATGCGCGCGCGGCGGATGGTGTCGAGGTGGGGGAACTTCGAGTCCAGGTACAGGTTGCCCATGGTCTCGACCATGTTCTGATCGGGGCCGGAACCGTGCGGCGGGCCGTCGCCGTAAGAGTCCCAGAGGTGATCGACCGCCAACTCCATGCCTTCCACCACCTGGCCGAAGGGGGCGAAGCCGGCTTCGTCGAGGCGCGTGTTGTCCTGGAGATTGATGAAGACCTGCGTGGTGCGGGTGTTTGGACCGGCCTTGGCGAACGTGATGGTGCCGCGCTTATTGCTCTGGGTCACCGGGTCGTCGCGCATGGTCATGCTGCGCCAGCGTGCCTCGACCACCGGATCGCCGTTGATGCCGAACTGCGCCACAAACCCGGCCAACACGCGGAAGAAGCGCTGGTCGTCGTAGAACTTCTGTTCCACCAGCCGGTAGAAGCGCTCGGCGCCTTCGGGGGCCCAGGCCTTGGTCACCTCGACCACGAACGAGCCACGGGTTGTTTCGAACTTCACGCGGTAGGTGTCCGGAACGGGCGCGAGCGGGGCGGGCGGCTTCGAACCGGCGCATCCGGCGAGCGTCAGGGCGAGGGCGGTCAGGCAGAGGCGGCCAATGCTTCGCATGGGAAGCATTCTACCAGCGCGGGGGCGTCAGGTGATGCGCCGGCGTCGAGGGATCCGGCAGGCTCGGCCCATCCGCGGAGGCACCACTCGGTCGCGTGGGCGAGGCCGGTGAGCACCAGATCGCCTCGACGGTATTCGGTCTTGCGGCAACCGTGACCCGTGATGATGTCTCTGTTGAGGCGAATTATGGCCACCATTCCCGCACCTTATGGCACGACGGGGGCCAAAGCGCAGAGTCAGTGACTTGCGCCGGAAGACCGGTGTCGCTGGGGTAGTTTTGACCGGCGGGAGGTAGGAATTACCGATCGGGAGCCAGCACGGTGTTGGGGTAGTAGTGCTCGAGGATGGCGCGGAAGCCTGCGCCCGAGGCGGCCATAGCGGCGGCTCCGGTCTGGCATAATCCGATTCCGTGGCCGTCGGTGGCCCCTCGGCGCGAGCCTCGCGCGCAAGACGAGCACTGCACGGCGAAATAGGGGTAGTCGCCGGGCTCGGCGCGGCCCGGGATCCGGGTCCGGCCTCCGCAATGGGCGGAGTAGAGCGCGGCAACCGGGGCTCCGTGCCACGCGAGGATCAGGCCGCGCGTCGCAACAGTAGCGCGAGCCGCCGCTTGCGACGCCCGCGGTGGAGCGCGCAGGAACTGGCAATGCGTCGTATCGCAGAAATCGAAAGCCGCGTGGCGGCGATGCGCGGCCACGTAAAACGAGCGCGCTATGATGGCCTGGGCCTTGAGCGCCTCGACGGGAGCTCCGGGCTGGCTCTCGGCCGCGACCACCGAAGCCACCGCGACCTCGAGGTCCATGACGACCACGGGCTGCAGCGCGCCTTCGGACACGCCGATCTCGAGGCGGCCCTGGAACTGCCGTTGGATCTTGGCCGGAACACTCAGGACCAAGCTGCCGTCGCGCGGCAACGTGGAGAGAGAGCGGCTCCTTGCCGCGCCGCCGCGCCAACGGCACTCGATCTCGCCGTCCCGGAGCGCGACCGTTGCCGTCTCGGCGTCTCGAAGCACGAAGCTCGCTTCGCCCGCGCGGACCTCGAGCGCGCCACCCCGGACAGCCGCAAGCCTCAACTGGACCGGGTGGAAGAGGCCGAAGACGCCGATCCGAACGGCCTGCGCGAAACACGTGGCCGCCGCCAGCGCGAAGCAAAGAACGACGCGCCTCATCTTCCCTCGCGAATCACGCGCATCATCTGGGCGGCGACGATGGCGGCCTCGGCTCCGGGGACGCCGTGGACGCGGACCAGAAGGCCGTAGCGCGGCGTGGCGGCGCGGTCGAAAGCGATCACGAAGCCGTCGCCAGGCGCTTTCGGCTGGTGAGTGCAGGGCGCGGTGCCGGTCTTGGCCAGGCCCTCGCCGAGTGCGTGGGCTGTGCCGTGGCGCGCACACTCTTCCATGCCGCTTCGCAACACGCCGGCGCGCGGATCGGCGAGCAACGCTACGAAGGCGCGCAGCATCTCTTCCGGGCGCAACTCCCAAAGGCCCTGGCGGCCCACGTAGGCAGCGGGCGGAGCATCCTCGGGCGGCGGCGCGATCGAGAAGCGGCGCGCCTCGGACGCGACGTCCTCGAAGCGGACCTCGGCCGCGAGCGCGTCGAAGTAGGCGTTGCAGGAGTGGGCGATCGCCTCGACGATCCCCACCTTGCCGTGCCCGGCCGGCAGCCAGCAGCCGGATTCGGTCCCGCGGCACACGAATTCGGGGTAGCGGAATGCGTGCGACTTTCCGTAGGCGAGCGCGGTGAACGGCTTGACGAGCGATCCCATCGGCACAGCACGGCTCGCGTCCGGCCACCGCGAGTCCACGATCCGGCCACTGCCGGTCTCGATCAGGATGTACGAGACGTCGTCGCGGGTGAAGCGCTCGTGGAGCAGCGTAACCACGGCCTGG
>CAZBQQ010000006.1:21688-26291 GCA_964493965.1 uncultured Solibacteraceae bacterium
GTACGAGACGTCGTCGCGGGTGAAGCGCTCGTGGAGCAGCGTAACCACGGCCTGGCCGTAGAGGGAGGCGGCGACAGCCTCGCCCGTCGCTCGTCGCTCTTCGCCCGTCGGACGGACGGCGGAGCAGAGAATCCAGAGGGCGCAGATTGCGAGCCCTGTCCGCCGGATCATTTTGTGAGCCTGTAGGTCACGGTCTCGGAGACCGTGGCGCCGAGATCGAGCGCGGTCATGGACGACGACTCGACCCCGCTCAGCACGCCGCTGAGGCTGGCAATGTTCTCCGAGAAGAAGTTTGGCTCGTGCTCTTCGGTCTGCGCATCGGAGTAGTCGATGAGGCGCGTCATCGCGAGGAATCGGCCGCGCTCGGCCGCGTGGTGGAAGGTGGCGGCGTAGGTGAACGGCTGGCCGGCTGCCGGAGCATCGAGGCGCGCCGCGATCTTCCTGGCGAGCGCGGCCGAATCCGCCACGATCAACACTCGATCGCGCGCCTCGACCGCGATGCGGCCCAGCGGCCCAAACTCCGGCACGGACGCCAGCGCTTTGCGGACCGCGGCCGCGTCCCAGTTCGAAGACCCCACCAGCACCACCGCCGTATCGGTCCCCACCAACACGCCGCCCGGCGCCTCGCGGCTCGAGGCGATCTCCACCATGGCGTCGAGCGGCGCTCCGAGCATGGAGCGCAGCGCGGGGGGCATCACGTCGCCCGTAGATTCCTCGAGCGGAGGCTGGTCGATGCGGGTTTCGAGATCAGATTCGCTGCCGGCCGGTCCGCTCGCAGCCGTCGGCGGCGCGGTGAGCGAAGGCGGCGCTGCTGCCGGTCCCGGCGCGAGAATCTTCTTGTACAACAGCGCCAGGGCGGCCTCCGGAGCGGGCTTCATCCAGACCTGCGAGAAGCCGGCGTCATCCGGCACCAGGCGGAGCGCACCCGCGCAGGCCGCAGCGTCCGGCGGTCCGGCGGCTGGGCGGTCGAAACGGAGGAAAGCGCGGTCCTCGCGGATCTGGCTCTCGGTGCGGTGCAGGTCGGCGATGCCGGCGTCGAATTGCCGGAGGGCGGAAACGTTGCGCTGGATCCAATACGAGCGGAAGTGCGGGCTCTCGGCCAGCGCGGGCAGGTTCATCACCAGGCGCAAGTCGCCCGGCGCGCCGGCGCGCTTCACCGTTTCGGCGTACCAGCGCTGGCTCGCGACCGTTTCCACCGGCTTCCCCGCGAGCAGCGTGAGCGCGCCCGCCATCAGGTCTTCGCGAGTGGCCAGCAGCAGGTAGTCCTTCGCGGCTGCGAATGCCGCCACGCGGTGGGACGCCGCATCGGTCTTGATGAAGTAGTCGAGTCCGGCGGCGTTGCGCGTCTCGTAGGAAGAGCGCGTGCGCCACAGTGCCGTCTCGATCGCTTGCGCCGAGGGCAGCTTTGTGATGTACAGGAATTGCAGGCTGCCGATGTCGTAGAGCGCGACCGCCGATTCCGTGCCGGCGACCGAGGCGAGCAGGTCCATGTCAGGCGGCAGGCCGGCCGCGGCGGCAAACTCCGTCTGCGCGTCCCCGAGCCGGATGAAGAGGCGCGAGCGCGAGAAGACCGCATAGTTGCTGCTCGCCAGCCACGCCGGCTTCTCGTGCGAGGCGTTCCAGTCTTTGAGGAGGCCGCCGAAGTCGCGGGCTTCGAGCACCAGCAGCGGACCGCTGGGCATGTAGGCGGCGAGGCCGGGGCCCGGCGTGGGCGACTCCACGAACGCCCAGAGCGCCAGGGCCAACACGGCTGCCAACAGGAGGATGCGCGTCTTCATTTCGATGAACCTCCTTCGGCCAGGCGCGGCTCCACCAGCTGCGCTTGCCCGAGTTCCTTCCCGATTACCGGGCGCCGGCGCGTGTTCTCGTCCAGCCATACCTGCCGCGCTTTCGCCTGGTCGAGCGCGGCGCGCGTTTCGGCGGATGGCTGGATCGCGAGCGAGAGTCTGTAGAGAAGCGCAGCCTGCCGCCACACGTCGAGATCGGCGGACGCCTTGCCGAGGTCGCGAGCCACGGCGGCACGTTGGGCGGTGTCGGAGGCTTCGCTCAGGAAACCGGTCACCACCCATCCCAGGTCGATGTCGGAGTCGTCGTTGTTCAGGTAGTAGCGAAACTGCTGGACCTGATTCTCGAGGGCGGAGAGCGCGGTCTGTGGGCTCCCGCTCTCGAGCGCGGCGCGCACCAAATGCAGCCGCGGCGCCAACGGCTTGGGGTCGATCGCGATGGCTCCCAAGAGCAGCGCGACGCGGTCCTGCGTCTTTGCCGCCTCCGCCGCTTTGAGCCGCGCGAAATAGAAGTACGGCTTTTCAGCAGCCGCGGGCGAGGGGCTCGCGCCGCCGGCCAGCAGGTCGAGCTCGCCGCTGCCAAAACCGGATCCCGGCGCCAACTCGGCCGCCTTCAGGCGCACTTCGTACGCCGCTTCGGGAGACCGGCCTGGCGACGCGTCGCCGAACTTGACCCGGCTCTCGAGGTCCCATGGCACTGCCTTCACGCGCGCGGCCAGAAACTCGTGGGCGTCCGCTTTGTGGCCGGTCCTTATGAGGAGCTCCGCCGCCGGCGCCAGATCCTGGAACGGCTCGTCCGCGACCAGGGTCATCCGGCGCAGCAGCGCGATCGCGGCGGCCATGTCGCCCTGCCCGATGCGGACTTCGGCCAGACCCAGGAAATTCGCGGCGGTGAAGTTGTGCGCGTCGAGTTCGCGAGTGTAGACGAAATCGAGCAGGCGTCGCGCGCCGGCCGCGTCGCCTTCGGTCTTGAGTACCGCGGCGCCCTGGCTCAGCGTATCGAGCGGCGGCGCGTCCTCCGGCGTGCGGCGGTATCGGTCGAGGAGGGCATCGATGTGTCCCGCCTGCGAGGCCGCGCGGATTTCGAGGGCTGTGACGGCGGACCGCTCTCCCTGCCACGCGTCGAGCGCCGCCTGGGCTCGCGCGGTCTGTTTCGTGTCGAGCAGGAAGCCGATCCAACGCAGTTGCCAGTCGCGGAGAGTCTGTTGGGCGAAGTCGTGCTCCGGGCCGGGCTGAGACGCGCGGGCCGAGGCATCGTCGAGAATCCTCTTGTAGAGAACCTCCTGCTGCACGTTG
Organism: uncultured Solibacteraceae bacterium; assembly: GCA_964493965.1. Lineage (GTDB taxonomy): Bacteria > Acidobacteriota > Terriglobia > Bryobacterales > Bryobacteraceae > DASWZN01. The sequence goes on from CAZBQQ010000006.1 coordinate 24,769, forward strand.
TCGAAGAGCTTCGCGTCGAGCGCCGTGCTCAGGACGCCCAGAGGATCGGGCGCGGCGCGGCTGAGATCGACGATCCATGCGACTCCGTCGGCGGTTCCGGCCGTGGCGGCCAGCGCGCCTTCCAGCAACGGCGTGAGGCGGTAGTAACCATTGCGGCGGATGTAGATTCGCAACGCGCTGTCGGCCTGGGGGCGAACTTCGGCGAGGAGTTTGTGGCTGCCGATGTGCTTGAGGGCCGCCGGCAGGTCGGTCCAGAAGCTCTCGGGAAGGCGATCGTCTTCGAGCTTGCGGAACGCGGCGAAGGCGTTTCTCCAATCGGCGATGGCTTCGTCGCGCTGGCCCGCGTCCCAATGAATCAGGGCCATTTTGTCGTAGACGTCGCCGCGCTTGGCGGTGAGCTCGAGGACGCGAGCGTACTCGGCAAGCGCGCGGGCGGTGTCATGGTTGTGGCTGTAAAGATCGGCCAGCGTGCCGTAGGCGTCCGCGCGGGCGGGCGTACCCTCTAGCATCGCGGGCAGGAAATCCTCGGGGTCGCCGCGTTTCGACAGCGCTGTGTATTCGCCGTAGACCGTGCCGTAATAGAACCAGTCGCTGCCGGCCAGTTCCTCGTTGCGGTCCACGCGCCGGCCCAACCGCGCGCCGATGGGCGCGTCGCCGATGGCTTCGGCAAACGCTGTACCGGTTTCGGGCGAGGTGTCGGCGTAGTAGACGCCGGCGAGGCCGGTGTAGGCCCGCGTCCAAACACGCGGCATTGAGCTGCCGTGGGCGCGAATGGCTGCCAGGGCTAGCTTGGCGTTGCCGCTTGCCGCCGCCGTGTTCAGCGCGGGGAATGGCTCTCTGCCCTGCCCGGCCTCGACCACAAGTCGGTCGGGCATGTGAACCGCCAGCAGATCGAGGTAGCGCTGCAGAGGGTCGCCGCTCAAGCCCGACCGCTCATGATGCATCGCCAGGACCTTGAGTTCCGCAGCTACGTTGCCGCTCGCGCGATAGGCTTCGGCCGCCTGGTCGAGCACTGCGTCGCGGTCGGGGCGGTTGGGATACACCTGCCAGTACGCTTCGAGCTGGACGCCGAGCTCGTCGTATCGCATGCGCTGGCGCTGGAGCTCGATCAGGCGGAGCCGATGCGAGTTCTCGGTGGGGCTGCCCGGACTCGCCATCATCAGGCTGAAGCGCACCTCCACCTCGAGACGCGTCAGCCCGGCCTGCTGGATCAAGGGCAACACCTTGTCCACCGGAAGCGAGGCTCTCGCCGTCTTAAGCGGCGCCTCCAGGGCCATCTTTTCTTCGGGCGTGTAGTAGAGTGCGATGGTATCGGCCATGGCGTTGAGCGCCTGCGTGAAGCCGGAGCTGTCGAGCGATCCGGCCGCGCCCAACGTCTCCAGGGCCGCCTCGCAAGCGCGCAGGCGCGTCATCACGCGCGCGTAGACGGCCGCACCATCCCCTTGCTCGGTGAACAGGTACTTGCCGGAGATCGCCACGCCGCGCTCGGCGAATGGCCGCGCCTCCGCCACCAGGTTCCAGCC
>CAZBQQ010000006.1:26391-73760 GCA_964493965.1 uncultured Solibacteraceae bacterium
AGATCGCCACGCCGCGCTCGGCGAATGGCCGCGCCTCCGCCACCAGGTTCCAGCCCTCCAGAATGCGCGCGACTTCGAAGAACTGCTGCGCGCGCTCGGGGCGCCCGTCGATGAATCCCTTGCGCAATGCCGCGACCGCTTCGGCGCGCCGGCCCAAACGGGCGTGGACCTCGGCCGCTTTCTCCATCCAATGCGGGTCGTGGTAGGTGAGGTCGTAGAGCTTGGTGTAGCTCGCCAGCGCGTCGTCGAAGCGCATCAGGCGTTCCTCGATCGACGCCCGGGCTATGCGCAGGTCGGTGCGATCTGGCCGGATAGCGACAGCGCGCGAGTAGGCTCCGATGGCCGCCGGCAGATCCTCGAAGAACGTCTCGATCCGCGCCAGCACCATTGGCCAGCGGAAATCGCGCGGCGAATCCGCCGAGGCTTTGACGAAGTAGCCGCGCAGACGCTCGCGTCCGTCGTGCGCCGCGGCGAAGAGGGCGGCTTCACGCACGAGGTCGTCGTCCTCCGGGTAGGTCTTGAGGACCTCGACGTACTGGTCCATGGCCGACGCATAATCCTTCTGCCGCGTCAGGACCGGGATCAGGCTGCGCCGCAGCTCGGCGATGCGCGAGGGAGAGCCGCGCAGGGCCTGGATCTTCTCTTCGTAGAAGGCGCGCAGGCCGCGATCGTCCCCCTGGCGGGCGTCAACGTCGGCCATGGCGGCAATCGCTTCGGCGTTGAGCGGTTCCTGGGCGAGCAGAGTGCCGGCGAACTCGCGGGCACGGGCGAAGTCTCCCGATTCGGCGGCCTTGTTGGCCGCCTCCAGCGAGAAACTCCGGCGCAGCGGTCCGTTCGCGACGCCCGCGGCGCGCTCCAATGTGTCGACCGCCTTCGCGGGCATCTTGTTGCGCCAGTAGAAATCGACCGTCGCGCGGACCACGCCGAGGATGGCCGGATTCTCACGATACAGCTCTTCCACCGCACGCTGGGCCGCGGCGACGTCCGCTTTGCTCTCGTAGAGCCGCATCAAGTCCAGCCGCGCCCGCATGCGTTCCACGGGGTCGGCTGTGACGGCGACTTCGCGCTCCTGAACTTTTTGGACGACCGCCTCGAAGCCGCGCGAGGCGGCATCGCCACGAATGGAGGCGAGCAGATCGAGTGAGGTAGTGCGCGACACGAGATCGGCCAGGAGCGTCCCGACCTCGCTGGTCCGATTCTGCGCTTCGAGCACGGCGATGCGCAGGGACACGGCCGCCGCATCGGGATTCGGGCCCGCGACGCGCTCGGCAGTGAGGCGGTCGATGACCGATTTGTAGGCGGGACGCTTGGCGAGCGTGAGCAGGCGGGCACGGGCCGAGGCGGCCGCGGCGTCGCCCTTCAAGTACTCCGCGATGGCGCGCTCATAGTCGCGCTTGCTCTCATAGATCGCGCCGGCCTCGTAGGCGTACAGCGCCGGGTTGGCAGCTTGCTGCCGCGCCTGCTCGATCAGGCGCAGCGCGTCGTCGAACTGGTAGTAGTCCCAGAAAATGGTGGCCGCCTCCAGATAGCCATCCTTCTTGCCGGGCTCGATGCGCGCGATGCGGTCCCAATAGGGGCGGGCTTTGGCGTATTCCTCGCGGTCGGCATAGATCTCCCCGCTCTCGGTCAACGCCTTGTGATCGCGCTGGTCGAACTGGTAGAGCTTCTCGGAGAGCGCGACGGCCCGCTCCGTTTGGCCTAGCGAGCGGTCGAGCGACTCGGCCCGGCGCACCAGTGCGGCGTCGCCCGGAAAGCGCGTGGCGACGGCTTCGAGCGCGGGCGCAGCGGCTTCGTAGTGTGCCCACCACGCCTGTGCCTCGCCGGCGAATTGGACCGCCGCGGGGTTCGCCGCTACCATCGCGGCGGGGTCCGCGACGTGCAGCGATTCCACTTCGGTCGAGAGGCGCCCCGTGTTGGAGAGTCTTTGGAAGAGCTGCCGCTTCAGATCGTCCCCGTAGAACCAGTAGTTCCTCAGCAACCGCTCATGCTCCGCCGGGTTCGCGGTGGCGTTCCTGGAGTAGGCCGTGAGCAGGTTGTGAACGAAAGCCAGGTCGTAGGGGAACCGCTCGTGGGCATAGAGATTGACGCGCAGGTACAGAGCTGCGCCGACGTTGCCCTGGTTCACCACGTTGCGGAAATACTGCTCCAGCTCGGTGCCCGAGAAAATGTCCACCACCTGTTTGGTGAGCTGCTCGAGGCTGGTTGTCTGGCGATGGCGCAGGTACCAGCGAGCCAGCTTGTCGTACCAGGAGAGGCTCGAGAACTGCTGGATCGCGCGGCGGTAGACCTGGTCGATCCCGGCGTCGAGCTTGTTCTGGTCGATGAATGCGGCCAGGCTCGCGTAGAGGCCGGGGTCGTTGGGATTGCGGTCCAACTCGCGGCGGAGCACAGCCAGCGCGTCGAGTGGACGATGCAGCGAGACCAGGCGAGACACGCTGCGCTCGAGCACGCGGGAGTAGTCGGGAGAGCGCGCCGGGCTGGATTGAGGCGTTTCCCCGCCTGTCGCCCTGCCCCGCGCCGTTCCGGTTTGGGCCGGAGCCTCTTCGTCCGCCGCGAGGGTTTCCGCACTCTCGGGTTCGTCCGACGGCGCCTGCACGGCGGTCCCCGATGCGTTCGCGCCCAGCGGGACGCCGCCGGCGCGCTCCGCCAGTTCTTTGAGAAGCGAATCGTAGGTGGCGAACTCGCTGCTCTCGTCCTTGGTGCGCGCATAGGCGTCGGCCATACGTAGCGCCACTTCGGTCCGCAGGGGCGTTTGCGGGAACGCGGCCAGGAACTGCTTGCCTGCGCGGATCACGCCGTCGCTCGCGCCGTAGGTGGCGTAGGTTTCAATAAGCTTGGCCGCCAGCGCGGGACGCCGGGCCGACTTGGGGAACTTGGAATCGAAGAGCGCCACCAGCTCGGCCGCGCGCGACCGGTGGAAGTACGCCACGGCCTTCTGCTCTTCGTCGGCGTACTTGTATTCCGGCGCCGTCGAGTTGAGCAGCAACGACAGAATGCCGTTCAGGAACCCCGGATGCGGGTCCATGGTTGCGATGTCTTTGTAGAACGACAAGTCGCCTGCGCCAAAACGGATGGGCTGCTCCGGCGCCGTGAACAGAAGCTGCGCCAGCGCCGCGAGCGAACGTTCCTTGTCGGCGGGGGCCGCACCGGCGAGCGCGTAGAGGGCGTGGTAGTTGCGCGCGGACTCGTCGTAGTCGTGGACCTCTTCCATCAGGCGCCCCATCGTCCATAGCTCGGCCGCGCTCCAGGCGGATTGCCGCGCGTCCTTCCTCTGGCGGAATTCGACGAGCGCGCGCTTCGCCTCGGGCAGGTTCCCCTGCTGCTGGTAGTAGTAGAAAAGGCGCGCGGCGGCGCTCAGGTCCGTTGGATTCGCGCTCACGGCGGTGCGGGCCTTGCCGAGAAAAGATCGCAGACCGTGAGTCTTCCCAAGGAGCTCGAAGTAGTCTTTCACCAGCTCGGCCGGCCACAACGGCTGAAACGCCTGATCGTAGATGGCGAGTGCCTGCTCCGGAGTTCCGCGGTTCTCCGCCAGCGCGGCTCGGGCACTGGTGGGGAAGACGGTGTCGGATGGAAACGCCTTGGCGTACTCGCCCACCAGAGCGTCCGCCGCCGCGTTCTGCTTCTTGTCGAGAAGGTAGCCGAAGTACTGGCGGTAGACCCCACGCCTCCGGGCGTATCGCTCGATCCACAGCCGGTAGACTTCCTCTCCGGTTTCAACCGGAAGAGCCTGCGCATCCACCAGCGCAATCAGCCTCTGGAGCGTGCGCCAAGCGCGCTGATCGGCGAGGGGCAGGAACTTCTCGGCGGGTTGGTTGGGCACTTTGGCCGCCGCCTCTAGGGCGTGGACTTCTTCGGCCGGGCGCAGACGCCGGTGATAGAAATCGGCCAGGGCCAGTTGACCCGCTCCGGGGTCGGCCGCCAGCTTCGCCTGCTGGATCCAATCGGCCTCCGCCGCAGCCGCGTCGAGCTGCTCCTCGGCGGCGCGCGCTCGGAGCGCGTAGAGTTCTGCGTCGTTGGGCGCGGCCGCGATCAGTTGGGTGAGGGACGCGCGCGTCTGGGCCGGATCGCGCCGCACCGTGACGGCGCCTCCGGGCATGGAGACGGTGGTGACGAAGACGCCCTCGAAGCGTTTCACCGCCGGAATGTTCTGGAACCAGCGCGGCAAATCGGCGCGGGCCGCGAGCCCGGCGAGAATCAGCACTGCAACCGCGCCCAGAGACTTACGGGAGGATTTCAAGCGGCACCTCCTGGCTTCCGATGTTGTGTGCGAAATCTTCGGCCGTCACCGTGAGCACGTATTGGCCCGGCGCAAGCTGCGCGGGCACGGCGAACTCGCCGACGTTGGCCTGCTCGGCGGCGTTCCAGCGCAGGCTGACCGGGCCGACGCCGAACATGCGCGCCACCACGGTCCGCGTCGTATTCGAGGCGCCGACCTTCAGCCGAACCATTTCTCCGCGGCCGAAGCGGCGCTTGTCCAGGTGCACCCGCACCAGCGGCGTCTTGCTCGCGATCACGAAGGTCTTCGATTCGCGGTAGACGTGCCCGGCGCGGTCTCGCATGATCAGTCGAACGGAGTACGTGCCGTCGTTCATGTCCACCGGCGCCAGAAAGCGCGTCTGCCAGGTGTCCTCTTCGGGCAGGTAGCGCAGCGGCTTGACCAGGCCGAACGGGAACAGCGCCACGATGGACGCGATCGAAGGATCGGTCTTCACGCGCAGCACCGGGTCGCCGGGCCGGATCAGCCGCGGCCGCAACAGCGCGCGGGGCGCCGCCAGAAACGACGTGTAGGGCGTCACGAACTTGTACTTGCGCGCCAGGCGGATGATTTCGTCGATGGTGGCGCGGTCCTCGCCTTCGCGCGCGATCTTGTCAAGCAGCGCGTCCACGCGGGCGCGGGCCCATGTGCGCGGCAGTTGCGGATGGTCCGCGCTCTCGGCGGGCAGCGTCGCCTTGTCACGCATCTCGAAAGGCTTGCCGTCGCGGCTGCCGCGGGCGGTGAAGGCCGCCGGGCCGGGCTTTGCGTACTGGCCGACCCAGCGCTCGATGGAGCCCGTGAATACGGTGCTCTCGAGCGGATAGACCATATCAAAATTGGCCGCGGGCTCGGCGGCGAGCGCGAGGCCCTCCACCGGCTTGCGGCCGAACTTAGCCACCCACGCGCCCAACTTGAAGTCGGCGGGCTCGGTGGAGCGCACCCATTCGAGGACACCCTCGTGTTGAGCCAGCATTTTGAACAGCGGCATGTTGGCGTCGTCGCCCACGGCGAACAGGAACGTTCGCGGTCGCCTCGGCGCGGCCTTCCACCGGGCGGCGTAGGCGTCGGCCAGTTTGCTATTCGCGATCCGGCCGCGCGTGGCGTCTCCATCGGAGAGCAAAACCAGGTAGGGCTCGAAACCCGCCGCGGCCGGTTGGGCGAGTGCGGCGTCCAAAGCTCGCTCCAGGTCCGTGCCGCCGCGCAGGCGGCTCGCCTTCACGAAGGCCAGCGCCTTTTCGACGGCAGCGGTGTCGGCCCCGACCGGCGCGGGTGCGAGCGCCTGCACCTCGGAGTTGAACAGGATCAGGTTGAACCGGTCCTGCGGCCGCAGCGCGCGCAGCAGCGTCTCCAGCGCCTGAAAGCTGCGCTCCAGCTTTTCCCACTGCATGGAGAGCGAATTATCGAAGAGGATCACGATGCTGCGCGGAACGCCTTGGGCCGTTGCGGCCGCGCCTTGCGTCAGGAGCGCCGAGGCCTCGAAGAACCCCGGTTCGCCGGCGTCGCGGTGCGCTATGACTTCGAGTTGCTCGGCGTGGGACGGGTCGATGCCGTACCGAACGGCGAAGTCCTCGGTGAACGCTACCTTTTTCCCCTCGAACGAGGCCTTCACGAGATTCGGCGTCTGTTGCTCGATGCGCAACGGGAACACCTTGCTCACGCTTTCGAAGTTCGAAATCGCGTGCGAGGAATGCAGTTCGAAATCGATGTGAATCAGGCCTGCCTGCTGCGCCTGGTAGGCGTCCGGCCGCAGCGGAATCGCGAACATCGAGTGCAGGTCTTCGACCGGGATGATCTCGTGATACTCCATCTCCACGCGCTTGGCGCCGTAGGCCGAAATGGGCACGATGCGCGCGCTGAAGACGGCCGACCGCGTCGCCTCGTCCGAACCGCGCTCGCCCTGCTGGAGCAGGCCGGGATCGATGGCCTGGGCGCGCGCCTGCTCGTAGATCTCTTCGGCCCTGCGGCGCTCGAGGATCACGCCCGGAATGCGCGTCACGTCGTCCCACACCGCAAAGTCGGAGACCGAGGCGCGGCCCGGGAGCGCGAACAGGTAGTTGCCTTCGAGCACCTTGTCGTGATGGCTGGCGAAGATCTGCCGGATCGCCACACGCGCGTCGCCGTCGTCGATGCGCACCACGATCCACATCTCCTCGAGCGAGAGCACGCTCGCATCCGGCTGCTGCCGGTTCGAGGGGATGATGATGCCGGCGTCGCCCCACAGCAGTGCCGGTAGAAGCAGGAGCAGGAGAGGTCTCATCGCATGTCTTCCCGGAAGCGGACCAGCCCGTTGTCGGTGCCCGCATAGATGTAGCCGTCGTGCGCCACCAGCGCTGTGACGTTGGGCGAGGGCAGGCCGTCCCTCACGTTGTGCCACCGCCCGCGGGCGCGGTCGAAGACGTAGAGGCCGCCGCCGAGCGAACCTGCGTACACGGCGCGATCCGTGGCCGCCATCGAGTTCGGATTCACCTCGAAATGCGCGTCCAGATCGGCGAAGCCGTGCCAGCGGCCGGAAGAATCGAAGCGCAGCACGCCCGCGCCATAAGTTCCCACGAACCACTCGTCCCCCGCGGGCGCGATGGCGGTGATCCAGTTGTGCCGCAGCCCCGAGTTGGCGGTGGTGTAGTTGGTGCGCACCGCATCGCCATCGAGCACCGAGAGCCCGCCCAGCGTGCCTACCAGCAGCCGGCCGCCGGCCGCCGCGAGCGTGTAAGCGTGGTTGTTCACTAGGCCGTGAAACGCGTAGAGGCTGCGCGCGCCGGCGCCATCGAGAAACGTAATTCCGGCGGGCGTCGCCACGATCATGCCGCCGGGACGCACCAGGATGTCGGTGACCTGGTTCGCGATCAGTCCCTGCTCGCGACCCAGCACCTGGCGCTCGCTGCCGGCGGCGTCGAACAGCACCAGCCCATTCGCGGTGGCGGCCGCCGTGATGCCGCGCGCGGGGTCGTGGACGATTCGGTTGATACAAAAAACGTGGCTGTCCTCGCGGTGCGAGGCGCGGTCGAGACCGGGCTCGAGAATGTCCAGGCCGCGGTCGAAGTAGCCGACCCAGAGCCGGCCCGCCGCGTCGAAGGCCAGCGCGGAGATGTTGCGGTCCGCGAGCACGGCCGCGCCGCGATCGAGCACGCGTTCGAAGCCGCCGCCGCGGCTCGATGCCCGATACAGGCCGTCCGAAGCCAGGGCGTAGAGCGTATCGTCCATCTCCAGCAGCCGTTCGATCGCCCCCGCCAGCGGCTCGCCCGCGTGTCGGGCGGGGCGGGGCCGGCCGGGAGCGAGCGGGACCTCGATGACGCCTTCCTCGAGCGTTCCGATCACCAGGGTGTCGCCACGCACCAGCAACGATTGCGCGAAGACTCCCTGCGCGAGAACGCGTATGAACCGGCCGCCCACGAACTCGGCGACGCCTAGCGGTGTCCCGGCGTAGGCCGCGTCGCCGGCCAGCGCGATCGAGAGTATGCGGGCATCCGGCAGTCCCTCGGACTCGCCGAACCGGTCCACTTGGCCGGCGTGCCAATGCAGCAGGCCGTCGTTCACGGTGCCGGCCCACACGCTGGCCTCATCCCCGGCGAGCGCGCTGACCTGTAAAGCCGCGAGCTCAGGGTGAAACGGCGCGATCCGCTTGCCGTCATACACCACCACGCCGTTCCGGGCTGTTCCGAGGAGAATGCGGCCGGTTGAGAGCGGCAGCAATGCGGTGAGGTTGCCGTAGGCGGCGGCATCGGGGCGAACCTGGCGAAAGCCGCGGCCGTTGAACGCCAGCAGTCCCTCGCCCGCCGTAGCGATGAAAAGCTCGGGTTCGCCCGCATCGGCGGCGATCCCGGTCGCGACGGCTACGGGTGCAGCCGGCAGATCCGCTCCAGCGGTGTATCGCGCGTGAACCATTCCTGCCGCGTCGTATTCGATCAAGCCGGCCGGGCCGCACAGATAGAGGTTGCCGTCGAAGAGGGCTGCATCGCGAAACACGGCGGGCGCGGAAATGGCCTCGAAGGGCGTGGCATGGCGACTCACGTGCACTGCGTGAAAGGGGATGTCGCTTTCGGCAGCCGCGTTCTCGGCTTTTTGGAGTCCGCGCGCCGCGCGAAACAGCGCAATCCCAAATGCGAACACTGCAAGCGACCCAATGGCGACAGCGATGAGCCAGAACTTGCGCGTCCTCAAGAGAGCCGGCGGGCCAGCCATGCTCGTACAAATATATTCCAACTGCCGGAAAAATGTGCCGGACGAGCTTGGCGCTGACATCGACCTGGGTGATGGCATTCCGGCGGCCATCGTCCGAAGGCGCGCCAATCGGCCCTTTCGCTAAGGTCACGAACCGCGGCCGTGTTTGTTCACACACACGACGCGTGTCATGAAGGACACACGGAATTTACAATTGACCGCGGAACAAACGCTCGAGGTCTTCGTCTAGCCAGTCAGAACAATTCGCGGCCACTCAGGGGGGCTGCCCATGAATCTGGGACTGACGTTTCAGACCATCACGGTATTGGTGTGCGCCGGCGGGCTAGTTGCGGAGGAGCGCCGCGACGCCCACTCCTTCAACGAACTCGGCGTGACCTACTTCAAACAAGCGCGGTACGAAGACGCCAGGCAAGCCTACGAGCGAGCGCTCCAACTCGATCCCGACGCCGCTCCCACGCTCGCCAACCTGGCCACGCTCTATCGCACGCTCGGACGCAACGATGAGGCGGAGCCTCTGTACAAGCGGGCGCTAGCAATCGACGAAAGGGCGTTCGGCGCGGAATCGTCCGAAGTGGCCGGCCTCCAGGGCAGCCTTGCCCAGTTGTACGCCGAGGAGGGCCGCCCACGGGACGCGGAGAAGCTGCTGCGAACAGCGCTTGCCGCAAGGGAAAGAATTCTCGGCCAGACGGATCCAGCCGTGGCGCTGGTGCTGAACAATCTGGCCGAGGTGTACCGGACCGAGGGTAAGCTCGAGCTGGCACAGGCGGAGAATCTGCGCGCGCTCAGAGTCTTCGAGCAAGCGCTCGGACCGGATGATCCGCGGGTGGCCACCGGTCTCAACAACCTGGCTTCGATCTATGAGGCCCGGCGCCGCTACGACGATGCCGAGCTTCTCTTCCGCCGCGCCCTGGACATCAACCTGAAGGCGCTCGGCCCGGCGCACCCGGACGTGGCCGTCGAATGGAACAACCTGGGCGGCGTGGCCCAGCATCGCGGTGACTTGCGAGGGGCCGCGGAGCTGTACCGGAAGGCCCTCGCAATCTGGCGGGAGTCGCTCGGGCCGGACCATTCGCGCGTCGGCTACGCGTGGTTCAACCTGGCGGTGAGCTACGCAGCGCTACACGATTACGCGCAGGCCGGCCCTCTGTTCGAGCAGGCGCGCGGGATTCTGGAGAAGCATCCCGGCGATTACCGGGCGCTGGCCTCGTGTCTCGAGAGCCATGCCAGGGTGCTGCGAAAGACCGGGAAGAAGAAAGAGGCCTCTCGGCTGGAAGCGCGCGCACGCCAGTTCCGCGAGCTCCATCCGGGCGAGGAGACGGCTCGGCGCTATTCGGTTGACGTTCACGATCTCGTGGGTACGCCCTGAGTGGGGCAGGCGTCCACGCCTGCGGCGGGTCTCCAGACCCGCCGGGCCTCACGCGCGCTGGCACGCGGGGCAGTAGTGTGTGCCGCGCTGGCCCACCACGATGCGCCGGATCGGCGTGCCGCAGCGCGGGCAGGGCGCACCCTCTTTGCCGTAGACGTTGTGGTGCACCTGAAAGCTCCCCGCGTGTCCGTCGGCATCGACGTAATCGGAAATCGAGGAGCCGCCGGCCTCGACGGCCGCGCTCAACACTTCCCGAATCGAGGTGTGGAGCCGCCGAACTCGCGCGGACGAGAGTCGCTCCACGGACGCCAGGGGATGGATGCGCGCGCCGAACAGCGATTCGTCCACGTAGATGTTCCCGAGGCCACGCAAAAAAGCCTGGTTCAGAAGGAGCGGCTTGATGCGGCCGCGACGCGACGCCAGACGCGCGGCGAATTCCTCCGCCCCAGCCTCCAGCGCGTCCGGGCCGAGCCGTGCGGCGCGTTCCGGCAGCGATTTGCACAGTTCGATGCGGCCGAACTGGCGCGGATCGTTATAGACCAGGCGCCCGGCGTCCAGATCGAAGACGGCGCGCGCGTGCGGACCGGGCTCCGCGTTCCACAACAGGCTGCCCGTCATCCCGAGATGGATGGCTAGCGTCAGGCCGCCACCGAGTTCCACGAGGATGAACTTGCCGTGACGGCGGACCGCCTCGATGCGCCTGCCCCGCAAGCGGGCCGCGGTTCTGGCCGCGTCGCCGCGCATCACCAGGCGCGAGTAGAAGCGCGCCTCGCGGATCTCGCGACCGAGGAGGCGGGGAGCTACCGACCGCACGATCGTTTCGACTTCGGGAAGTTCCGGCATCCCCTAAGATGATGGCACGGCCGCCAGGGGCTCGAACAAACTACCCTGCTCGGGCTCGGGTTCCCACAGCTCCGGCGTGTACTCATTGGGTGAGTCGCGAAGGCCGTGACGGGCGCGGACGCGCTTCAGCAGCTCGCGGATTCGCTCCGCGTATTCGCCGCGCAGAAACGCTCCGGTCCGATAGAGCCTCTCGTACTCCGGCGCGAGGCGCGGGAAATGGCGCTCGATAAACGGCAGGAACACCTGTTTCGCGCACGGTTTCAGAAAGAGCGGCCCGCCGCCCAGGAACGTAGCGCCGGCCTCCTTCGCCGCGCGTGCCACGGCATCCAGACTCTCCTCACTGTCGGTGAGGAACGGCATGATGGGATTCGGGAAGACGCCCACCTGGATGCCGGCCTCGGCCAATTGGCGCGCCGCGTCGAGCCGCAGTTCCGGACGAGGGGCGCGCGGTTCGAGCAGTCGCGCCAGCTTCTCGTCCATCGTCGTCAGGGTGAAGTTCACGTGGAAAACGTTCGCGCGGGCGACTTCGTGAAAAAGGTCGAGATCCCGCATCACCATGTCTGACTTGGTGGTGACGCTGAGCCGGCGCCCGCGGCCCGCCGCGAAGACTTTCAGGATCTCGCGGGTCACCTCGAAGCGCTTCTCGGCGGGCTGATAAGGATCGGTGGCGGTCCCGATGGCGATCCAATCCTTGCGGCTGATCTTGCGCAGTTCGGCGGCGAGCGAGGCGGCGAAGAACTGCTTGGCGAAGATTTTCCGCTCGAAGGCCGACACGCCGTCGAGTTCCATGAACTCGTGCGTGTAGCGGGCGTAGCAGTAGACGCAGCCGAACTCGCAGCCGCGGTAGGGATTGATGGTCCACTGAAACGGCATGCGCTCGGAGGTGCGGTTGAGGAAGCGCCGGGTAGGCAGCTCGAAGTATTCCACGGCCCGTTTTGCGGCCAGGAGTTCGCTCGAGGCGACGAGCCTGGCGATTCCGACGAGGTGCATGCCTCTATATTCGCCTTTTATTCGCCCTGCGTCAACGGGAATTGCGGCGCCGGGCGAAACAGGCTAGCTTGGGACTGGAGGAATGGCCGAGCGGTCGAAGGCGGCGGTCTTGAAAACCGTTAGGGTCGGAAGGCCCTCGGGGGTTCGAATCCCTCTTCCTCCGCCACATTCAGTATTGTCCGTCCTCTCCCGCCGCCCTCCCCCCACCCTCGGGGCGCTATATTGGCAGTGTCGATGCGTGCACGAGAGGCGGACAGCCCGGCGGTGACCGGCAGCCGGATTTCAGAGGCTGTAGTCGGCGAAATGACGGCCGGAGCAGAGCCGCTGGCCCGCTCCGTGCTGATTCCCTCGGTCTTCCGGGTCTATCTGCATCCCGCGGATTGGGAGCGCCTCAACCCCATCCTCCAGGAAATCCGCGGCGAGACCGAATCCGAGCTCACCGAAGCCCTGGTGCGCCTCAACAAGCCGCTCGCCTCCTGGACGAAGCGCCTCGGCCTGCGCCGGCCCAAGGAGTTCCGCCGCGTAAAGGAATTCTGGCAGGTGGATTTCTACCCCAACAACGACGACGATTGCCGCAGCGGCGAGTTCGTCATCTTCTCCGATTTCCCCGAGCCCCCGCGCGCCGCCGAGTTCGACGGCAGCGAAACCGTGCGGGCCACCCGTTATGGCGCCAGCGCGGCGACCGGCGAAAAGACCCGGCAGTCCGTGGACGCGGCTCCGAAGGCCGAAAACGTCCTGGCGCAATTCCGTTTTACCGACGAATTGGGCCGCCGGTCCTACCTGATGACGCGCGACGAGGTTCACATCGGCCGCGGTGGCACGGGCCGCTGGATCGATCTCGAACTGCGCACCGAAATCCCGGACGTTTCGCGCGAGCACGCCATCGTCCGCCGCCGCCCCGACGGAGCCTTCGAGATTAAGGACGTGAGTAAGTTCGGGACCACGGTTGACGGCGTCGCCGTGGCGCCCAGCCGCGTCACCGAAGACGGGGCCGAGGTCGACAAGGACCTGTGGGCGCCGCTCGCCGCTCCCTCCCGCATCGTTCTCGCAGGCAAAATGGAGTTGGACTTCCAGCCTGTCCCGCGACAATGACAACCGCAGGTTACCGTTCCGCCGCCCTGACAGACCCGGGCCGCCTGCGCGGCAACAACGAGGATCGCGTTTACAGCGATGACAAGCGCGGCATCTACTTCGTCATCGATGGCGTGGGCGGCGAGGCCGGTGGCGAGCGCGCCGCGGCAATCGCCGAGGAGGAGCTACTGGCGCGTCTCGGCCGCTCGACCGGCACCGTGGAGGACCGCATCCGCGAAGGCATCGCGCTCGCAGGGCGGCATATCCTCGCGCAGGCGAGCAGCAACACCGACTACTCCGGCATGGCGTGCGTGCTGACCGTGGCTGCCGTTCAGGACGGCCGCGCCGTCGTCGGGCACGTCGGCGATACGCGGCTCTATAAGCTGCGCAAGGGCATGATCGAGAAGGTCACGCACGATCATTCCCCGGTCGGCGTCCGCGAGGATGCGGGCGAAATCTCCGAGCACGAGGCGATGGACCATCCCCGCCGCAACGAAATCTTTCGCGACGTCGGCTCGGCCGACCACGCTCCCTACGACGCCGAGTTCATCGAGGTCCACCAGCTCGCGCTCGAGCCGGATAGCGCGCTACTGCTGTGCTCGGACGGTCTCACGGACCAGGTGGATTCCGCAACCATCGCCAAGGTGGCGGCGCAGTATGCGGGCGAGCCGGCCCGCGTGGCGCGCGAGCTGGTGCGTCTGGCCAACGAGGCGGGCGGCAAGGACAACGTCTCGGTCGTGTTCGTCGAAGGGCCGGAGTTCGCGCCGAAAACGAAGCCGCAGGCGCCCGCGAGCCGGTGGCGCGCGCTGGTTGCAGGTCTGCTCGCGGGAGCGATTCTCGGCGCGCTCGCGACGCTCGGCGGCGTCTTGTGGTCGCATCGCGCGCCACCAACCGAACCGGAAGGGCCGCACACGCTGGTGGTGGCGCAAACGCCCGACGCGGACTACTCCACGATTCAGGACGCCATGGATGACGCGCGGGCAGGCGACACGCTGCTCGTGCTTGCCGGAACGTATCGCGAGCGCGTGCACATCAAAGACGGCGTGCACCTGGTCGCGCGGGGCGAAGCGGTGATCGAGCCCAAGGCCAGCGTCAGCGATCCCGGCGCCGCCCTAACCCTCGGTAAGTCGGGCTCCATCGAAGGGTTCAAAATCGAGGGCGAGGGCGTAGCCATCGGCGTGCTGGCGGCGGATTCCGAGGCCTCGCTGGACGGTCTCGAAATCGAGAAGACCTCCACCGCGGCCGTGCTCGTTCGCGGAGCGTCTTCCGTGAGCATCCGCGCCTGTTCCCTACACGACAATGCAGGCGCCGGTCTGCGCTTCGAAGACACCGCGAAGGCGCAGGTCACCGCGAGCTCCATCACGAACAACGGCAACTCCGCCGGAACGCCGCATGCGGGCGTCGAGGTCTCGGGCGACGCCGAGCCCGTCCTCCACGGCAACGTCATCGCGCACAACCAGCGCAACGTAGCCTGGGAGGATTCGCCTGAAGACGAGGCCGCCGTCGCCAAGGACAATCTCGTGATCGAGGCCCCGCGTCCGCGCGCTCGAGGGGTCAAGTAGATGGATCTCGGCCCCGGGGCCAGCTTCGAGCGATACGCCATCGAGGCCCTCCTGGCGGAGACCCGCATGTCGCGCGTCTGGATCGCCTGCGACACCGAGACGAAGGGGAAGGTCGCGCTCAAAACGATCCGCCGCTTTTCCGAAAACGAGGATATCGTCGAGGCTGCGCGCTTCGGCGCCGTGATGCAGCAGATGCTATCCGAGCGCGACCACCGCGTCGTCCAGGTCAACCGGCACGGCGACGCCGACGGCCATTTCTTCATCGACATGCAATTCATCGAGGGCCGCGACGTCTCCGCGATCCTGGCCGAGAGCGGCCCCATCCCGCCGGGCTTCGCCATCCACATCGCGCTCGAGGTCGCCGAGGTGCTCGACAACCTCAGCAACTTCAACGCGACCATCGACGGCAAACAGCTCGGCGCCGCGGTCCACGGCGATTTGAAGCCGAAAAATGTGCGCATCTCGGGCCCGCTCGACGGACTCTTCGAAGTCAAAGTGCTCGATTTCGGCACCGCAAAAGCGCTCTCTTTCTCGAAGCCCGGCGGGACGCGCGCGCCCGCCTGGAGCCCGCCTTACGCCTCGCCCGAGCTGCTCGACCGCCAGGAGATGAACCCGCTCTCGGACCGCTGGGCCCTCGGCGCGATGCTTTACGAAATGGTGACCGGCCGCGTGCCGTTCGGGGCGGGGAAATCCATCGAGGAGATGGAAAGCCAGATCCGCCTGCGGCCCGGGCTGCCCGACCTCGGAATTGAAGGCGCGCCGCCCGCGCTCCAAGCCATCGTCCAGAAGCTTCTCGATCCCGAGCCCGAGCGCCGCTACCAGAGCGCGAGCGAACTCGTCCACGATCTCAAGAATTACCCGGAGATGCCGAAAATCGCCGGCTATCGCGGAGAGACCGTGCGCTCGACGGCGCCGCCAGCGAACGCGGCCGCCGAGACCCGCCGCTCCGTCGCGCCCCTGCCGCCAAAGCCCCCGGGAGAGAAGAAGATCCGGCGTCAGAGAACGTCCCGGGAACTTCTGAGGCTGCTCGTCGTAGTTCTTATTGTGGGGGCGCTCGCGATCTGGTGGGCCGTGCGGGAGAGAAGCGCGATGGCAGCCGCGCAAGTTCTCGAAACGGATCTGGCGACGGAGAAAGTCACCGCGGAAGCAGGCCGCGCGCGCCTCGACGAACTGAACAAGCTCCATTTTGTCTGGTTCCGCACGGGCAAGATCCTCGAGTACATGAATGCAGGGTATATCGCCGAGGGCGACGCCATCATGGTCCGCTTCCGCACCGGAACCGTCAGGGAGAGCGATTGGCAGGCGGCGCGCGCTCTCTTTGAACGAGCCCGCGAAAACGACCTGAAGAACGATGCGATCAAGGGCCGTCTGCGCCTCTCGGACGCGCAACTGAAGCGCATCGAGGCGCACGGAGATAAGAACGCGGACGCCGTCGAGGCCGCCCAGGGCCTGTTCGAGGAGTCGGAGAAGTTGCTGCCACGATCGCCCGACCCCTGGCTCGGCGTCGCCATGATCGACCTGTACAACCGCAAGGACCCCGAGCAGGCTGAGAAGGCGCTCGAAAGGGCACGCGACCGCAACTTCGATTTCACCGCCCAAGGCCGTTGGGTTTCGATGCTCGGCGAATGCTACCGGCAGCGCGCGGACATCCTCACGGCGGAGGCTTTCAAAATCGCGAGCAGTCTGCCGGACCAGTCGCGCGAGCGGGCCCGCAGCGCGAAGGACTTCTACCAGAAAGCCATCGATTGGCTCGTGAGGTTCCCCGTTTATGGAAATTCGCTGACCAGCATCGAGTATTGCAAAACGCGCATCAGTTTTCTCGATTCGTGGCTGGAGCGGAGCGAGCCCCACAAGAGTCCCTGGAAGTTTCTATTCGGCCGATGAGAGTTACCACCGTCTCCGCGAGATCCGAATCCGCCGTGCGAAGCAACGCGCCGGGCCGTTGGCGCGAAACCGCGCTGCTGCTGGCTGTGAGCGCGATTCTCGCCGCCGGGCTCTGGCAGGCGCGCGAGGCGCGGCAGATGCTCCCGGGTGCGCTGCTGCTTCGCCCGGGTACGCCGGCGGCCGAGATCGCCGCCCGGCTGCCGCACTATCGGGACGCGAAGCAGCGCACGCTGGTCGCCTCCCAGATCGCCGCGGCGGTGCGGCACCGGGTCCCGGACAACGTGGGCTACCTGGCCGCGATTCACCTGAACAAAACCGAGGCGGCGCGCGCCGGAGTCCTGCCGCTCTATCAGGCGCGGTTCGATCGCGCGCACTCGGATCGCATCCGGCTGTTCCCCTCGGACGAGTTCGCAGCCTACGTCAAGCCCTCATTCATCGTGCGCACCGCGGACGATTTCCGCGGCGCCTTCCTCCGCTGGTGGGTGCTGCTCTTCGCGGCATTCTGGGCGACGCACCTTCTGTGGGTCGCCATCCGCTTTCAAGGCGACCGCACCCTGCTGCCTGTCGTTTTCCTGCTCTCGGGAGTGAGCGTGATCCTGATGGTGAGCCTCCGCGATCCCCTGCGCGATCTTCTGGTTTTCGTAGACATCGCCGCCGGCATCGTGGGGGGGTGCGCTCTGCTCGCCCTGGTCACGTGTGCGGATCACTTCATGCGCCTGCGCAGCCAGGGCGTGTTGAAACCGCCTCCGGCCGTGGCGCGCGCGCTCGACCGCGCCAACGACGCCGCACGCTGGATCGCCCAGCATGGCGAGGTTGCGTTCGCTCTGAGCCTGGCCCTCTCCGCCGCGCTGCTGATTTTCGGTTCCGGCCCAGGCGAGAGCGGCGTGAAAGTGCGCCTGTGGTTCTTCCAGCCCGTTGAAGTCGTGCGCCTGCTCTTAGTGCTGTTCCTGGCCTCCTATTTCGCGCGCCGCTGGGAGTTCCTGCGCGAGCTCGAAGAGAAGCGCGTGCGCCTCGGCGTCAGCCTGCCCCGGCTCGATCATGCATTGCCTGTCGTCGTCGGCGTCGTTCTCGCCATCGTCTTTTTCTTCCTCCAGCAGGATCTGGGCCCCGCGCTCGTGCTCTCCGTGCTGTTCCTGTGCCTCTACGGGGTTGCGCGCCGGCGCATCGGCCTGGCGCTGGTCGCGGCGGCGCTGCTCCTCGCGGTCGGCTCGCTCGCCTACAAGATCGGTTATCCGCACGTCGTGGTGACGCGCGTGGCCATGTGGCTCGAGCCCTGGGACAACGGCATGCCGCGCGGCGAGCAGGTGGTGCAGTCGCTCTGGGCGCTGGCCTCGGGCGGTGTCCGCGGCATGGGCCTGGCGGCCGGTCATCCGGAGTCCATCCCCGCCGGCTACACAGATCTGATCCTCTCGGTCGCGGGCGAAGAATTCGGCTTCATGGGAATCCTCGCGCTCGCCATCGCCTACGTGTGGCTGTTCTGGCGCGGCCTGCGCATCGCCCTCGACGCGCCCACGGTGTACCAGTTCTTCCTCGCCCTCGGCCTGACGCTCGCGCTCGCTCTCGAAGCAGCGCTGATCGCGGGCGGGATTCTCGGCGTCCTGCCGCTGGCCGGAGTGGTGACGCCATTCCTCAGCTACGGCGCGTCCGCGACGCTCGCGAACTTCCTCGCGGTCGCGATCCTCGCCGCCATCTCCGCGCGCCCCCCTCGCGCCGAGCCCTACGCCCCATTCCGCGTCCCGGTCGGAGCGCTGGCCGCGGGCCTGGCGCTGTTCACCTGCGTGCTGCTGGCGAAGGCCGCCTGGGTAGGCGTAGTGAAGGCCGATGCCACCGTCGCCGCCGGAACCCTGGTCTATCGCGAAGACGGCTCCTACGCCATCGCCTATAATCCGCGCCTGCTCGTCATCGCGCGCCTCATCCCGCGTGGAGCCATTTACGACCGCAACGGCCTCCCGCTTGCCACCAGCCATTGGGAGGATCTCGAAAAGCACCGCGCCGAATACGCCGCGCTCGGCGTCAACATCGACGAGGCCTGCTCGCGCGAGGATCGCCGCCTCTACCCCTTCGGCCCCGTGATGTTCAATCTGATCGGCGACATCCGCACGCGCGCCCGCTGGACCGCGTCGAACGCCGCTTTCGAAGAGCGCGTCTCGCGCACGGTCCTCGAGGGTTTCGACGACCGCGAAACCGTGGACACCGTCGAGCTGCCCCGGTCCGGCCAGAAGGTGCGGGTCGTACATTACGACTACCAGGACCTGGTGCCGCTTCTGCGCGCCCGCATGAACCCCGCGAATCCCGCGGTAATAAAGATGCTCGCAGGCGGCGCCGACGTTCGCATGACCGTGGACACCCGCCTCCAGCTCGAGCTCACGCACGCCTTCAGCGCTTACCTCCAGTCGAACGGCTGGCACTCCGGCGCGGTCGCGGTTATCGGTCCCGAAACGGGCGACCTGCTCGCCGCGGTCAGCCTGCCGCTGCCGGGCGCCGAGGCCGATGGCGCTCCTGAGCCAATCGATTTCGCCCGCTTCGGCCAGTATCCGCCGGGTTCGTCATTCAAGATCGTTACCGCGATCGCCGCCCTCCGCAAAGACCCCGGCCTCGCGAAGAAGGTGTACCAATGCGTGCGCCTCCCGGACGGCCGTGTCGGTAACACCGTGCGCGGCCGTACGATTCGCGACGACATTCTGGACCGCGAGGCGCACGGCTCGCTCGACATGACCGGCGCGATCGTGCACTCCTGCAACGCCTATTTCGCCCAGCTCGGCGCCTACGACGTCGGCGCGAAAGACCTGCTCGCGACCGCGGCGCTCTTCAACATCGAAACGGCGAAACCGAACACCGCCGAGCGGCTCAACGATCGTCTCCCGCAGGCCTCCTATGGCCAGGGCGAAGTGACGGTGACCCCGCTGCGCATGGCGCGCGTCGCAGGCGCCGTCGCTACCGGCGGCAAGCTTGTCGCGCTGCGCACCCGCCTGGCGCCGCCGCCCGTGGCCAGCGAGCCGCCCGCAGTTCTGCTTCCGCCCGAGCTCGCAAAGGAACTGGAGCAGGCCATGCGTGGCGTCGTGACCTCGGGCACCGGCCGCGAGGCCGCCAAGGGTGCCGTCGAAATCTCCGGCAAGACCGGAACCGCCGAACTCGCCCAGGGCCCCGCGCACGCCTGGTTCATGGGCTTCGCTCCGTCCAACCGACCCGCCGCGGACCGCATCGCTTTCGCCATCCTGATCGAACATGGTCGATACGGCGGCCGCGCGGCTGCTCCCTTCGCGGTGCCGCTGGTCGATGCGGCCAGCCATGTCCGACTGGCCGAGGAGAAAACGCAATGAAGAATTGGAAGCAGCTCGTCGGCGCGCTGAAGCCCCAGCAACTCGAGCCGCTCGAAATCCGGCAAGCCATTCTGGACGAGATCGCCGCGCTCGCGCAGCCGCTCGGCGACGGCCGCCGGGGCCTGGTGCACAACCGCATCCTGGTGCGTCTGCGCTCGGCCGACGAAGCGCGCCGCTCCATGATCGAAGGCGTGCTCGCCGGAGAGGAAGGCCTCGCCGCCGAGGTGGCCCGCTACCTCGCCGAGCGCGGCTTGGCCGTCCCTGCCGGCCTCGCCGTCAATATCGAACCGGCCGATCCTGTCCCCGGCGCCGCGCGCGAGTACGAAGTGGTCGCAAAGCGCGACTCCGGCCGCGCCCCGGCCTCGGCGGCGAAGGAGCGCGACAAAGCCCGTCCCCCCGCCAGGCTCGTCCTGCTCGCCGATGGATCGGAGGTCGCGATCACCCGCAATCCGTTTTTCATCGGCCGCGTCGCCGAGGTTCGCGAGAAGGACCACCGTATCGCACGCCGAAACCAGCTTGCGTTCGGCGAGGCCGCCGCCAGCGTCTCCCGCGCCCACGCCCACATCCGCTACTCGCCCGAAACCGGCCAATACCGCGTCTTCGACGACCGCAGCGCGCGCGGCACGCGCCTGCTTTCGGACGGCCAGCCCATCGACGTCTCGCCCGGACGCAGCCGCGGCGAGCAACTCCGCTCGGGTGACGAGCTCTACTTCGGCTCGGTCGGCGTGCGATTCGAAATCTGCGAGCCACCGGAGAAACCATAACCAGTCGAGAAGGATCCCGCGCGCCGGCGTGCTGGACTGCACGAGCCCGGGATGACGGCCGTGCTGCGCGCATCGCCCGGCAGGTCGGAATGCTGCCTGCGCAAGGCCACCGTGCATAGTCCGTTTGTACTGGGCCACACCCCCCCTAATTGAACCTTGCCTCCCCGCCACAACGGTTCTTAATATTGGTTGATGCGAACCGCACTGTTCCTGTTCCTGGCTGGGGCTGCCTGTGTATTCCACGGGACGGCTCAGGCCACTCCCCTGGTCTTCGGTGTGACGTTCAACGCCGGCGGCAACGCGGGATTCATCGATGTCGCCACGGGCCATTTTGAGATCGTCGGCACCGTCGGCCCGCTTATTAACGATGTCGCTATTGCGCCGGATGGAAGCTGCTATGCGATCGCGAACACCAGCGAACTGGTCGTCATCAACACCTCGAACGGCGCCATTACCGGCGTGATGCCCCTCCCCTCAGGGATTGAGACGCTGGACTTCAGCCCCACTGACCACACGCTCTTCGCCGCCACCCAGGGCACGCTCTACACAATTGACCTCGCCTCCCAGACAACCACCCTTATCGGCAACTACGGCGCTCTGGGCAACGCTCAGAACATTCGCTTCGATTCCAGCGGCAACCTCTGGACCACCGATACCGGCAGTCCCACCAATGTCTACGAGATCGATCAATCCACCGGGACGGCGACTTGGGAATTCAACGTACCCTTCGGTGCCGTCGCCCTCGGCTATGTCGATGGCAGACTCTACGGGGTCGGCATCTCGGGCATCGGCGGCCAAGGCAACCTTGTGTGGGTCGATCCGAGCACCAAGAGCGGTTCCCAACTTCTCGGCTCCTTCCCCAGTGTGGACTTCAGTGAACCGGAGCAACACAGCTACACTCCCGAGCCCGGTGCCCTCTGGCTCTGCCTCCCGGCTCTGGCAGGCCTTGCCTTCATCCGCCGAAAGAGGGCATAGCTTTCAGCCGCCGCATGCCATCTTCCGACTTCCGTTGCGTAGGCCAAACTGGTGGAGGTTAGTTCCCTTCTTCCTCCGCCACTGGATCCCCCTGTATTCTCGAGGACCGTCGCTTTATACTGGTAGCAGAGCGGTGGAGTTCGCTTAACGCCGTCCAACCGGCCAATGACTCCTGCACAACTATGCTGCGGGAGGCCGGCCAACCCCCTCCCAAGCTACAAGGACGTTATGGAGACTGTAGATCGAGGCAGCGGCCTTATGTCTCCCGGCGCGCGCGACGGGAACGATGGGATCGGGCTCGCGGAGGAAGTCGCGAGCAGGTACGGCATCTCGGCTCTCACGCCGCTGATCTCCAGCTGCCGCGCCTTCGCGCGCGATCAAGTGCTGAGCGTTGCAGTCTTCGGACGCTTCAAAGCCGGCAAGAGCAGCTTTCTGAACCGTCTGCTCGGGCGCGACCTGTTGCCCGTTGGCGTCGTGCCTGTAACGTCGGTGGTCAGCGAAATCCGCTACGGACCGAAGGAGCGGGCGGAAGTCCGGTATCTCGACGGTCACACCGAAGAGACGCCGGTGGAGGATATCGGCGCCTACATCGACGAAGCGCGCAACCCGGAGAACCACCAACGGGTGGCCCTCGTGAGCGTCGAACTCCCGGCGCTTGACCGCTTCCGCTGCCTCCGCTTTGTGGATACGCCAGGACTCGAGAGTGTCCTGTCTCACAACACGGACACTTCGCTCGGATGGCTGCCCAATGTGGGTCTGGCGATCGTGGCCGTCGGCGTCGACCCGCCGCTTTCGCAAAGGGACATCGAACTCATCCGGCAATTGAGCCGGTACACACCGAACATTTCCCTGTTGCTTACGAAGGTGGACACCCTCCAGGAGAGCGAGTGGCGGCAGGTGGAGGACTTCGTCCGCAAGCAGCTGGCGCGCCACTGGGATGGCTCGGTGCCGGTCTATCCGTACTCGATCCGGCCCGGCTACGAGGCGCTCCAGACGCGTTTTGAGGAGGCGATCGTTTCCCGAGCGGTCGAACAATCGGACGAACAGCGCCGGGCGATCCTGGCTCGCAAAGTGGAGACGCTGCTGCGGGAATGCGCGGAGTACCTGGCCGTGGCCCTCAAATCCTCCGAGGCGGACGACTCCGCGCGCGATGCCCTGAAGCGCAAGATCCTCGGCGAGAAGAGATCGCTCGACGACTCCAAGTTGTCTCTGCGCCTCATCGTCCGCCACGCGGCGGCGAACGCCAGAGAGGAGTTCGCACGCACGCTCGAAGCGCATGAGCACGAGATCGATGCGCGCCTCGCCAGCGATTTCGAGCGCCAGTATCCGGCCTGGACGAAGTCGCTCTCCGTGGCGGCCCGCGAGTTCGGAGCCTGGCTGGAAGCGGCGATCACCGGGGAGATGGTCAGCCTGTCCACCGTCCACCGGCAGGACTTCCTCGATCCGCTGCACAGGGTCGGCCGGCAGCTCTCGCAAACGCTCCAGGACTTTCGAAACCGCATTTCCGAGCGAACCATCGAGGCCCTGGGCGTGACGCTGCGCACGACGGAAGTGGAGATCGAGGCCAGGGAGCCGCGCGGTCCGGACATCCGCATCGGCCGGCTCTTCGATCGCGAGTGGGAGTTGATCTCGTTCCTGATTCCCATGTCGCTCGCCAAGGGCATCGTACGCCGGCACTTCCGGAAGACGATTACCGGCGTGGTGTTCAAGAACCTTTCGCGGCTGGCATCGCAGTGGGAAAAGAGCGTCAATACCGCCCTGTACGCCATGGACAAGGAGGCGGCGGGGCGCCTGGAAGATTTGATCGGCACCATCGAGCGTCTGATTGCCGGCGCGGGCGAGAAGGCTCCCCAGATCCGTGACGATCTGAGCCGGCTCGACTCGTTGCGCCATAAGTTGGAATTGCCCGTTTAGTCTGTTGGAGGTCACGGAATTGGAACAGGTTTGGTTCTCCGCGGCGCTTTGGCTTTTTCTCGCCCTCGTAGCCGTTCTGCTCGCGATCTGGCTGCGAATCTCTACAGCGCTGTCCGAGATTGTGGTCGGCACGGTCGCGCAGTTGATCATCGGCGCGCTGATCGGAACCCAGTTCCTGGGTGCGAAGTCCGCCTGGATCACGTTCCTCGCGGGCACGGGCGCGATTGTCTTGACCTTTCTTGCGGGCGCGGAACTGGACCCCGCCATCTTTCGCACCAAGTGGAAAGAGTCGCTCACCGTCGGCCTGGTCGGCTTTTGCGGCCCGTTCCTCGGAGCCGCGGCCGTAGCCCACTTCGTGCTCCATTGGTCCGTGCGATCGAGCTGGCTGGCGGGAATCGCGCTCTCCACCACCTCGGTCGCCGTGGTCTATTCGGTCATGCTGGAACTCGGCCTCAACCGGACCGAGTTCGGGAAAGGCATACTGGCGGCCTGCTTCGTGAACGACCTCGGAACCGTGATCGGCCTGGGCCTCATCTTCGCCCCGTTCACCGGTAGGACCGTCGTCTTTATCGTGGCGAGCGTCGTCGTCTTCGCGGCCCTGCCGTTCGTCACACCCTGGTTCTTCGAGCGATACGGCGGGCGCGTCTCGGAGTTGGAGGCCAAGTACATTCTGTTCCTGCTCTTCGGGATGGGCGGGTTGGCGGCCTGGTCGGGCAGCGAAGCGGTGCTCCCGGCGTACATCATCGGCATGGTTCTGGCGGGAACTGTGGGCAAGGATCACGTGCTGATTCGCCGGCTGCGCACACTCACATTCGGCCTGCTGACTCCGTTCTACTTCATCCGCGCCGGCTCGCTGGTGTCGGTTCCCGCTCTGATCGCGGCTCCCGCCGTTTTCCTGGCGTTGTTCGCGGCCAAGATGATCGGCAAGATGGTCCCGTTGGTGCCCACCGTCCGGGCGTTCGACTATCTGGGACACGAGGGTCTCTACTATTCCCTCATGATGTCCACCGGCCTGACCTTCGGCACCATCTCGGCCCTGTTCGGCCTGAATCACGGAATCATCGACCAGGGCCAGTATTCCTTCCTGGTGGCCACCGTGATCGGCAGCGCGGTCATTCCGACCGCGATCGCCAGCGCCTGGTTCCTGCCAAAGCATCTGTTGCCGCGAGCGGAGAAAGGGCCGGGACTTGGCTCGATGAGCGCCGAGCCGCAGAGCGAAGGCCAGTAGAAGATGCGGGTACGGCCACGAGACGGACCAAGTGGGGCGGCTCTCCAGAGCTGCGCCGGACGTCCACGTCCGGCTTCCGAAGCTTCAAGGAGGTGCCACGAGGCCTGCGTGGACGCCGGCCGTAGGATTGGAGTCCTGCCCCACGGTCACCGCACCATACTGGGAAAAGTATGTGGCATTGGCTTGAAGCCCGCCCTCCGCGACCCCAGTCTCGATCGGCTTGCGCCCTCGAAAGACATGCAGTACTATCGGGTTGCGGCGGGGCCGGAAATGCCCGCGGCGCGATCGCATCGCACAGTCTGGAGGGCCGGTCTAGTTGGGGAAATACATCATGGTTGTGCTGGGTGGAGGACTGGGTTCCCTGGCGCGGTATGTCCTTGGAGCGGCGATCATGAACCGCTTCGGCGGCAAGTTCCCGCTCGGCACGCTAGTCATCAATGTCACCGGATCGTTCGCCATCGGCGTGCTGATGACCGTCTTTACCGAGCGGTTCCAGCCGCACCCGTACTGGCGACTGGTCCTGGTGATCGGGTTCCTGGGCGGATACACGACGTTTTCCAGTTTCGAGTACGAGAGTTTTCGGGCGGTTCGCGAGGGCGGATCGATGCTCGGGCTCCTGAACATCATTGGGAGTGTTGCGCTTGGTTTTGCGGCGGTCTGGGCCGGCGCGGTGCTGGCCGCCCGGCGTTAGGACGGCGAGGAGGGCTCCATGCTTAAGAAGGGGCCGGCGAAAAAAGTAACCATCTACGTCAACGAAGATACGCAGTATCACCTGGAGTCGCTTTACGAGGCGATCCTCCAGTTCCTGATGCACAAGGGCGTCTCCGGAGCGACCGCTTCGCGCGCGATGGCGGGCTTCGGCGCCCACCATGTCCTGCACACCCCGAAGATCGAGGTCCTCGCCGAGCATCTGCCCATCCGCGTCGAGTTCGTCGAAGCGGCCGACAAGGTCGACGAGTTGCTGCCCACGCTCTACGACATGGTGACCGACGGTCTCATCGAGGTCCAGGACACCACCGTCTTCAAGATCGCGACCAAGGAAAAGCGGCCGGAGCCGAAGCACCCGCACGAAGAGGAACGCGGTCAGGCAAAGCTGATGCGGATCTATATGGGCGAGGCGGACCGATGGAACGGCGAGCCGCTCCACGACGCCATCGTCAAGCGGCTCCGCATGATGGAGATCGCGGGCGCCACCGTGTATCGCGGAATTCTGGGCTACGGCGCCAAAGGGCACACGCACAAGGAGAGCTTTCTGCATCGCTCAAAGGACTGTCCGATCATGATCGCCGTCGTGGATACACCCGACAAGATCTTGGCCGCCCGCGACGCCGTAACCGAGATGATCGAGGACGGGCTGGTGGTGACCTCAGACGTGGACATCATCCGGTTGATCCACTCCCACCCGCTCACGGAGGCAGGCGATGCCGGCACCCACGCCAGCTAAGATTCTACGGCTGCACTTCTCGGAGCACGATCGCTACCGCGGAAAGCCGCTCTACGAAGCCGTCGTCGAGAAGTGCCGCGAGCTGCATATCGCCGGCGCGACCGTGTATAGAGCGCTGGAGGGCTACGGCGAGACCGCGGAAGTTCACAGGTCGCACATGCTCACGCACGACCTGCCGATCGTCGTGAGCATTGTCGACTCGGCTGAGAACATCGCCCGGCTCCTGCCCGCGGTCGAAGAAATGATGGACAAGGGCCTGATCGCGATGAGCGACGTCGAGATGATTCGCATCCAGCGGTCGAAGCCGAAGCCATGATTGAGAAGATCCTGGTGGCGCACGATGGCTCGGAAGGCGCGCAGAAGGCCTTCGACACGGCCCTCGATCTCGCCAAGACTCTGGGAGCTTCGCTGGACATGATCAGCGTCGAAGAGCGCGCGATTCATGACGGGGAGACCATCGACGAGGTGAGCGACGAGGTCGAAGCGGAGAACGGCTACTTCCAGGAGCTCGCGGCCCAGTGCAAACGGCGCGCGACGCTGCGGGGAATCGACCTGCGGACGGCGATGGTGCGCGGCCACGAAGTGAAGGCGGTCGTCGAATTCGCCCGCCAAAAGAGTTTCGACCTGCTGGTGGTCGGATACACCGGGCATTCGCGGATCTACGAGCATCTATGGGGCGGCACGTCCCAAAACCTCACGCGCATGGCGCCCTGCAACGTCCTTGTCGTAAAGTGAACGGCGCTGGCGGAGACGCCGAGGTCCCTCTGGTCGGACTCCTGAAAGAGAGGCGCCGGATCGAAGAAGCCGTGCGGCGCGGCGAGTCGCTGCTCGTGCTGGGGCCCGCGGGATCCGGAAAGACGGCCTTGGCGCAGTCCGTCACGGCTTCGATCCCGTGCGCATTGCACCTGCAGCACCGCCCCGCGCTCCACGAGATGCTCGTAACCATGGCGACGATGCTGCTTGGCGGCAAAGGGGCCGGCGAGCAGACAAGCGTCCACCTGCGCGGCCTCATCTGGAGCGCTCTGGCCGCCAGCCCGCGCCTGCTGGTCCTGGACGGCATCGACGGCTCCAGCTTCCAGGCCTACCGGTTCTTCCAGCGCGCGTACCACACTCCCGGAATTACGATGATCGCCATTTCGCGCGATCCCCTTCGGCTCGGCGAACTCCGCCGGCTGTTCTGGGACCCCCGGCAAACGGTCGAGATGACGCCGCTCTCCGATCCGGAGGCCGAGACGCTGTTCGATCGAGCCGCGGACCGTTTTGGCTTGCGCGAATTCGATCTTGCCGATTTCCGGCCGCGCGTCCTCGACAGCGCCAGAGGCAACCCGGGGCAGATCGTCGAGATGTGCCGCATGGCGCGAGAGCAGCAGTACCGGGCGGGCAGACACATCCTGTTCGCTCCGCTGCGGATCGACCTGATGGCCCGCTATCTGGGCTGAGCATTTTCTGTCGCCGTGCTACGCTGTGGGCTGACACGTGACGGAAACCACCAGCAGAGAGCGAGTGCGTTGCGCCTTGGGCCACCGGCAGCCGGACCGCATTCCGGTGGATTTCGGCGGCACGCCGGTGTCCGGTATCCACGCCACCTGCGTCCTGGCGCTGCGAGAGTATTTCGGCCTCGAGAAGAAGCCCGTCAAAGTCATCGACCCCGGACAACTGCTCGGCGAGATCGACGAAGACCTGAAACGTGCGCTGGGCGTCGACACCGAGGGCGTATACCGGCGCATGACGCGCTTCGGATTCCCAGCGGAAAACTGGAAGCCGTTCCGCCTGTATGGCGGCGAGGAAGTGCTGGTGCCCGGCGGCTTCAACGTGACGATCGACGAACGGGGCGACACCCTGATGCACCCGCTCGGCGATCCCGGGAATCCTCCCAGCGCCCGAATGCCCAACGGCGGGTATTTCTTCGACGCCATCATCCGGCAGCAGCCATTCGAAGAAGACCAACTGGACCCGGCCGACAACCTGGAGGAATACGGACCGATCTCCGAAGAGGAACTGGCGCACCTGGAGCGCGAAGCGCGTCGCGCAGCCGCGAGCGGGCGGGCCGTGGTGGCCAATTTCGGCGGCACGGCGCTCGGCGACGTCGCGCTGATTCCGGGAGTCGGCCTCCCCCACCCCAAGGGAATCCGCGACGTCGCGGAGTGGTACGTCTCCACACGCGCGCGCAGGGACTACGTGCACGCCGTGTTCCAGGGTCAGTGCGAGATCGCGCTGGCGAACCTGGCGCGGATCGCGGCGCGACTGGGCGAGATGGTGGACGTGGTCAATGTCTGCGGAACGGATTTCGGAACCCAGACGTCGTCGTTCTGCTCGGTGGCGACGTTCCGCGAGCTGTGGCTCCCGTACTACCGCCAGATCACCGGTTGGGTCCACAGCAACACGCCGTGGAGGACATTCAAACATTCCTGCGGCGCCGTGGAGAGGTTCCTTCCGTCGTTCATCGAGGCCGGCTTCGACATCCTGAACCCCGTGCAGTGCTCCGCCACCGGCATGGACGCCGAGCCACTCAAGCAGAAATACGGCCGCGATCTGGTTTTCTGGGGCGGCGGGGTGGACACCCAGCAGGTGCTGCCGTTCGGCACGCCCGGCGAGGTGCGCGAGCAAGTGCTGCGGCGGTGCGAGGCCTTTCACAAGGACGGAGGCTTCGTTCTTACCACCGTCCATAACATCCAGGCACGCACGCCGGTGGAGAACATCGTGGCCATGGTTCGCGCGGTCGAAGAGTTCAACCAGAGCTGAGCGAGCAGCACCGAACCGCGCGCGTCAGCAAGCGGACGTTCGGCACCCCGCCCTTGCGGTCTGGCGGGCGCCCGAATGACAATTGAGAGGACCCATGCGACCTGAGCAGTGGCGCGATTTCAAACGAGCAGCCAGGCGCGAGCCCGGCGCGGGTGTCCCTCTGGCCCTGATCGTGGACAGTCCCTGGATTCCGGGCTATCTCGGAATCAGCCATTACGACTATTACTTCGACGCCCAAACATGGTTCGACGCCAACCTGCGCGTGGAGCGCGAGTTCCCGGAGATCATCCTGCTGCCCTCCTGGTGGGTGGAACTCGGAATGGCGATCGAGCCCTCGGCTTTTGGGAACCGCATTCACTTCCACCCCGACCGCACGCCCGACCAGTGCGCCTCGCTCGTGCGCCTGGAGGACGTGGACTGCCTGGCGCCCGTCGATCCCCGTACCGACGGGTTGATGCCGCTCGCGCTTCACCGCTACCGCAAATTCAAGTCGCGGATCCACGATGCCGGCTCCATCATCCCGATGGTGGCCGCGCGGGGCCCTCTGTGCCTGGCCGCGTTTCTGCGCGGCGTCACCAGCCTCATGACCGACATGGTCGACCAGCCCGACTTGGTGAAGCGCTTGCTGGCCCTGACGACGCGGGCCTCCATCGACTGGCTCACGGCCCAAGCGGAGGCGGTCGGCGACGACTTCGAAGGCATTCTCGTCCTGGACGACATCGTGGGCTTCCTGTCTCCCCGCGCCTATCGGGAGTTCGCGCATCCTTACCTCAAGCAGATCGCGGATGCGTTTCCGCCGGATTGCGTGAAGGTCTACCACAACGACGCCAACGTCCGGCCGTTTCTCGCCGATCTTCCCGATACCGGTTTCGACGTGCTGAACTGGAGCCACCAGATCGGCGTCCGCGAAGCCCTCGAGAAGACCGGTGGACGCATGTGTCTTATGGGCAATGTGCCGCCCCTCGACATCGCGGTCCGCGGCACGCCGGAGATGGTTTTGCAGTCGGCCCGCGAAGTGATGGCGGCCGGCGGCGGCGGTCCACTGATCCTCTCTGTGGGAGGCGGTGTCAGCCCTGGAATGCCGCGCGAGAATCTGCGGGCGCTGATCGAAGCCGCGCGGCCGTAGAGTCTTACTGCGATCCCGCCAGATCGATG
Organism: uncultured Solibacteraceae bacterium; assembly: GCA_964493965.1. Classification (GTDB taxonomy): domain Bacteria; phylum Acidobacteriota; class Terriglobia; order Bryobacterales; family Bryobacteraceae; genus DASWZN01. The sequence goes on from CAZBQQ010000006.1 coordinate 56,084, forward strand.
ACGGGTTTCCCGGCCGCGCCAATCTGCCCCGCGGCGCGCGCGTCCGGCCTCTGCGTGATCACCACGCACTCGCACCAGCTCAGAACCTCGTCCAACCCGCCAACCAGCAGCTTCCCGATGTGCGGCAGAGCGTTCAGAACGAAACTGCGGTTGCTGCCGTAGATGGCATCCAGCCGTATGTGCGGATCGTAAATCCGGACTTCTTTTCCCTTGCCGATCCATTGTTCGATCGCGGCCACGGCGGGGCTCTCGCGAAGATCGTCGGTTTCTTCCTTGAAAGCCAGCCCAAAAATGCCAATGCGACTACCCGGAAAGTCGAGCACGCGCGACACGGCCCTCTCGAGGTGGCGATGATTGCTCGGCAGCACGGATTCGAGCAGCGGAAGGGAGAGGTCCATTCGCATCGCCCGATACGTCAGCGCCCTGAGGTCCTTGGGCAGACACGAGCCGCCAAAGGCGAAGCCGGGCCGCAGATACGCCGCCGAAACGTTCAGGCGTGTGTCGCGGCAGAGCGTCTCCATCACCTCGTAAGGAGATACGTCCAGGCGCGTGGCCAGCGCCCCCACTTCGTTCGCAAAACCGATCTTGAGCGCGTGGAAGGCGTTGCAGCAGTACTTGATCATTTCCGCCGTCCGCAGCGAAACCAGGCACGGCTCCACGCCGAGCTTGGCGTAAATGCCGGCTACCACCCGGACCGCCTGCGGATCGGTTCCGCCCACAACCAGCAGCGATGGCTCCGTGAAGTCGCGAACCGCCACGCCTTCGCGCAGAAACTCGGGGTTCGATACCACGGAGAGCTGCGGATTCGCGGCCAGCAGTTCTCCGGCCAATTCCTCGGTTGTTCCCGGAAACACCGTGCTGCGAATCGCCAGGATCAGGGGAGACGTCCGCGCCTTCAGATGCTCGCGGATCTGGCCGAGCACCCGTTCCAATTGCTCGAGCGAGAGGCTTCCGTTGCGGGCCGAAGGGGTACCGACGCAGACCAGCGCGATGTCCGCCCCCGAAAGACCAGTTCCCAGATCCGCGCCGGCGGTGAGCCGTCCATCGGCAACCGTTTCCCGGATCGCCTCCTCCAGGCCCGGCTCATAAAACGGTGCCCGGTTGGCCAGGATAGCGGCGATCTTGGTCTGGTCACTGTCGATCCCATAGACTCGATGGCCCAGCTTCGCCAGACACGCCGCGGTCACGCAGCCGACGTATCCGAGGCCGATCACGGCGATGCTTTGAGGTTCTCCAGCGGTTGACACGGGACCCAGTATCCCATGTTTCAAAGCGGCCCAGCACCGAAGCGCGCGCGTCAGCGAGCGCACGGGCGTAGCGCACCTGGTACGCCGTCAAATCCATCCCTTCGTGGCATAGTAGACGATCTTCGCGGTCTCGACAGATTCCTCCACGAAAGCCTGCCAGAGGCGAGAGGGATTCCCCACGCGTTTCAAGGCGTCCGGTATCGGACGCGGAGCGGCGTTCAGCCCAACCTTGCGAAAAGCGCGCACGGCGCGGAACATGTGATAGTCGCTCGTCATCAGCACCTTCGATCCGGAGTCGTTCGCAAGCAGCCGCGCGACGTACAATGCGTTTTCGCGCGTGGAATTCGCGGCCCCCTCCATCACCACGACGTCCGGCGGCACGCCCTCGGCGATCAGAAGGCTTCGCATGTGCGTGCTGGTCCGGTATCCCGAGACTACGATCTTGCGGAAGCCGCCCTGGCGATAAGCACGGACCGCGGACAAGCAGCGCAGGACTGTATTCTCGTCCGGGAACTCACCGAGGCTGGCGCCTCCGACCACGATCAGGATGTCTCCCCGCGGGTCGTTCCAAGGTCCCGCGAGCCGCCTCGCGTACCAGGCGACAAACGGCGAGAACGTAGCCAGGAGCATAGTCAGCCCCAGGGCTGCGCAGATGAGAACGGCGCCCCGCCGCAACTTGATCCAGACGTTCTTCACGGCAGCGCGTCCGGGTTCAGCACAACGCCGCCCGCTGGGTCGGCGATCCGCCAGCCGCCCATGCCAGCGGCGCGGCACTCCACCTTGGGCTGCGCCTCTCGAGCCTCGATGGCCCTCCTTCCGGCGTAGTCGAGGTAGCTCCCTCCCACGAGGATCAGCTCCCGTGCACCGTCCGGCGCAGTGTGGAGGCACAGCGCGGCAGCGTCGCTGGCCCACGGTCCCAGACTCCACGCCCCCGTCCCGGTGCCGAAAAAGAACTGGCGGCGGTCGTCGCCTGCGGCGTATTCGTAACCGCCGTCCACGCGCGTCAGTCTGGCGTCGGCCATCTGAACCCCAAAGCCGATGGCCGTGACGAACTCAGCCGGGCAGGCGCTGCTGGCGCTCCAGCGGGCCACGGGCGCGGGAACGCGGACGCCATACGCCGGCGAGTAGTCGTCCTCTCCGATCGCGAGGCACCAGGATTCGTCCCCTAGGCCCACAAGCGTGAGCAGTTCGCCTCCCAGCACCGAACCGCGCGCGTCAGCAAGCGGACTGGCTACCACCGCCGGCCCCCGCCGCGCCAGTTCCACGTCCGGCGGGAAATGCCAGTTGAGTTCGAACCGATGCGTTCCCTGCCCCTCGGCCACGTCGCGCACCAGCCACAATCCCGCGCCCAGTCGGAGCACCCAGCGTCGATGCGTTACGGGATCCGGCAGGCGCTCATATCCCCGATGGAGCCCTTCAAACAGATCGAACGTCTCGCCGGTGACCCACCGGCTTACTTCAACGCGCGGCAGAGCGCCCCAACGAAACGGCCCCGCTGGATCGGCCTGATCGAGGCCGTCGACGGTCAGAGTGTTGTGCGCCGCCGTACCGCGGAACTTATCCCGCAACGAGTCGCCGCCCGCGTAGCCGCACGTTCCCGGATCGGCCAGCCAGAGTCGCCCGTCCGCCGCCAGTTGAACGCTGAGCGCATCGGCGTGGCCGTGGCCCGCTCCGCCGAAACCCTGCTCCCCACCATCCACGAACAACTGCGCCGTTGGCGACGCCATGGCGTAGACTCCGGATGCCGCCAGTTCCACGGAGCTCGCCTTGGGCGCAACCAACGCGACGGCATCGTACGCGGCGGCACCATCCGGTCCCAGGAGCCATACGGTCTCCTCGCAAAGTCCCGGACCCGCTGCCTTGAAGGCGGAGTCCCGAAACAGCGCGGCGCCAGTCGAAAGCGGATCCCGCAAATGCTCCGGGCGGTTGCGCGATCCGTCGAACACGCGTCCCCCGTCGTCGTCGCCGTATCGCGGCAGGGCGCCCGCTTGCGAGAGCACCGCCAGCGCCGTCAGCATCCCGCGGATCGTCTGATCCAGTTCTTCCGGGACCGCGATTCCGTTGCGTGCCGCCAGAATGCGGGCGTGCAGGAAGAAATCCAGCGCGTAGACGTGGTAGTAAGTGGACTGCTCGAAATACACGCCGTCCGCCCGCACCTGCTTTCTGGCCGCCTCCAGAATCACCCTCCATCCCGTCTCTTTCCACGCCGCCGCGCGCCGCAATCCCGGATAGCGAAGGCCGATCAGGAACAGTGCGACGCCCTCGCCCAGCAGGTGCGTGTTGGGAGAAAAGTACGTGGACAAGAAGCGATGGATGTACCAGCCGGCCCGGTCCAACCCCCGCGCCAGGTCGCGCTGGAAATCGGCCGAGTCCGCCGCGCTGCCCTCCAGCAGGAACCCGGTCCAGATCCACGCGATCGCCCGGAACGCCACTTCCAGCGTGCTGCTCCAGTTGATTCCCACCGGGTACGGATTCTTGCGGCTCCAGTCGTACCACAGCTCCTTCAGGACCGAAGCGAACCGTTCCTCTCCAGTGAGCCGGTACGCCTTGGCCAGCGTGACGAGGATCTGGTGGCGGTTCAGCTCCCACACGATTTTGTGATCGCCCACCGTGTCGAAATCCAGGTATGGGATCTCCGGCCACGGCACCGCCGGAGCTCGCCGGCCGTGGACCGGGTCGAGGCTGTAGTCGATATCCCGCCCGAAATCCAGGCCCTGGAATCCCAGCAGGTCGAACCGCCCCTCGGAGATCCGCCCCGCCCTCTCTACCGTCTCCCGCACCGCATCCGGCATGCGGCGGCAGAGCAGTTCGGCGATCCGCGGCGTGTCTTCCGGGTCAAGGTAGAACCGGCCGCGCGCGTCGAGACCGGAATCCGATCCGCGAAAAGGATCGATCCCCAACCTGTGCAGCAGAACGTCGGACCGCTTGCCGGCCTCCTGGCGCGCGCGCGTATAGATCTCGTGCGGCCCCATGCGCGCAAGCCGGCGAATGCTGCTCACTGAGGAGCGGCCTCCAGCACGCGCTCGAAGCACTCGACCACGCGCTCCCACGAGAAGTTGGCCGCCACCATGTCCCGCGCCGCCGCGGCCTGGCGCCGCCGGAGCGAGACGTCGGAGAGCAATTCCAGACACGCGGCCGCGAAATCCGCCGGCGAATCGGCAATCCGGATGTCCTCCGGAGGATGGACCTCCAGTCCTTCCGCCCCCACCGACGTCGAGACCACCGCCACGCCGCCCGCCATCGATTCGTAGATCTTCAGCCGCGTCCCCCCGCCGATTCGCAGCGGCACGATCGAAAGTGCCGATCGCCACAGATGCGGCCGTATGTCCGGCACAGTGCCGGTAACGCGGATACGCGCGTCTTCCCGCGCCAGGGCGATGATAAAGGGATCAGGCGTCCGCCCCACAATGGCCAGCGTGCAGTCCGGGCGCACCCGGCGGATCAGCGGCAGCGCCTCGCGGACGAACCACCGCACCCCATCGACATTCGGCCGCCAGTCCATCGATCCCACGAACGCCAGGTCGGCGTCGATCTCCGGCGGCGGGTCTGGAAGCGCGAAGGCCTCGAGATCCACGCCCGTGGGAATGGCCGTCACGCGTTTCACGCCGAATAGTTCCCGCATGGTCGCGGCGTCCTGCTCGGAGACAGCGGCGATGTGGCCGGCCCGAAGGCAGACGTCCCGTTCGAAGCGGAACATGCGCTCCGCCTGCTTCCGCATATACCACCGGGCGGCCGGGTTGCCCGCATGCTCCGCGTGGCGCCGCCAGATCATGGTCTCCACGTTGTGCTGGAACAGCACCGCGCGCTCGATGTTCGGGAAGTAAGCGGCCGGGGTCAGAAAGTCGCACACCGCCCGGTCGAACCGTTCCTTTTCCATCAACTGCGCTAGAAACGTGCCCATCGCTGGCGGATGGAACCGGCGGATGCTCAGCGGCTCCTGGTCGAAGACGCCGCGAGCCAATTCCAGCGCGAACCCCGGCGACCGCTTATCCCTTACCGCGTGCCGGAACGGATACGCCCGCGTCGAGTACTCAGGCGCGCGCGCCAGCCCTTCCGGATTCAGCGGATCGTCGATCGCCACGTAATGGATCTCGTGCCGCAGGTGCAGCCGGCGCAGCATCTCGAGCGTACGGATCTGCCCGCCCCTGGTGGTAGGGTGCAGGAAGTTCGTACTGACCCAGAGGATCTTCATGCCATCGCCGCCGCGCCCGCCAGGCCCTCCCACCGCGTCTCGCCCTTCCCGGTCAGAAAAACGTCGCCCCAGATCTGGAGATTGAGAAGCCGCCAGATTCTGTCCGTCGCGTCGTAGCGCCCCGATTTCTGCCGCTCCACGAGTTCCTCAATCCGCCGCCGGTCGCAGCAGGTCGCGAGCAATCCGTCGCGCGCCGTGAGCGCAGCGCAGATGCCCTCCGCGCGCGGATCGCGCAGCCATTGCTTGAGCGGCGTCGGGAATCCCATCTTCGGGCGGTACACGATCTCGCGCGGCAGCAGGTCTTCCACCGCCTTCTTCACGATGTACTTGCCCTCTTTCCCGCGAAGTTTGAGCCGATCCGGAACCCGCCGCGAAAACTCCACGAACTCGTGGTCCAGGAACGGCACCCGGCTTTCGATCGACGTGGCCATGCTCATCTGGTCCTGCTTCATCAGCAGTTCCACCAGGTAGGTCTTCTGGTCCGCGAACAACATCCGCGCGAGGGGCGATTCCTCTCCCCGTTCGCTCCAGTACCGCAGGAATCCCGCGTACGGACTGGACGGGGCCGCCAACCGCAGCATCGCGTCCACCTCGCCGCCGGGAAACGCGCAGTAGAAATTGTCCAGATACATCGACTCCAGCCCGCCGTCGAGGCCGATGAACGTGTGCTGAAGTTTCCGGCGTAGGTCCGCTGCCAGCAGTCCCGACCCGGCGATCGCGCTCCGGATCGCGCTCCGCAGCGGCGCTGGAACAATTCCGTAGCGCCCCTGCCACCGCTGGTTCCAGAGATAGTGACGGTAGCGGGCATAGCCGCCGAACATCTCGTCGCTGCCCTCCCCGGTTAACACCACCTTCACTTCCTCCGCGGCCAGCCGCGATACGAAGTAAAGCGAAACGCTCGACGGCCACACGATGGGCTCGTCCTCGTGCCACACCAGGCGAGGCAAGGCGTTGAAGAACTCCTCCATCGAGACCACTACTTCCCGATGCTCGGTGCGGATGCTCTCGGCGACCCGCCGCGCGTGCGTCAGTTCGCTGTACGGCGCCTCGCGGTATCCCACCGAGAATGTCTTGACCGGCCCCGCCGCCTGCCGCCGCACCAGCGCCGCGATGGCGCTCGAATCGAGCCCGCCGCTCAGAAAGATCCCCAGCGGAACGTCGCTCATCAAACGCATCCGCACGGTTTCTTCGAGCCGCTCCCGGCACTCGCGTATCCACGACTCGTCGCTGCGATCCTCCTCCGCCCCCGCCGCCGGGATGTCCCAATATTGGCGGACGCTAAGCGTCGGCTCTTCTCCGGCGTCGAGCGTCAGCAGGTGCCCGGGCATCAGCTTCCGTATGCCCGAAAACATGGTCCGCTCGTCGCTGATATAGCCGAAGGTCAGGTATTCCGGCAGCGTGCTTTCATCGAGCGCGGCCCGGATCTCCGGATGCGCCAGCAGCGCTTTGATCTCCGACGCGAAAGCGAACAGCCGCCCGTCGTAGTAGTAGTAGAAAGGTTTCTTCCCCAGGCGGTCGCGCGCGCAGAAGAGCCGCCGCGCCTCTGCGTCCCAAAGCGCGAACGAAAACATGCCCCGGAACCGCTCCACGCACAGCGGCCCGTATTCCTCGTAGGCGTGCAGAATGGTTTCCGTATCGCAACGGGTCTTGTACACGTGCCCGGCCCGCTCCAGTGCCGGCCGCAGGTCCGCATGGTTGAAAATCTCGCCGTTGTAGACGATCTGGAGCCGTCCGTTTTCGTTCGTCATCGGCTGCTGGCCCGTGGCGAGGTCGATGATGCTCAGCCGCCGGTGCCCCAGCGAGGCGTGTGCGTCCTGGTAGTAGCCACACTCGTCCGGCCCGCGGTGGCGGATCGTGTCCGTCATCCGCTCCAGCGTCGCCCTGTCCGGCGCAGCCGGCCGCACGGTGATGTATCCCGCAATTCCGCACATGTCAGACTCCCCGCCTACGCCACGCCGTACAAGACCTTATGTGCCAGCCAATGTCGCTCCAGGGCTTCTCTTTCCGGGGAGACCAGCGTCACCGGACCTCGCTTCGCCTGAATATAGTCGAGCAGCGTCGTGACCGGAACAAACCAGCCCGCGCGGCCAGCCAGCCTCTCCATCAGCTCTCGAAAGCGCGGAAGCAAGCGGCCGTCCTCATAGAATCCGCGGCCGAAATGCGTGTACATGATGCACGCCCCGCCTTCCGCCTCGAGCCGCTCCTGGTTCGCCTCCGTCAGCATTTTGACGTACGCTTTCCCATCGGCGCCTTCGGTGGATGCGTACCAGTAGTTGACGAACGGCCGCTCGGGATCGTGATAGGGCATGTACGGGCAGGCCTTCAGCGTGTTAATCTCCGCAAACGCGAATTGCCGCACGTACCGGACCTTCTCCCTGCACAGATCGCCCCAAAAAAGCGGGTCGCCCGGCACATGGCCGCGGAACCGGTTTCGGTTCCGGAACTTCGTGAGCAGGTTGTACAGCACCCGGTTCACGCCCGAAACGCGCGCATCGCCGAAGTAGATGTCCTCGTCGCAGTAGTAGTGGTTCGACATTGCCGACGGGTACTGCCCGAAGTACGCCGCGAACGCCTCCAGCGCGCGTGCCGTGTCCTCGCGCGGCGACGTATGGGAGGTGGCCATGTGATAGCCGATTTCGAAGCCTTCCCGCTGAAGCTGTTGAGCCCAGGCGCGGTATTCGGGATCGTCGCACGTCGCTCCGTGGTCGGAAGGCGTCCGCGTCGGCCCGATCGGCCAGACCGATTTCGTGGTCCGGAACCCCAGGTCGCGGAGCAGCGAGTAGGCTTCGCGCCCCGCCGTTAGAGTCTGCGAATCCGTGTCGTCGAAGATCGTGAACGCAAACCTCTTGCCCTCGGGCCACTCGAGCCCACCCGCGCCCGCGGGCCCCCGCTTCACTTTCCCTCCCCACGGCTGGGAATCACCATTCAACTTAACATGATTTTCGGCGACTTCTCTCCTCTGTCCGACGGACAACGCGGCAGCAAAGGGTTGCCTGGCTAAGGTCGGATGACGAGGGCCGCCCGGGACGACCGCTCCAGTTCCACGATCCGGATTGCGTGTCGCCGCAGAAGCTCTTCAACCTGAGCTGTCCGGTAGTTGCAGTTCTCAAGTTGGACCACCTTCGGCGGCGATCCGCGGTCCTTGGCGAGATCGAGAAAATCGGAATCGGCGGTCACGATGGTGAACCCGTTGGCGCCTGCGTACTCCCAAATGGTTTCGTCGGAGGTGTGCCGGGCCAGACCGGTGTCGAACACGTGAACCGAACCCGGGAAGAGTTCCGCCAGTCTGCCCACGAGCTTTGGCGAAAGATTCGCGTCAAAGAGAAGCTTCAACGCGACATTCGCTCCCGCCCAGCCTGGGAAGCGTAGGCGTAGACTGCTGGAAAGTCGGCCTTCTCCAGGTACGGGTAGTCGCGCAGGATCTCATCCTCGGTCATGCCGGAGGCGAGCATGTCCAGCACGTCCCACACGGTTACCCGAAGTCCACGAATGCACGCCTGGCCCGAGCGCTGACCGGGCACAACCGTAATGCGCGAAAGATCGGCCTTGTCCGTAGTCGCCACCGATCACATTATCCCACCAAACCCCGACCCCTCACGCCCGTCCCGCCGGATACCGCGGCAGCAGCCCCATGAGCCCCGCCGCCACCGCCGTCCCCCCCGCCAGCACCGCCAGCAGCGCCGCATAAGACCCGGTCGCGTCGAAGGCCCGCCCCATCAGCACCGGGCCCACGGCGCCAGCGAACGCGTAGGCCGTCCACGTGAACCCGTATAGGGTCGAGAACGACCGCAGGCCGAAATACCGCGTCAGCAGGTATGGCGTGACGTCGGCCTCCGCGCCCAGTCCCAGCCCGATCAGCGCCGCCGCGCCCACGCCGGCCCCTGCCGACCGCGCCAGCGCCAGCAGCAGAATCCCGGCCGCGATTGCCACCAGCATGAAGGAGCCAACTCGCGGGCCGAAAAACCGGTCGAGCAGGAAGCCCGTCGCCAGCCTCCCGCAGAAACTCGCCAGTCCCAGCGCCGACGCAGCCAGTGCTGCCGTGCTGGCGGACACCGCGCGGTCCGTGAGCAACGGCGAGAGGTGCGTGATGGCACCGTTCACGCTCAGCGAGCCAAGCACCAGCGTGGCGCACAGGATCCAGAAAATGCGAGACCTGAGCGCCTGCGCAACCGTCCATCCGTCCAGTAATGAAACGGCGTGCGGCCCCTGCGGGCGCTCCCTGACGAAGAGCGCGGTCAGCGGAATCCCCAGCACCAGGACGGCCCCTCCCAGCGCGACGTACGCGGTTCGCCATCCGTACCCGGAAATCAGCGACTGGGCCGCAGGCGGCAGCACCATCGCCCCCGTCCCCACTCCGGCCATCACCAGCGCCAGCGCGAGGCCCCGCCGCGCGTCGAACCAGGTCGAGACCGCACGCGAGTATCCCATCTGCGTGGTCCCGTTCCCCACGATTCCCAGCACCACGAACACCGCGTAGAGGTGGACAAGGCTCGGCGTCAGGAAACCGAGCGAGCCGAAAGCCAGGCCGAACACCGCCATGCAGGGCAGGATCACCCGGCGCGGGCCGAACCGGTCCAGCAGGTGGCCCAAAAACGGCGAGCAGATGGCGACCGAAATGGCCGCAAATCCGAACGCCGCGGAGATCGACTCGCGGCTCCAGCCAAACGTGCTGCCGAGCGGCTTCAGGAAGATGCCGAACGTGAAGACCAGCAGCGAGCCGAAGCTCACCATGGCGCCGAAGTACGCCGCCATCACCACAAGCCATCCGGGGTTGACGCGAGGCTCCCTCGCCGCCGCGGCCCCGAACCCCACGCTAGCTCCTGACATAGCCATGCTGCGCCGTCCGCCTCCCTCCCTCGCGGTGGGCCTCCTCCGACAGGGCATGAACGCCGCTGGCATCAATCCAGCGGTTGTAGAAGTTGAACAGCGCGCAGACGGTGATCGCGAAGTAGATCGCCTCGTCGTCCCAGCCGACTTCGTACAGTGGCCGCATGTCCGCCGCCGTGATGCGCGGAGAATCGTGGTTCACCTTGTCCACGAACCGGAACAGCGCCTTGTGCTTCTCGTCCAATCCCGAACTCTCCAGGTCGCGGAGCACGCCCCAGACCAGTTCCTCGCTGCCCAACAGTTCCGCCGCAACTGCGGCGTGCGACTTCAGTCAAAACGGGCAGTCGTTCCGGTAGGACGTGTAGGCCGCGATCAGCTCGCGCATCCCTGGGGGCAGCGCTGTCGGCCCGCGCATGATCGCCTGCGTGAAGCGCGCCAGGTGGTCGGTGGCCACCGGCAGGTAGCCGAACATGTGCCAGATCTGCGGATACTCCTTGTCCGCCTCCTGCATTGCGCGAATGTTGTCGTTCCACGGGCCGGGCTTGGGATCCCGCTCGACGCCGGGCAGAAACATGGGTTCCATCTTGGGTTTGTCGTTGGCCATTGTGAGACGCCCCTGGTGTTGAGCCCAGGATACGGGGAAGGCAGCCGTCGCGGCAATACTCGAAAGGGATTAGCCTGAACCGGGGCGCGCGTCAGCGCCGGGACATCCACGCGTGGAAAGCGAAGAAGGCGGCCCGATCGTTGCTCGCCGGCGCGTCTTTCTTCCGCGAAGCGGCAGCCTCGAGGGTGCTTATGTGGATCCCTACCAGTTGCCACCGGCGCGTCCGCGTCGTGGCACTGCACATGTACAGCTCACCGGACTGGATCAATCGCCTGGCGACCTGGCGGTCGGAGTTCGCCTCCGCCGGCCAAAGCTTGCCCTGCGTCTCCTTCGTGCAGGTGTCCTGAGCCGGCTCCTGAGCGAACAGGAGGCTTCCGAGCGCTGCGACCAGGAACGCCCCCCTAAGGCAACGTACTGAGGTTCCCACCGCATATGATCATGCGCTGGGAATGTCCCGAAATCAACCTCTAAATCATGAAATTCCGATGAACCCCCTTGTGGCGCAGCCTCTCAGGCTGCCGTCCACGAGAACCGCGCGGAGTTGTGGGGCAGGTTGTCAACCTGCGGCGGGTTGGCAACCCGCCTGTTCGTTTTTGCAGTCGGCCGGGCGCCGGTTGGCAACCGGGGTGCAGGATGCCATCCTGCCCCACAATGCGTGCCGCGTACAGCAGACGGAGGGCCGCGGGAGAGCGGATTACGGACGCGTTCATGCCCCGCCGCGACCGTCCCTGCTAAGCTGGTTCGTGGAACTTTCTGGGTTCGTTAAGAAGCTTCTCGTCGCAGTACTGATTCTCGTTTTGGGTGTGCCGCTGCTCCTGCTGCTGCTCTCTTCGGCGCCCCATGTGACCGTGGTCTCGCCGACCCGCGTGGTTGGTACGTCGACGCCCGTCGCCGTCCGCGTGGCGAGCCCGCACGGCCTACGGCGCGTGACCGCCGAACTGGAGCAGGACGGCCAGCGGTTCAAGGTATTCGAGTCGGTCAAACCCTCCCACCGGGTCTTCTTCCTGGGCAAGAACGAGCCGCCTTCCGAAGTGAGCTTCTCCGCCGGCAAAGACCGGGCGCCGGGGCTGCACGACGGCAAGGCCCGCCTGATCGTCGAAGCGCAGGCTAACGATTTCCGCGCCGGAACCGACACGGTCGCGCTCGACGTGGACGTGAACACGCAGCCGCCGCGGGTGACCGCCGATGGCGTGCAGCACTACATCAACCAGGGCGGCACCGAGCTGGTGACCTTCACCATTTCCGGATACTGGACCGAAGCCGGCGTGCGTGTGGGGCCGTACACCTTCCGCAGCTTCCCGCTCCCTGGCCACTCGGGCGAGCGGTTTTCCATCTTCGCCTTCCCCTGGGACGTGCCCGCCGATACCGTTCCCATCGTGTATGCCCGCAATCCCTCCGGCGCCGAGGCCAAGGCTCACTTCTGGTGCAAGGTCTTTCCCAAGAAGTTCCGCTCCCGCGATCTGGAGCTGACCGACGCCTTCATCGACAAGGTGACCGACGAGATCGATCCCAACGGCACCGGCGACAAGCTTCAGCGCTTTCTCAAAATCAACGGCGATTTACGCAGGCAGAACAACCAGGTGCTGGCCGACCTGCGTCTGAAGAGCGAAGAGAAGATGCTGTGGACCGGCCCGTTCTGGCGTTACGGCAAGACGGAATCGGAATTCGCCGATCACCGCGCCTACGTCTACCACGGCAAGGTGGTCGATCACCAGACGCACCTGGGCTTCGATCTCTCCGACGTGCAGCACGCCCCGGTGGTCGCCGCCAATGACGGCCGCGTGGTGTTCGCGGGCCCGCTCGGCATCTATGGCAACTGCACTGTGGTGGATCACGGCTACGGGCTGCAATCCATCTATGGCCACCAGAGCCAGCTCGAGGTCAAGCCCGGTGACATGGTCAAGCGCGGGCAGGAGATAGGACGCAGCGGCACCACGGGCCTCGCCGGAGGCGATCACCTGCACTTCAGCATGCAGGTGGATGGCGTCCAGATCACGCCGGTCGAGTGGTGGGACGAGCACTGGATCCACGACCGCATCCTGAGCAAGATCTCGGGAAAGAGCTGAAGCAGGTCAGTGGGGCGGACCCCCTGGTCCGCGGCCGGCCCCTGGCCGGCCTGGTCGCGAGAAAGCGGGTCCAGGGGGACCCGAGCGGACCGGGGGTCCGCCCCATACTCTTCAGCCAGCGGTCTACTTCAGCGTCTTCTCGAAGAACGACACCATCAGTTCGTTGAGGTCCCGCCGGAATTCCGCCACGCCGTGGATCTTCTCCGGATAAGCCATCAACTCGAAAGGCTTGCCGGCACGTTCCAGGGCCGTCGCCATCTGCACCGTGTTCTGAAAGAGCACATTGTCGTCCTCGAAGGTGTGCACGATGAGCAGCCGCCCCTTCAGGTCCGCCGCCGCGTTGACCGGCGAAGCCTTCCGGTACGCCTCCGCATTCTCCGCTGGCAAGCCCATGTAGCGCTCGGTATAGATCGAGTCGTAGTTGCGCCAGTTCGTAACCGGAGCGCCGGCTATGCCGCAAGCGAAAACCTCCGGCGCGTGGAGCAGCGAGTAGAGCGTCATGAATCCGCCGTAACTCCAGCCTTGGATCCCGATCCGTCTGCTATCGACGAAACCCATCGACAGCAGCTTCAATACGCCCTCCTTCTGATCCTCGAGTTCCTTGGCGCCGAGGTTGCGGGAGACTGCCGTTTCCCACTTGTGCCCGCGGCCGGCGGAGCCGCGCCCGTCGAGCGACCACACGGCGAAGCCGCGCTGCGCGAGCACCTGCTCCACCGTGAGCGCGCCGTACCAGCGGTTGGCCACCGTCTGCACGCCCGGACCGCCATAAACCTCCACCACCGCGGGGAACGAGTTGCCCGGCGCGAGGCCGGCGGGCCGTATCAGCCGCGCGTAGAGCAGCGCTCCGTCGGAGGCCTTGACGGGGACGATCTCCGCGGGCAGTATGTCGTACTCATCGAGCGGTGCCCGATTCGGCTCGCGCAGCACGGCCAGCTCCGTTCCGTCGCTGCGACAGAGTGTCGTGCGCGGCGGCTCGGTGAGGCTCGAGAACGAATCGGCGTACGTGGCCGCGTCGGGACTCATCGAGATGGAGTGCCAACCCGCGGCGGTGGTGAGGCGCCGTTTGTCCTCTCCGTTCGAGTCCACCCGGTAAAGGTGACGTTCCAGCGGACTGGCCTCCGAGGACACGTAGTAAACGTGGCCCTCGGTGTCCACTCCGGCCACCTCCGTCACTTCCCATTCGCCGCGAGTCAACTGCGCAAGCTGGTGGCCGTCGATCGAGTAGCGATAGAGGTGGTTGAATCCGTCGCGCTCGCTGGGCCACAGAAACTCGCCGCCGCCTTTGAGAAACGTCAGCCCGTCCTGGAGGTTGACCCAGTAGGGATCGGTCTCGGTCAACACCGTGCGAGCCGCACCGCTGCCTGCGTTGGTGACGAGCAGGTCGAGCCGGTTCTGAGCTCGGTTCAGCCGCTCGACGGCGATGCCCGTGGAATCCGGCAGCCATTGGCAGCGCGCCACCAGTGCGTCGGCTGCAGGCCCAAGCTTCATCCATCGCGTGCGGCCGCCCGTCGCGGGCACCACGCCCAGCCGCACCTCGGCGTTCGGATCGCCGGCCCGCGGGTAGCGCTGCGGCTCGAAAACGGCTGTCGTGCCGGTCAGGTCCACCTGCGGGTAGAGCGGCTCGCGGCTCACGTCGAATTGCAGATAGGCGATGAAGCGCGAATCCGGAGACCACCAGTGCGCGGTCCCCAAAGCCAGCTCCTCCGGGTACACCCAATCGAGTTCGCCGTTGAGCCGCGTCTCGGAGCCGTCGCCCGTCAGGCGGCTGACCTTGCGCGAGGCCATATCCAGAACGTAAAGGTTGTGCCCGCGGCGGAACGAGACGCGGCGGCCGTCCGGCGAGACCTTGGGGTCGCGCTCGGCCTCCGCAGTCGCGGTGAGCTGCGTCCAGTGGCCGCCGGCGATGGAAAAGAGGAACAGGTCCCCGCCCGCGCCGATCAGAAGCTCGCGTCCCGTGGGCATCCACTGCACCGCCCGCTCCTCGACGCGGCGGTTCTGCCATCCGAATTCCACGGGCTCGGGCGGCTTCGTGGCCGCGCCTTCTAAGGTGGAGAGCGCCACCAATTCTCGTTTCCCGCGCGAGGCGATATCATACAGCCACACCTTCGCAGCTTCCGTGTACACAAACTGCTTGCCATCGGGCGACCACACCGGCGCGCTCATTATGGAAGGCGGATGAGCCGCCGCCAGCGCCTCGAGCGTGACCGGCTTTTTCCCCGCCGCCGCGACCGACACAGCCAACAGCACGCAAAAACAATGGATTCCCCGCATGTCGCCTCGATTGTATCGAATCGCAGTTCCTGCCTTCTGACTCCTGTCTCCTGCCTCCTGCCCTCCTGTCGCCTGCCGTCCTGTCTCCTGCCTCCTGACTCCTGTCCTCCTGACTCCTTCCCCGCATAGTAGACTGCATAGAAGAAGGGGCCTGCGGTAAACCTCGCTGGTCAAGGCTGTGGAGATTAATATGCGAACCGAATGGATAGCCGGGCGGCAGAACGATCCCGTCCGCACGCAGATGTATTATGCGCGCCAGGGCATCGTCACCGGAGAGATGGAGTACGTGGCGCGGCGCGAGAGCATCGAGCCGGAGCTGGTCCGTTCCGAGGTCGCTCGCGGACGCATGATCATCCCCGCCAACGTCAACCATACGAACCTGGAGCCAATGGCGATCGGCGTCGCCTCCCGCTGCAAGATCAACGCGAACATCGGCAACTCGTCCGTCGTTTCGAACGTGCAGGAAGAGCTGGGCAAGCTCCATGACTCCGTCCACTACGGCGCCGATACGGTCATGGACCTTTCGACCGGCGGCGACATCCCCGGCATCCGCGGCGCCATCATTCGCAACTCGCCCGTCCCGATCGGCACGGTTCCCATCTACGAGGCGCTCACCCGCGTGCGGCGCATCGAGGACCTGACCGCTCCGCTCATGCTCGAGGTCATCGAGGAGCAGGCGCAGCAGGGCGTGGACTACATGACCATCCACGCCGGCGTCCTGGTCCAGCACATCCCGCTCACCACGCGGCGCGTCACCGGCATCGTCAGCCGCGGCGGCTCGATCCTGGCCGAGTGGATGGTGAAGAACCACCGCCAGAACATGCTCTACGAGTGCTTCGAGGACATCTGCAAGATCTTCCGCAAGTACGACGTGAGCTTCTCGCTGGGCGATGGCCTACGCCCCGGCTCTATCGCCGACGCCAGCGACGAGGCGCAGTTCGCCGAACTGAAAACCCTGGGCGAGCTCACGAAGAAGGCGTGGGAGTACGACGTCCAGACGATGATCGAGGGCCCCGGCCACATCCCCATGGACCAAATCCAGCTACAGGTCGAGAAGGAGATGGAGATGTGCGCCGAAGCGCCGTTCTACACGCTCGGCCCGCTGGTCACCGACATCGCACCCGGCTACGACCACATCACCTCGGCCATCGGCGCCGCGATGATCGGCTGGTACGGCGCGTCCATGCTGTGCTACGTGACGCCTAAGGAGCACCTCGGCCTGCCCAACCGCGAGGACGTCAAGCAGGGCATCATCGCCTACAAGATCGCCGCGCACGCCGCTGATGTTGCGCGCCATCGCCCGGGTGTTCGCGACCGCGACGACGAACTCTCCCGCGCTCGTTACCGCTTCGACTGGAACCGGCAGTTCGAGCTCTCGCTCGATCCCGAGACCGCCCGCGCGATGCACGACGAGACGCTGCCCGACGCTGGCTTCAAGGATGCGCACTTCTGCTCGATGTGCGGCCCCAAGTTTTGCTCGATGAACATCTCGGCCAAGGTTGAAACCTTCACGCCTGCGGAAGCCGAGGCCGTCGTCAAGGGAAGCGCGTAACCCCACCAGCTGGCCGTCCGATTGAGGTATGATCTCATCGGGTGCCGTTCGATGCGAAGCAGGGAGCTGCCGGCTGGTTCAACACAGAGCGCGTGGATCATGGCGACCACCAGCATTTGCATGGGCGCCATTCAACTAACGCTTCACTGGCCCATCTGGGGCGGAGTCTGGCTGCTCATTGGCGTGGCCTGGATCGTGGACGCGATTGCCCGGACGAAGGACAAGAAGCTCCCCCGTGCCGTGGTGAGTTCTGCGCTATTGGCGGTACTCGCGGCTTGGTGTCTGCTCGGCCATCTTCTTTTTCACTGGAGATGGTGAGAGGAGTCTACGCCCTCGCATCCGCCGACGGTCCGTAAATCGACGGCACCTTGCCGCCCATCGGTCGCAGGTACGCCGACAGCTGGCCGCGATGATGAATCGCGTCGAATAGGATGAACCACAGGAACGTCCCCACCGGCTGCTCGGAAACCACCTTGCCACCGTAATAGAACTGCGCCACCCGTTCCCAGGCCGCGTCATCCATCTTCGAGACGCGATCCGTCAACTCGTTCGACCACCGCTCGAACATCTCCACCATCTCTTCGAACGGCGGCGGAGGAAGCTCTTTCCACTCGGCTCGATTCTCAACGACCACGTCCAGGCACGAGCGCAGTTCGCGGGTGAGCGTCCAGACCACCTGTTCCGCCGATGGCGAACGCTCGTGAGGCTTGTAGCCGAACGCCTCCTTCGGCAGTGCTCTCAGCACGCGCATGAAGACCGGCGACTCCGCCCGCCGCCGCTCCAGATAGAACTCGCGTAGTGTCATGCCTCTGCCCCCCTACCGGCTATTGTACGGGCAGAAGCCGCCGCGCTACCGCATCTTATACGTCTGCTGCTCCATGACGTAGGCGTTGTGCGACGCGTTCTGTTGCTGCGGAC
>CAZBQQ010000007.1:0-19554 GCA_964493965.1 uncultured Solibacteraceae bacterium
TAGAAAAGAGTGGTACGCCCGGGGTGATTCGAACACCCGACCTCTTGCTCCGGAGGCAAGCGCTCTATCCAGCTGAGCTACGGGCGCGTACTTTTCGATTGTAGCCGCTTCCCGGCGGGATTGCTTGCCTCGCCGGCGAATCCGGCCGGTCGGCCCTGCGTGATGTCATCCATTTCCAGTTCAACCAGATGCTGGCCACGGGGGAGTATCACCACGAAGGGCGGACCGTCCGGGTTCGCAAACTCGATGGGCGCCGGCGCGCCGTCAATCTGCTGCCGGAGCGGCTTGCGATCGAGCGCGGCAACGGCTCGCGAGACCGCCACATATCCGAACTCGAGGCCGTGCGTCGTCGCCGACGCGCTTTCGAGATCGCCGTTGAAATCCAGGATGCGCGTGGCGGGCGCCGCCTTGGCGGCTTCCACCGTGTGCGCGCCCGCCGGCAGCCACACCATCTCGCCGTCGCTGGCCGGCCAGGCGCGCCCGTCCACCCGGGCAGGGCCGTTCCACACTACGCCGATGCCCCGCGCCGATTCCACGGCGAGCCGCCCCTCGGTCTGCTCCAGGCGCGCGCTCGCGCCCGCGGCGGCGAGCAACGGGAGATCGGGCGCCAGGATGGAGTTCTCGAAGTACAGCATCACGCGCGGGAACGCGCGCGAGGCCGACGCCACCAGTTCGAACAGCTCCGTGCCGGTCTGCTGCTTGGTGGGATAAACGTCCTGGTAGCGGTCCACGACGTTGATGTCCACGGCCAGCTTCTCCGTTCGTTTGGTGAGGGCCTGGTAGCGTTTCGCGATCTCCGTGTAGCGTTGCGGCCCCAGATTCCATACCGTGGCTGGATCCTCGATCGCGAACGTGAAATCGTGTTGATCGAGCAGCGGAAGCAAGCGCGCGGCATCGGCCCCGAGCGCGTCGCGCATCCCGGTGTCGAAGCGGTCGTCGATGTGCGTCAGGACCAGGTCGAGATCCGGCTTGTCGCGGCGAATCGAATCCATCTCCGCGATCCACTCACGCTGCAGGCGCTCGGCCAGAGCGGCGCGGTAGTCCAGGAAGGCGCGCAGGCGGGCGGCATCCTGGGACTTGCCGGCGGCAAAGAGCTCCATGGGATCGAAGCCCTTCGAGGCGCGGAATTCGCGGCGCACGTCGTCGTTCATGGGCGTGAGGCGCGAGGGATTGGCGGCCCCTTCGAGCGATTCGAAATACAGCTCGGCCAGGTTGATGCCGTCCCAATCGAAGCGGCCGATCAGCTCGCGGACCCCGCCGGCGGCGGCGTGGAAGCAGTCGCGGTTGGCGAGGTTCATGAGCTTGCGCCAATCGAGCGCGGCGTCCTGGAGCACCGCGGTCTTCTCGCGCCACTCCGGATGATCCTGCCAGAACCGCTCGCTGACGTGCGGCAGTTCGAGCCAGGCGTAGACCAGGATGGCGTTCCTGTGGCAGGCGCGGATGAGGCTGCGCAGGTACGCGTCGCGCTCGGCGTCGGGCTCGAAGTTATGCCAGGCGGCCACCTGAAGGGCAGCGATGCCGGAACGCCGCCAGCGCCGGGCCAGGTAGTCGACATCCGCCCGGCTGCGGTAGGAAGAATCGAAGAAGGCCCACAGCCGGCGCGAGGCCAGCGGCGGATCGAGACCGAGGTCGCGAAGCGCGTGCGGCAAATAGGGCAGGCGCTCGTACCCGTTCGGACCGGGCGGCGCGGCGACCCACAGGATGGCCCCGGCGCCGCGCCGCATTCCGGCCACCAGCGGCGCTTTCTGCCAGCGCTCGCGCGCAAACACGCGGGCGCCGGGGGGCACTTCGAATACGGGCAGATCCAGCGCTTCCGCCCAGACGATGCGCAACTCGGGTCGCCGCAAGTCCTCGACGCTCTGCACGTGAACGCGGCGCTCTCCGGCATGGAAACCGAGCGACTCGGCCACTTCCGACGGCCCCTCGAGGATCAGAAACGCGCCTCCGTCCAGCCGCCCCTGGTAGTCCGCGGCCTCGCCTTTGGCACCCTGGCGCAACACCACGATGCCGGCGTGGCCGGGTTCCGCCGCCGGCTGAAATCCCATCGCGGAGAGGATCAGGGGCCAACCACCGGGGTCCGCGCCGACAACGGAGAACGAGAGTCGCGGGGCCGCAGTCAAAGCGAGACAAGAAAGCAGGCCGAGACAGATCAGACGAGCGCGTCTTTGTGGGGCGGACCCCCGGTCCGCGCGGGTCCCCCGGGACCCGCCATCCGTCGCCGCGAGCACCAGGCCGACGAGGGCGTCGGCCGCGGACCAGGGGGTCCGCCCCACAACGCTATCGGGTGAGCGCATACCAGAACCCCACACGCACGTCGTTGAACGACTTCGTCGTCTGCAGATAAACGCCTCGCAGCGCATTCACCGTGAACACCAGTGCCGGAGGCATGCTCGCCCAGCGGAAACGCAGGCCCGGACCGGCTTCCGCGAAGTTGGCCCACGGCTGCCGCTTCGAGTCCACGGTGAGATTGGCGTTGCCGTACAACTGCACGCGCAACCCCGCCAAGGGCCGAACCGTGTAGCCGGCCTGATTCTGCGAGTACGCGATCGTATCGTTGCCGAAACGGCTGACGAAGACGGCGTCATCGTGGCTTTCAGCGAAGAAGCCGGGACTCTCGCTCCCCAGCAGGCTGCCCCAACCCCGGCTGTAGGACACGCCGGCACGGTAGTCCTGAACGCGGAAGCCAGTGTCGGGGATGGAGCTGTAGCGGATCGCGGCCCCGGCTTCGGCCCAGGCCATCGCACGGTGCCAGTAGCGTGTCTCCACGCCCACACCGGTCACGAAGGACTTTTCGGAAAGGCAACAGACCGGCTGCGCGCCGCGCGTCTCCACGGGTATGCCGGCGCGCACGTCTCCGAGAAAGCGCACGGAGACATAGGGCCGGAAGGGAAGCTTACCCAGCCGGTATTCGGCCTTGATCTGCCCGTAAGAGAACAGGTCGTCCCAGCGCGTGGAGTAGAACGGCAACGCCCAGACGGTGAACCGCCATCGGGCGAAGCCGGGCCGCAGATTGTGATAGGCGCGGCCGGCCTCCGAAGCGATCCGGCGATCGGGGCTGCGCCGCGCTTGATCGAACCAGCCGAGTGCGATCTGGTCCTGCTGGAGGACGTTGTACACCCAGCCCAGCATCAGCATGACCTCGTCGTCCGCGGGATCGGTCTCGTGCGCGACCTCGAGGTACCGTGCCGCATCCTGCATGTACGCTTTCGCGTAGCTGCGCTGGCCCATCGCCTTGGCGCTGACCGGCTGGGTAGGGACGGCGCTGCGCTGCTTCAACTCGGGCGCGGTTTTCAGGGCGGCCTTGACGCGCGCCACCAGCTCCGGATCGCCCGACTTCAGCACGCGGTCGAGGTAGACCATGGCGCCGGCGCGGTCCTGCCCGGCCAGCAGCAGGAAGCCCAACTGCGCCGCGGCCAGCATGTCCTGGGGCGCCATGTCGGTAAGAATTCGCAGCTCGCGCTCGGCCTCGTCCGTCTGCTTGACCTCGAGGAGCAGGAAGATGAGCTCGCGGCGCATGCCGAAGTTGGCGGGGTCCAGGTCCAGGGCGCGCCGGAACTCGGGGGCGTACGGACAGCGCTGCGGCGCAAGCTCGCGCGCCTGCTCCGCCACCCAGGGCTCGGACCCGCGAGCTGCCGCGATCAGCGCCGCGCGGGAGTCTTCCATGCGGCCGGCGTCCTGCCAGGCACGGGCCAGGTCGAGCAGCAGTTGCCGCTCGCCGGGCCGCAGCTCCCAGGCCGCCATATAATGCTGGGCCGCGAGCCCTGGGTCGTTATGCCCTTCCGCCAGCCGCGCCAGTTCCATATGGGCGCTGAAGTCCTGGGGCGATTTAGCCACCACGGCGCCCCAGCGGGCAATGCCTTCCACCAGCGGCCGGTCGATGTTCTCGAGAGCCTGCCCGGCTACAACGCGGGCTTCCGGGCTGCCAGTTGTCCGAATCCGGTCGAAGGTGCGGCGCGCTTCCGCCGTTTTCCTGGTTTCGTAGCACAGGAACGCGTATTCGAGCGCGATACGCTCCGCGCTGGGATCCAGGCGCAACGCCGCGGCGAACTGGTCGCGCGCGGCCTCGTTCTCGCCGGCCTTGAGATAGGTATAACCAAGGTCCTGACGCAGGATCGCGTTGGCGGGCGCGTGCTCGATCGCCTCTCGAAACAAAGGGATGGCGGCGTCGTAGTCCTTGGCGCGAAGAGCCTCGTAGGCCTTGGCGGCGGGCTCCGGGATCTGGGCATGCGCCCGTGACAGCAGGCAGATTGCGAGGATGGCCACCCGGAATCTCACGACAAGGTAGTGGGCCGAGCCCGGAGATTCTCGCGCGGGCAATTTGTGGCGGATGTGTGGGGCAGCCCTCGAGAGCTGCGCCGGACGGAGGCGGGTCTGGAGACCCGCTGCAGGACTGGAGTCCTGCCCCACAACGGCGGCCGGAAGCCACTCGCGCAGATGCTACAATAGGGGTCTTCGAGCACCCGATGCCCTTCCTGGAGAATCAATTTGAGAAGAACGTCCTGGTCACGTCCGTGGACTATGTCTTCAACTGGGCCCGGGAGTCTTCGCTGTGGCCGCTCACCTTCGGGTTGGCCTGCTGCGCTATCGAGATGATTGCCGCCAGCGGCGCCCCGCGGTTCGACATCGCCCGTTTCGGAGCCGAGGTTTTCCGGCCCAGCCCCCGGCAATCGGACCTGATGATCGTCGCCGGCACGGTCACTCTGAAGATGGGGCCCGTCATCAAGCGCCTGTTCGACCAGATGGCCGATCCGAAATGGGTGATTTCGATGGGCGCCTGCTCGAGCGTCGGCGGACCGTTCAACACGTACTCCGTCCTGCAGGGAGTGGATAAGATCATTCCCGTGGACGTCTACGTAACGGGTTGCCCGCCGCGCCCCGAGAACCTGTTCTACGGGCTTCTCAAGCTCCAGGACAAGATCAACGGGATGACCACGCTGACCCGGCGGCCCACCGAGGTGCGCCTGGATGAATCGATGCTCGAGGACTTCAAGAAGCAGGTCATGATCGCGCAGATGAAGAGCGCGTAGAAGCTTCCCGCCCGATGTTCTACAAAGACCAGGGCCACGTTTACCGCGTCGAGGAGTTGGAGCGCCTGTCGTGGCTGGACCACGGTTTTGGCACCCGTCTGGCAGGCTCCTGGACTCCCGGGCCTCCCGTCTGGGTCCGGCAGGTGCACTCGGCCCGCTGCGTTTGGGCGGACGGGGTCGCCGGCTGCCTGGGCCAGGCGGATTGCCTGGTTACCAACAGCCCTGGACGCTACCTGACCATCCGCACCGCCGACTGCATCCCCGTCCTGCTGGTGGACGAAAGCCGGCGCGCGGTAGCCGCAGTCCACGCCGGATGGCGCGGTACCGCTCAGGCGATTGCAGCCGCGGCGGTTCAGTCTCTGGGAGAACGGTTCGGCAGCCGCCCGCAGGACATGCTGGCCGCCATTGGCCCCGGCATCTGCGCGAACTGTTATGAAGTGGGGCCCGAAGTGGCCAGCCAGTTCGGTCTGATGGGCCGTGCCAAGCTGGACCTGGCCGGGATCAACCGCCGTCAGCTCATTGACGCCGGGCTCGACGCCTCGCGAATCTTCGCGAATGCGCCATGCACTTCTTGCCAGCCCGGCGAGTTTCACTCCTGGCGGCGCGACCACGGCAAGACCGGACGCATGGTAGCCGCCGTGGCAATCCGCGGCTGAAAACACGGAGGGCGCGAGCGTGAGCCCGCGCCCTCTGACAGCCGGTCCCGTGCGGTCTAAGCCAGGTCGAAGCCGGTCTAGGCCGCGTTCATCAGCAACCCTTCCAGAGTTGCTGTGGCGTCCTGCTCGTGGCGGTCGGCAGCTTCCTGACACCGTATACAGAATGGCGCCCATGGAACCGCTGCGAGCCGCTTCGGGCTGATATCTTCTTCACAGTGCGCGCACACTCCGAAGGAGCCCTCGTCGATGCGCCTCAGAGCAGCCCGCACATTCCGCAGCAGGTTGGACTCCCGATCCAGGTTGCGGATTGCCAGCTCGCGCTCGGCCGCCCGAGTCACTTCATCGATCGCATCCGGGCTTTTCTCGATGGCAATCTCATCCCGCCGCTTCAGGATGTCGGCCAGTTCGGCCTGCTTTGCCGCCAGAATCTGTTTGAACTTGCTCAACTCAGTCTTGGTCATCGCGTCTCCCCCTCCTCGCTAACATTAAGCATGTTTAATAGTGCATGCGTTATTAGACAGTATTAATCAAACCGTCGCCATTGTCCAGCACAAAATCACGGCTACCGTTCGTAGACGCAATCTTAGCCAAAAAGTTCCACGAAACCTGAGCGCCCAGAGCTAAGATCCAGGCTGCTGTCCGATCCCAGGTCCCGACCCTCTCGCCCCCAGACGTCACTCTCATACCAATCTCAGATTCACGTCGAGCAATTTCGGTTCCAGAATTTTTCCAGGCGGCTCAAAGCCGCCAAGCCCTTATTGGACGCAGTACCTGCGTGAAAGTTCCCAAGATGCCCAACTTTTTCGGAGCGCCCTAGTCTACGCCACAACCACCCCCTCTCGCAACCTTTAGCGTCAAAGGGGTGGCTCTCAAACACAGACCTTCATATCGGCAGATTCACGCCCAGCATGAGGCCGGCCGATCAATAACCAGGCGAAGCGCCCCCCAAGCGCTGGATATGTAGTATCTACGCATCGCCTGGATTCTCGCGCGAAGATCTCTCCCAACGTGGGGGTAGGAGCGACGGCCGAGCGGGCGAAGGTCCTGGAGAGGCCTCGCACGGCCCCTGAACCGGACAGGAGCTTAACTACTTGTTGGGAACCAGGGCGAAGCTGTGCGAGACAAGAGCCAGTTCCCGGGCGTCCACTTCGCCGGCCGCCAGGAACTGGTCCGTGCTAAACACGATCTTCACGGGCTCTCCCGCCTTGAACGCGGTTACCGGAACCGGGGACTTGTACGAGTAGTCGCCCGCGGCCGTGTAGGTCGCCGGTGGAAGCGGCACGTCTCCCGCTGAGACCGAGAGGGTTACCGACTTCCTCCGTACGATCACCGTGTCCGGCAGCGTAAAGCGGAAATCCAGGGTGGCGCCCTTTTGCATCGCGTCTGGCGGCGGCATTAGCCGGACAGAGAAATTGTGCTTGGTCCATCGCCACGCGTTGTTTTCGACGGCCCAAAAGCCATCCACCAGCTGGCGTTCCGCTCGCGGCTGCCCCACCGCGATCGCGCTCAACAGGGGCAGGCTCTCATCCTGCTGCGACACATCCTTCTTGCATGCCCAGCCCGCAGCGAACAACGCGGCTGTAGCCGTCACTGCCACCCAGTACTTCCTCGGTTTGTTCATCATGCTCCTCTCGCTCACGTTCAAACCCCTACGCCGCGCGCGAGGCGTCGAGCGGGAGTCTGGCAAGGAAATTGGATGTTAGCATAGTACGTTGTGCCGCGACAAAGCCCCCTGGCGAATCGCGTTATACTTCCATGACTCGTTCGACTACCGGAGGCGGGGACAGCGGGCAATAACGCCGTCGGCCTCGTTCCCGGCCGTGCTACGCTGAGTTCCGATGCCCATCGAGATCTGGTCCCGCGGCGATGCCGATACCAACATGGATCAACGGATTCTTGTGCGCCTCGGGGATCGGGTGCGGGCACATCCATGGTGGCGCAGCCGGAGCGAACTGGTGCGGTGGCTGTTGCGCCGGGAACGAGTGCTGCCGCCGGCGCGAGTGCTGGACGCAGGATGCGGATGGGGCAGCACCTTACTGGCGTTGGAATCCGACGGGTACCGCCTGACCGGTTCCGACATATCCGAACAAATGCTCGAGCGTTTGAACGCCCCCGAACGCCGGCTGGCGGTCTGCGACCTGACTCAGATCACGCCGGTCGACGAAACCTTCGAAGCCGTTTTGGCTATGGATGTGATTGAGCACATCGATGACGACGTGGCGGCAGCGCGCCAGTTGTGCCGCTTCTTGCAGCCTGGCGGCTTGCTGATACTCAGCGTTCCGGCTCTACCTGAGTTGTACAGTGAGTTCGATGCCATCCAGGGACACCGCCGCCGTTACACCCCCGAAACCCTGCGCCAGACCCTGGAGGCCGCCGGATTCAGCGGCCTCAGGCTCGTGTGGTGGGGTCAGTTGATCTACTACCTCATCCGCCATCAGCGGTCCCAGAAGAAAGGCCTCCCGAACGAGACTCCGGACCAGACCTATTTGCGCTATCTGGAACTCCCCGGATACCCCCTGCGATGGTTGATGCAGGCCGCGTTCTGGCTGGATCGCTGTCTCACGCGGTTCGGCGTGTGCAGGAAGGGCACTTCCCTGCTTGCGGTAGCGAGGCGACCGATATGATTTCCCTCGTAGCGCCAGCATTCAACGAGGCCGACGGCATCGAGGAACTGTATCGCCGCGTGTGTGCCGCCAGTCCTGCGTGGGGTGAAGACTTCGAACTGGTGATCGTGGACGATGGCAGCCGTGACCAGACTCTGGAGATCCTCGAGCGGCTGGCCAGCGATCCACGGCTGAAGGTGGTCAGCCTGTCGCGAAATTTCGGTCATCAGGCGGCTGTGTCCGCAGGACTGGCGTACGCCCAGGGCGACATTGTGGCGGTGATCGATGCCGACCTCCAGGATCCACCGGACTGCCTGCTGCCATTCCTGGAGAAGGTTCGCGAAGGCTGGGACGTGGTCTATGCGATTCGCACCAAGCGGAAGGAGGGTCCGCTCAAGCGAGTCTGCTACTACCTGTACTACCGGCTCCTGAAGCGCATGGCCGGCATCGACATACCCCTGGACGCCGGTGACTTCTGCGTCATGCGGCGCGATGTTGTGAACGCACTGAACGATTTGCCGGAGCGGAACCGTTTCATCCGGGGGTTGCGGACCTGGGTTGGCTTCCGCCAGACGGGCCTGGCTTACGAACGCCATGCCCGGTACGCCGGAGAACCGAAGTACACGTTCCGCAAGCTGTTCAAACTGGCGGCCGACGGGATGATCAATTTCAGCTACCGCCCGCTCGAGTTCATCGCTCTGATGGGCGTCGTTGTGGCGGCCTTCTCGATACTCGGGGGCTTTCTGGTGGTCCTCCAATACTTGACCAACTTCACCTTCCTGGGATTCAATCCGCGCAACGCGCCTGGCTGGACGTCGCTGGTGTTTGTGGTGCTTTTCTCGTCCGGCGTGCAGTTGATCTCGCTGGGAATCCTGGGAGAGTACGTGGGCCGGCTGTTCGAGGAAGTGAAGCGGCGGCCGGTGTGGCTGGTGCGCAAGCGAATTAACCTGCCCGAGCCCGAGGCGCCGGAGCTGCGGTTCTCGCGCGGGGCAGGCACCGGCGGCGGGTATCGGTCCTAGGCGAGAACTTCGATCCATGTCCTTGTAACGGGCAGGACCCGGCCATTACCAGGCGGAGACCGACCGATTGGTCGCCGACATCCGGTTAGCCCAGACTCTCTGGCACCTCCGCCCCTCGACCGGCCTGGCTCACCTTCAAGACGTCGTAGCGGCCTTCTCCCGGGATCGCGCTCTCCCCGAAGTTCATTGACGGTTTGGCCGCGCGCGGCTCGGAACGGAGCTGCGAGAAATAGGAGCGGACCCGCGGGCGGAAAGCTATCATAGAGAGTTCATGCAGCCACGCCTCAGCGATTCTCGGCTCTCCTCGCCCGCCAAATTCCGTCTCGACCGGTTGGACTTCCTGCTTCTGGGAATCGTTTTGCTCGCCGCTATCCCAAGGCTCTACTTAGCCGCGACCCAGTACGTCGAATACGACGGCTATTGGCACGTCTTCGTGGCGCAGCAGGACCGCTGGCGGAACTTCGTCTGGGACTACAAGCATCTCGACCATCCGCCGCTGTACATGTTCGTGCTGCGGTGGACGCTTTGGCTGGGCAAGTCGCATCTCGCCTACCGCGCCATCCCGCTCCTGGCAGGCCTCGCGAGTGTCGTGGCGCTGGGCAAGGTCGCCGCGAAAATGACGCATTCGAAGCTGACCCCTCCGCTCGTGGCCCTGGCGCTTGCCCTGGCGCTGCCCGCCATCGTCATCTCCTGCGAAGTGCGGGCGTACATGCTGGCCAGCTTCCTGATGCTGATTGCCTACACGTTCTTCCTGGACGCGATCGACCGTGAGGAGCCGGCGGGATCGTTGCGGCCACGAGTGTTCTTCGCTGTCAGTGCCGTACTGGCCTGCCTGACGGAATACTGTGCTGTCTTCTTCGTCTGCGCGCTGTTCGGTATCGGCGTAGTTCTGCCCCTTCTTCGACGCCGGGAGCCTTTGTTGAAGGCATGGGCCCGAGAGGCGGCGACCTTCGGCGCGGTTTTTGCCGTCGTCGCCTTGCCCTACGTCAAGCAACTCAGCGGCAGCGCCATAACAAAGGGGCACCTGCTCGCGTACTATTACGACCCCAGCGGCCAGGACTCGAGGAGCGAGTTCCTCTTTCGAGGCCTCCGCAACACCTTCGACCTCTTTTCGCCCTGGCCCGCCCCTTCCCGGTCTGCCTTCCTGGTAATAGCGTGCGGTTTGCTGCTGGCAGTGTCCGGCACGTTGTGGCTGGTCCGCCGCATCGGGGAGCCAAAGAACGCGGCTGCCGCGGCCACGATAGCAGCCACTGTTATCCTTCTGATTGAACTGATGGTGGCCTCGATGGTGCGTTTGTACCCTTTTGGCGGCCTTATGCGGCAGCAGTACTTCCTCTTGCCTTTCCTGCTTCTGTGCGCCTTCCTTCTTCCGGACCGCCTTGCCGCCGCGATACCTCGACCCGCCGCATATGCGCTGGCAGCGGTTCTCGCGCTGGCGATCGCCGCGGTGGGCTACTCGAAATTCGAGGCCTTCCCTAAGGTCACGGAAACCCTCATGACCGATCAGATGGCCAGGTTCAACAATCGGTTCCCCGCGCCGGAAGCCGTGTATGTCGATCAGTACAACGTCATCGCGTTCTTCGTGCACCACGACACGTGGAAGTGGAAGTTCATCGGACGCCTGACATCCGTTCCGAATGTCGACATCTATCGTGTGAGCCGGGGGACCGAGCAGATGCTGGTCTTCCGTGACAAGGGGCGGTGGCTTGCGGACCCCCTCGATCCAACCTTCTACGACAATTTGTCCGAATGCCTGCGCTCGAAAGGCTTGGGTTCCATCACGCTGTTGCGCCTGGCTCAGGATGAGTCGCCGTGGGCGGCCCCGGAACTGAAGGCCTACCGGCAATCGATCCTGGAACTCGCCGGGGCCCACGGGCTGTGCATTCAAGACCAGCTTATCCACGACCGCGACGTTTATGAAGAATTCCGCGCCGGCAACTGCACCCCACCGCCCGAGCGCTGAAAGATCCCGATTGCCCTATAGTGGATAGACTAACCATGGGCGTTGCCATACTGATTCCAGCCTTGCGGCCGGGTGAGCCTCTCCTGAACCTGCTCGGTTCTCTCGCCGGTTCGGATATCGAGACTATCATCGTGGTGGACGATGGCAGCGGCCCGGCCTATGCGCCGATCTTTGAGCGGGCGCGCGAAATCCCCAAAGTGCGCCTGCTGCGCCACGCGGTCAACCTGGGCAAAGGCGCGGCCCTGAAGACCGGCATGAACTACGCGTTGTGCGAGCTGCCGGACTGTGTGGGCGTTGTCACGGCGGACGCCGACGGCCAGCACCACTTCAAAGACATCCTGGCGGTCGCACGCACGCTGGCGGACAAACCCGGCCAGCTCGTGCTGGGCGCGCGCCAGTTCGACGGCGCCGTACCTCTCCGAAGCCGCTTCGGGAACTCGGTCACGCGAACCGTGTTCCGGTTGCTGGTGGGCCAAGGCCTGCAAGATACGCAGACCGGTTTGCGCGGAATTCCACGGGCCATGATGCCCGCCCTGCTGCAAGTCGATTCCCGCGGCTACGAGTTCGAGCTCGACATGCTCATGATGGCGAAGCATCACGGCTGGCCGGTGCTCGAACAAACCGTTCGCACGATCTATGAGCCCGGGAACAAGTCATCGCACTTCAACCCGCTATTCGATTCTCTGCGAACCTACGCCGTGCTGCTCCGTTTCTCGACGGTCTCGATCCTGACGGCGCTCCTCGACAACCTGGTGTTCTTCCTGACGTACAGCCAGGCCCACGACATCCTGATCTCGCAGATAGCCGCACGTTCGCTGGCCATCGTGTTTCAATATACGGCTGCGCGGAGGGTGGTCTTCCTTTCCCATGGACGCTCGCGCGTCCAATTCCCGAAATTCCTGATGCTGGCGCTCGCGCACGGATTGGTGTCCTACAGCATGATCCGTGGCCTGGTCGATAGCGGATGGCTTGGGGTGCCGCTCGCCAAACCTCTCACCGAAGGCCTGCTTTTTATTGCCAGCTTCGTGCTTCAGCGCGAGTTCATATTCAGCCGGCCTTCGGAGGCGGATCCCCCCGAACGTGCCAGGATCGGCGAGGAGGCTGCCGATGAGGAGACTCCGCGCCCCGTCTCCCGGCTCTTTCGTGCCGCCGCCTGGGTCGTCTTCTTAGCCGGCGTGGCCTCCATAGTGTGGGGCATGTACACCTGCCACCTGCTGAGACAGGACATGTGGCTTCGGTCCGGCCTGCGCCGTCTGGAACTCGTAGCCGGATGGTATGCGGCATGGACGGCGGCCTTCGTCGTTTTCGCGCCCGCCTGGTTTGCGCCCGCCACGCTCGTTGTCTCGCTCGCGGCTTTTGGCGCTGCTTTTGGACCGTTGGCGGTGCTCGTCGTCCTGCTCTACTTGTTCACATGCGCGGTCACGGGCGCGCTCCTGCTCCGCCGCGAGGAGGCTCCGGATGCGGTCTCGCGACTGCTCGAGTTGCTCCTGGGCCTGGCCGTCTGGATGGGCGTTGTCTGGATCGCCGTACACTTCCGCGTGAACTACGCCGCCACCTATCTGGCCGCGTTTTGCGTACCGTTGGCCATTCGCCCGCGCCTGACCCGCTCCTGCCTGATTGACTGCGCCCGTCTGTTCCGGCCGGTGGTGCTCCCGGGCCGCGCCGCCTACGCCGCATTAGCGCTGGCTGTTTTTCCGTTGTTCTGCCACTTCCTGGTTATGGCGAAACCGGACGTGAGCGTGGACGCGGTAGGAGTGCACCTGGTGCCACCCCTGTGGATCGGGTTCCGGCACTACTGGCCCTTCGACTTCCGATGCTACTCCTGGGCGATGCTCCCACTGGGGGCCGACTGGTGCTTCACAGCGGTGATTCTGCCGGGCGGCGAGTGGGCCGCACATCTGCTGAACTTCGCCTTTCTCGCCCTGCTCACCGGCCTGATCTATGTGGTCTGCCGCCGGTACCTTCCTCCGGCCTGGGCGCTGCTGCTGGCCGGCTTGTTCTCCACGAGTCCGCTGGTGCAACTGGTGACCGGATCCCTGTTCTCCGAAAACGCATGGGCCGCCATCGTGTTCGGAGCTGTCCTGGCGGTAGACCGTTTTCATACCACCGGCGCTCCCCGCTGGCTGTATGTGGCCGCGGTGCTGTTCGGGGCCGGCCTGGCGACCAAGCTGGGCACCACGGCATTTCTCTTCCCCGCCGCGGGATTCGTCGCCTGGGACCTGCTGTCACGCCGGCGGACCCTGCCGGGCGTCGCACGCATCGCGGCCATTGCCGTCTTGCTGGTGCTCTTATTCGGCGCTCCACCCTACGTCTTCTCATGGCTGAAGACCGGGAATCCCGTCTTCCCCTTTATGAACCACACTTTCAATTCGCCGTGGTTCAACGCCAGAGAGTCTTTTAAGGACTGGCGCTGGGTCATGCACCTGAATGCGTACACATTCTACGACCTGTTCTTCCACTCGAGCTGGTTTCTGGAGAGCCAGGACGGGGCCGCGGGATTCCACTATCTTCTGCTCGTGCCCCTAGGGTGCCTGGCGCTCAGCCGCAAGCGGTCGTACCTGGTTTGGCTGTTCTGCGGGGTAGCGCTGATCGCCTTCCTCCTGACGTTTAGCGGGGTCCCCTATTTGCGCTACCTGTATCCGGCGTTCGCGCTGGCCGCGGCGGCCTGCGCGGTCGTACTCGGTCTGCTGCGCACCGCCGACCGCACGCTGTTTCGCGCTGCGATGGCCGTGCTGCTGGTGGTATTCGCCCTCAATATGTACTTCCTCCCTTCCTCGAGCTTTTCCCACGGAGACTTCTTCGTGAACCCGTTCAACCGCAGGGAGAGGGAGAACAACTTCAGGTCTGAAGGAGCCGTGAAGAAGCTGATCGCGTATCTTAACCAGGCGCATTCGGGGCAACCCGTCGCTGTTTTCGAAACCGCGGACATCGCCGGCCTCAACGCGAGGGCCTATGAACCCGGCTGGCGCAGTTGGCCATACTGGCACCAGGTGGAGTTCCTTCGCTCTCCTGAAGCCTACGGACGCGTTGCCGAATCCCTGGATATCCAGTACTTCATCGTGCCGACTCAAGCCAGCGGGCAGAAGGCGTCCCCTGGGGCGGTAGCGCGGTTCCTCGAGCAGTACACGGAAACGGAGTACAGCTATGGAGCGTTCGAGGTGCGCCGCCTGAAAGCATCCGCCGCCGCGGGTTCCATCCCTTAGAACTCGAAGTGGATGAACGCGATCTGTACGTCGAGAAGCCGCTCAACCGCTGCCATCCTTCGAGCAACGCCTGCAGTTCGGGCCACGACTCGTCTTGACAGGCGAGCGCTGCCGCGACGCGCTTACGATGTCTCGCTCGATGAGCGACCTTTTGCTCTACGAATGAAGGCGGCCACGGCTTCCTGAATCACGGCGTTGGTTGTCGCGTGACCCGATACCAGGCCGTCCAGGTCCGATTCGTGGATAGGCCGCTGATTCGCTTTAAGAGCGCGCAGATTGCCGCGGTCAACCGGCAAACGCACGCCGAAGCGCTCGCAAACCGACAGGGAAGCCTCCGCCAGAGACGCGGAAATGGGCAGATACAGCGCCCGATGGCCTGCCGCCGTGTTTACGGTCCGGACCAGAGTGCGCATCGTGACCAGACTAGGGTCAAACAGGTTGAAGGCTCCCCTGCGCTCTCCTTCCAGCACGGCGGTCATAGCCGCGGTGAAGTCCCGGATGCCGATCAGCGGAAGCTGGTCGCGCCCCCCATCCAGCAGCGGCATCACCGGCGAGGCGAGGATCTTCCGCATGTTGCGGCCAAACAGGCCTCCGTTGCCGATGACCAGCCCGGGACGCACCACCGATTGGGCCTGCGCCAGGAAGAACTGCTCCAGAGCGTACTTCAGCTTGCCATACTCGGAGGCGGCGTCCGGCCGCGCCGAGTAAGAGCTGATGAAAATCTGCCGGGAGACAGCGGCCTCCCGCGCGGTTTCGTAAATCAGAGTGGTCCCATCGTAGTTAGTCGAGTAACTCGCCGCCGCATCATAGGCGCCGTGCACGACGACGTCCACTCCGCCCAGAAGAGACGGTTCCAGAGGGTTGCCCAGAGTGTAACGGATCAATCCGGCACCGTCCCCGACATCGGGTGCGGCACCGCTTACGGCGTGTCCCCGCTCGCGCCAGTGCCGCGCAAGGTTGGAACCCAGGAAACCGGTGATTCCCGTCAGGAAGACTCTCAAGCCATCGCTCCCGGCAAGCCGCGGGCGATCCGCATCGCGTTGGCCATGATCGTGAAAGTAAGGTTCTTCGAAGGCAAGGCCGAAAAGCAGGCGCCGTCCACAATGTAAACGTTGCGGGTACCTTCGAGTCTGCCGTCCGGGTGCGTTTCGTACTCTCCGGGGGTCTGCCTCATGGGAAGCGTGCCGGCGTAATGCAGGCTGGCCCCCATGGGCGGATACTGGCACAGGGAAAGCAAACTCAGGCATCCGATGCGCCGGAACTCCCGGATCAGCTTCCGTTCGACGGTGCCGGGCGACCGCCACTCGTAATTCACCTCCAGTTCCCCGCTGGGACGCAGGCATATGTAATTCCGCGGATCGCGCTGGCCCGGGTAAAACAACATCATCAAAGCCATGGCGGGCGAAAGATATCTGGCCCAGGTCAGGTTCGCCGAAATGGCCAGCGGAAACTCGAACAGGACGTCCGATCGCAAGGGCCCCGTGGTTCCGTAGACACTCGCCTGTACGGGCCCGGACAGCGATTCATCTTCGCACACGACATTCAACTGAGCCAGAGAGCTGTCATTCACCTCTAGCGCGGCGCCTATGTATCGCGGCCGGATGAGGGGAATGCAGCACATCGGGTTATCGAGTAGGGGAAGCCGGGTGCGGGTGTCGGAGCGAGCCGCCAGAACGATCTTCGTGGTAGACAGCGTGCCGGCTGCAAGCAGCAACTTACGCGCGCGGAAGACCTCGTCCTGACCGAGCGACAGGTTTCGTGCCGTAACTTCGACGAACGATTCGCGCTCCTCGAAGCGCGTCACCAGAAATCCGCGGCGCAATTCCACCTCGCCGCGCGCAACTAACTTATCAAGCGTAAAAACAGGGTTATAGATGGCCTGGTTGTAGGGCTTGAAAAACTCAAGGTTATCGTAGCTGTAAGCCGGCCGGCCATCGTGCGGTTCCGTCAGAACCGCGAGCCTCGGCAACCCCACCGTAATCCCCCGGGCCCGGAAATGGCTCTTGCGGCGCTCGTAAGCGGCCAGGATCTCCCGGGCGACCGCGGAGATTCGGATGGGCGGCAGCAGGCAGAGATCCCGCCCGAAGTACGCGGCCAGGTCGTCGTTGATTCCACTCACGCCGATATGCGCGGTAAGCTCGTCGAAATAAGGAGTCAGGTCCGAGGCGCTGATCGGAAACTCGGACAGCTCGCGATCGGTGAAGCGGTAGACCCCGGCACCCCACGCGTTGGCCAGCCCCCCCTGGGCAAAGCTGACCACACCTTCGAAATTGGTGGAAGACAGCGGGCAGAGTCGTTCCCAGTTATGAACCACATAACTCGTGAAAGGTGACTTTAGCTTCAGACTTATCTTCCGGCCGGAGATGTTCCGCAACCCTTCGAAGCCTTCGCCGATCAACTCGCTGAACAGGTCCTCTCGCTGGCGGCGGGCCGCATAGATGTTGCCATCGAGGGCCGGCGTTCCCGGCGCCGTGTATCCGACGTCCAGGACCAGCACGCGAGCCCCGCGCAGGGCCAATGCGGATGCCGTACCAGCCGGGCCGGAACCCACAATGATCGCGTCAATCAAGGTGGTATCTCCGGATCAGGTAACAACCCTTCACAAACTTCACCAGCGAATGCTGGACCGCCTGCAGCATTTCCCACGCAGCGCGCGCGGCTCCGGGGCGCTCGTTGACGAAGCGGGGATAGTAAGCGGATCGGACTTCCACCAGATAAAAGAGTATCTGGAACTTCTGCGTGAGGGCGGGATCGCCTTTGCGCAGTCTCAAGGCGTACTCGATCGCCTCCGCATCCAGGTTACGCGACAGAATGATGTCCAGCGCGCGGCGCGCGGCCTCGGTCCGCGCAGCGGGGCAGCCATCGTGCGCCCGGATGTAACGTTGGACAACCTCCTCCGGGATCGCGCCACCGAACAGCGCCCGATGCAGCGTTCGAGCTTCTCGCGCCAGTGCTTCCGCCTCGCCGCTCATCGCCCCGGCGAACCTTCGGCTTTGCGGATTCGGATATGCCAGTGGATGGCGAACAGAGGATCCAGCGGCCGGGCCAGGGCGTCCGCGGCGGCCGCCAGCGGAGCGGCGAAGCGCGGGACCAGGCTTCTCAGGTTTACGCCGCCGGATAGCAGATACCCCAGCCACGGCAAATAGGCCATCCGCTCCATGCGGAGCTGCGGGAACTCGCTGCTGAATCGTTCCCGATCCCGGCAAAAGACAATCCACGTGAGCGCCTGGTTGGAATCCAGCATGGTGTTGCCTTCGGGAAACGACCATTCCCGAGCGCCGGCTTCGTAGGGCTCGGGATGGATTCGGGAGAAGAAGAAGCGGGCGAAGGGGGTATGCGTGCAATCCACCATCGAGATCACGCCGCCGGGCAGAAGAACGCGCACCGCCTCGCGAAGGAACAGCCGGACATCCGGAATGTGGTGAAACACGTGGGTCAGCATCAGAGCGCGCACGCTGGCGTCCGGAAACGGCAGGCGCCGCCCGTCAATCACCATGTCGGCCACCCCGGGCTCAACGTCCGAGCTGACGATCTCGGGGCGAAGGGTCTTCAGATAGCTCGAGCCGCTACCCAGTTCGACCATGACTCCGGAGCGGGCCGATTCCGGAACGCTGTCCGCATCATCGAGTAACTCGCCGTACCAACGGTCGTAACAACGCTTGACGGCGGGTTTGACTCCGATCATGGCGCGCTGCGCGGCGAACCAGTCCGGCGTTCCGATGCGCACGCCGCGAAGCAGAGGATGTGTCAGAAAGCCGCTCATTTCCCCAACGGAAGACCGGCACCGTGTCAGCGAGCTTCCGGCCCTCGAACACGCAAAGGCACCTCCGCTATGCGGCGAAGTTCGCAAACACAGGAGATTTCTCGCGGGCACTTGCCGCAGGCGAGGCACTACCCGGCCCGCCCACTCAGGAAGTGTACCAGATTGTGTGCTGCAGCTCACAAGATCCACCGCGGGCCGGCTCCCGAGAAAGCGCCGCAGCCAGCGGTGCGAGAACGAATTCGAACGAACCGGAAGCCGTGCGGGCTCGCGCTTCCGCGGTGCGAAAACGGGCTATTCCCCAGCAGAATTCGCGATCTTGGCGGCTTGGGCGCCATGCTATAATTTTGCCTCGGGCAGGATTGACCTATTGAGCCCTTGGCCCGTTATCGAAAGAGAGAGAAGATGACATCACGACACCTACTAACGCGGATCCTGTGCGGGGCGGCTCTGGCATTGTTCCTCTGTTCCTGCGGGCGCGACCTTCCTCCTGAAATCGGCTCCATGACTCCCTCGAACGGCCGTGGCCGGACGCAGACGTTCCGGTTCGAGGCTTCGTACCCGGGAGGTGCAGGCGATATCAGCGCTCTGGGCTTCTACTTCGGCGAATCGATCGCCGACAGCGTGCATGCCTGCTGGATCACCATCAACGGCGGCGTGAACAACGTTGCCGTTCGCACCAACGACGACAAAAACTGGCAACCCGGCATCCCCATTGGTTCCTCGGGCACTGTCTCGAACGACAAGTGCAGCGTGGCCGCGAACCAGGTGAAGGTCGAGCGCAGTGGCAACCAGATCGTAGCGACCGTCCCCGTGGTCTTCACCGACGTTCTCAAAGGCGACGTGAAAGTCTCCGTAATCGCCGTCGGCCCCACGAAACATAGCGGCTGGCAGGATCGGGGAATCTGGACCGTGGAATAAGGGCTGTTGGAGCCCGGCGCGGCTGCGGCCGTCCGGCGCTCCAGCCCGCCATCGACCCAGACAAAGAACACGGACTTTCGTACCCAGACCGCACCCGGTCGCTTCGTTGGCGCCGGCCCATCCGTGGCCAGCTGCCTCGCACAACTTCCAGGCTTGAACGACAACGCCCTGGTGTATTCTGAATAGAACCTCTGGCCGCCCCTGCTGCAAGCCGGAGCGTAATCATGGATACCGTCTACGAAGACAACCTCCGCCTCAGCCAGTTGGAGTATCGCCAGCAGCACATTTATCTGCGGTCGCAGCCGCGCTGCCTGAGCCTGGTGTTCGGCAATGCCTGCAACATCTACTGCCCGCACTGCTGCCAGCCCAAGAACGGCGATAACCTTCTCCGCCCGGCCGAAA
>CAZBQQ010000007.1:19654-46682 GCA_964493965.1 uncultured Solibacteraceae bacterium
CGTCGCAGGGCCTGGATGCTTCCTTTCTCCGCGAGGAGACCGAGGGGCTCTACCCCGATAGCGATGACCTGGCTGAGGCGCCAAGTGCCGCACTCCCCCCGGACGGCGATGGACAGGCGGCGGGGGCGCCCGGTTCTGCCGGACCCACGGCAGAGCCCGCCGCCGCAGGGCTCTGCCCCAACCCGTGGACCACGCTGTTCGTGTCGGAGAACGGCGATGTCCGCGTGTGCTTCATCGCCGACACGATCGGAAATCTCTTCGAGACCCCGCTAAGCCGTATGTGGAACAGCCAGCCGGCCATGGCCCAGCGTAGCGACATGATCGCCGGAAGGTATCTGGAGTCGGGTTGCTCGGAGGCGCGATGTTCCTGGAGAGAGGGAAAGAAGGCGCCGGCCCCGCGTCCGGACGGGCTGGCGGAGTTGCGCGTGGAAATGATGGACCTCGCTGATCGGGTAGCCCAGGCAGAACCGCTGGTCCCGACCGGCGAGGCGCCGTCCGCCATCGCGGCGGTCCGCCGGATGGTGGCCTCCCGCGATCAACGCATCAAAGAGCTGGAAGTGATGTTCGCACAACTCTGCGACAACACCTCGGCGATGCACGAGGAGGCCCGGCAGCACATCGTTCACCTGCAGGCCAAAACCGAGGCGGCACTCGCCGAGTTGGAGAAGAATACCGAGATCCACGAGAGCACCCAACGGCACATCGCTCACCTGGAGGCCCAGACCGAGGCGGCACTCGCCGCGCTGGAGAAGAACACCGCGATCCGCGAGGAGGCCCAGCAGCACATCGCTCACCTGGAGGCCAAAGCCGAGGCGGCACTCGCCGCGCTGGAGAAGAATACCGCGGTCCGCGAGGAGGCCCAGCGGCACATCGCTCATCTGGAGGCCAAAGCCGAGGCGGCGCTCACCGAGTTCCGCAAGAAGGAGCAGGAGTTCACGCACTACCGGGAGCTACCGCTGATCAAGGTGGCGGACGCATTGTCCAGATTCCTCAGCAGGGTGCGCCACCCGGACCACACTCGAATCTGATCCTCTTCGATAACGTGCGGCGGACCGGGCAGGCAGCGGCGGCCTGCAAGAGTTTGTCACGTTGCTCGGGCGTCAGCTCACCGTCCAGTCCGACCTCATACCGGAATACAACTTCGTCCGGATGGGTCCGATCGAGGCTCACCTTGGTCGTTACACTACCGAGAGGAATTGCATGGTTATCTGCAAACATCCGCACAGCCATGTTCACGCAACTTGCCAGCGCCGCCTCCAGCAAATCGTGTGGGCGGAAGCCCGAATGCCCCCCGCCTTTATCAACCGTTGCGTCGCAGGTTCCGCGGTGTTCGCCGTCGGAAAAGCGGGTCTGGTATCGGGCCGGCTCGCTCGTGGCGCAGATCATTTCGCCTCCGCACCGCGCGTCCGGCGCTTCAACCTGGCGTCCAGACCGAGCACCAGCACGCACACGGCCGCGAAAAGGGTCACGTCCCAAATCGCGTTGAAGAAGAACAGGTGCCGCGTGACTTCGACCGAATCCGTCATGCCGCTCAGGCCGAACTCGAGCACCTCCATGATGCCCAGCGCGACTCCGCCGGCCGGATGCGCCCACGCCACGATCCCGACCGCGATGACAAACACCAGCGGGTATAACCAGGGGCAGCTGCCAAGAATCGACGCCTTCGCCGCGCTCCACGCCGCGAAGGCTTTACTTTCGGTGAACGGCGGGTAGCCCGCCGAGGGGTCGTAGTTGCCGACGTCGCCCAACCCGTCTCTTATCGGCCGCTGCAGCGCCGCTTCCTGCAGGGCGACGCCTGCCACATAGAACGCGCGGGCCGGATGAAGGATGTAGAAGCCTGCCAGGGTCGCGAACGATGTCCTGGACAGGAACTCCTGGGCCCAGTAATTCTTGCGCAGGATCGGAGCTTCGGGCCCGTACGCGTTCATGCCCATGTAGTCCAGGTAGCTGTCGTCCAGCCCCAGGCTGGCCAGTTCGGCCGAGGGGTTCTCCGCCGTTGGCAGCAGCCTGGCGAAGATGATACTGAACAGGCACGGGTTGGCGTAGCCCCGCGGAGTGCCCCTGATCAGCGCATACGCCGCGCCACCCGCAATGAACGACACCGCCAATGCGCTCGCCAGAAGCGCGCGCCGCGGCCACATCGCGCGCCGCTTCCAAAGGACGAATACGATCAGCGGAATGGCGAGAAGCGCGTGCTGGGACTTGGCCCACAGCATCAGCACGGAGAACAGCACGGCCGCCCATGCGTCGGCGGGCCCGTGCTCGCCCGGCCGCACCGCGCGCACCAGAAACACCAGCGCGAGCATCAGAAAAACGAACGCCGCTGCGTCCATGTAGAACGAGTTGTAGTAAGTCGAGTACATGGCGTCGCAGAAGAACAGGATCGCCAGAGCCAGCAGGACGGCCTGAAGGACCGGCCTCACGGCCCCGGTCAGCGGCGCAAAGAATGCGAATGCCAGCAGAAACAAAGCTGCGTGGACCGCTCCGAGGCAGCGGAGGTCGAACCCACCAACGCGGCTGACCAGCCGGTTCAACGGCAGGGCCAGGTCAACCAACGCCGTCTCGGCGGAGTGGAAACCGCTCTTCCAGTGGCTCTCAGGCGCGAACACATAATGCAGGTGGATATAGGGGGACCCTTTAGGCATTGACGGATCGTACGGAACGCGCAGGGAGAACTTCAGGCTGATCTTGCCGAAGTCGCCGTTGTCGGCAAGACCGATAGACGGCGGCACCAACACCTGGAAGACCACGATCCCTACCGCAATTGCCAGCCCGATCCAACCGACGATCCTGGTTGCCACGAAGCTCCTTCTCTGTCTTCTCACGACGATCTCGTCCATGTCACAGCTTACCGAGCCGCGACCGCCAGGGAGCGGTTGGGGCGTCACGGCATGGCCTGGTTGGGACACGCAACTGTCTCGGCCGCATCGAGACGCACCGAATCGCGTTCCTTCCTCTGCCGCAGGCGCCGGTTGAACGCCAGAACCAGGGTCGAGACCGCGGCGAGAAGGGACAGGTCCCAGATCGTGTTGAACAGGAAGAGATGACGCGTCACCTCGCTTGCATCCGTCATCGCCCCGAGCGCGAACTCGATCAATCCCATGAGGCCGAGCGCCACTCCCCCGGCCGGAAACTTCCATGCAACCACAGCGGCCGAGATCGCGAACAGGAGAGGATACGCCCACAGATCCCCGCTGAGCAGCTTCCGTCGGGCCGTGCTCCAAAGCGAAAATGCGTTGCTCTGGGCATGGGGTGGACGGCCCGCCGACTCGTCGTAGTTGCCGATCCCCGGCGGACGGCCCAGCGCCGCCTCGCCCAGCGCCAGCTTCGCCACGTGCCACGCGCGGCTCGGATGCGTCACGTAGAACTCCGACAGGCGGAGAAAAGAGGTCCGGGCCAGAAACGAGCGTGACCAGCGCGGATCCCGCATGGGCGACCGATCCATGTAGGCATCCATGTCCTTATAGCGCAGGTACGAGTCATCGAGGCCCAGGCTCGCCAGCTCGGCCGAAGGATTCTGCGCCGCCGGCAGCAGTCCCTCGAAGATCATGTTGAACAGGCACGGGCCAGTGTAGCCCGGGGGACTGCCCTCGGCCAGCCCGAACGCTCCGCCGCCCACCACCAGCAGGGCCGCCAGCGCGCCTCCGAGCAGCGGCCGCCGGGGCCACAGCGCCTCCCGCTCCCAGACCAGAAACAGGGCCAGGGGAACGGCCAGCAGCGCGTGCTGCGACTTGGCGGTCACGAGCAGCAGGCAAAAGACGAGGGCGAGAACGGTGTCTGCCGGCCGCCTCCGCACCACCGCCCGCAGCAGGGCCGCGATCGCGAGCATCAGGAACACGAACGCGCCCGCGTCCAGGTAGAAGGAGTTGTAGCAGGCCGAGAATGTCACATCGCAGAGAACGAACAGGGCCAAGGCGGGGAGCGCGATCCGGACCACCGCACGCTCCGGGCCTAGCAGACCGATCCAGAGCGCAAAGGCAAGGAGGAACAACCCCGCGTGAACCACTCCCAGCGTGCGAAGGTCGAACAAGCCGCGCCGGGAAACGACGCGATTCAGCCACAAAGCTGCCTGGATCGGCAACTCTTCCGAGGAATGAAACCCGGTGTCCTTGTGGCTGTCCGGCCGGAGATTGTATTGGAGATGGATGTAGCGGAACGCGGACACTTCCAAGTCATCCACCGGAGGGTACAGGCCAAACTCCCGGGTGATCTTGGCGAAGTCGCCATTATCGGCCAGACCGATGGCCGGCGGCACCAAGATCTGGAAGGCGAGAATCGCCGCTGCTACCGCGAGCGCACTCCAGCCGATTCTGCCATATGACATAGGCGAGCGGATCACAGGCCAATCGAGCGTTGGGCCACCAACCTCGAATTATAACTGGTGGTTGTCCCCGTGGCGCAGGCACTCTTGCCGGCACTCTTGCCTGCCGCCTCGACACTCCTGTCGAGGCTCGCTTCCGGGTTGAGATCTGTCTCGACGCCGCGGTCCGGCCCAGCGCCCCGCCCCTATGGCGCGAAGTACCCGTTGATGTCCAGAATCACGTGCGTTCGGTTGGTCACATACACGCTGATCGCCCCGCTCGTCCCGGCCGGCACGATCGCCGCGTTGGCCACCACCGCCCCGTCCCACGAATTCAAGGTCGACACGCCCGGCTGCGATGCGCCCGTCTACACCTGGAGGCCATCAAATTCTGCGGAGTTGACCTGGGTTAATTCCGACTTGGGAACAGCTGACGGCTCTTTCCGCTGACAGCTCTTTCCAGACCCCCTCCACCCTAAACCCGCTAGAATGGACTTTATGCAGGTTGCACAAGCTGGGCAGCACAAGCTGATCGTGCTCGAACTCGATCCGGAGATCCTCACCAACATCGCCAAGCAGGCCGGGTTCGACTCCAAGCTCGAGGACGGAAAGCGAACGGTCTCGCTCGAGTTGACGATCGTGGACCGCCAGTCGCCCCTGCTCCTGTTCGACGCCGCCGACCCCGGCAACCTGGGCTGGTTCTCTCGGTGCCAGTTCTATGTGGACGGCCAGACCGGCCAAGTGCTCCAGACCCCCATGATCCTGGCCAACAACCGGGACCGCGCCGGCCGCCCGCTGCCCGATTCCATCCTGGTGCAGTTCACCAAGGAGCTGCCGGTCACCTTCCGCCTCCCCGGCAAGAATCCGGTCACCGAGCAGACGGTCTACGCGGTGTTCCTGAGCTTCCTCAACGCCCTGATCCAGACCGGCGTCGGCGTCTGCGGCGGCCCCGTCATCAAGCCGCTGGCCGGGCGCACCGAGGCCCCTGGGCCGAAGAACTAAGCCGCCCCCGGGCCGCGGAACGGATCACTTCCCCGCCGGCTTGCCCAGCACGTCCACACGCCGTTGCGCCAGGGCGTAGGTGGACATCCTAACTTTGCTCTGGTCCTTGGGGCGCGCCAGCTTCGCGTACATCGTCTTCGCCGCATCGGGGAGCCCATAGGCCTCAGCGATGCGGCCGAAGACGTACCAGTCATCGTCGTCGGGCTCGTCTGAACCTGACAGGTCCATGCGCTGGAGGATCGTGACGCGGGCCTGGCCGGGCTTGCCGGTTTCCGCCTGGATCGCCGCCAGCGTGTGCAGGATCGGAGGCTCCTCGCCTTTGGAGAGCAACATCGCCTGCTGGATCGCGGCGGATGTCGCATCCGTTACGGCACCACTCTCCAGATCGCTCCAGGCGACCTGATTGTAGTCCCGCGCTTCGGCCTTGCCGCTGGACATAAGTGTCTCCAGGATCGCCGCCGCTCGTTCATTCGCGCCCACGGACAGCAGGCTGACCGCAGCGGCTCTGAGTGCCGCCGCGTCGGTCTTGAACTGCTCGATGTGCTCCGCGACAAGCCGCTCGGTCCGGGCACGGTCGCCCGCCTCGGCGCTCGACTCGAGTGCGTGCGTAAACGCGGACTGAGACTTCGGCGAACTGTCCAGAACGCTCGCGGCCAAATCGGCTGCTCGCCCGTAGTCTTTTGCCTTCATGTAGGCGTTGACGAGAGCGGCTGCGAACAGTTGTCGTTCGTCGGCCTTCTGTGCAGACTGATACGCCTCCTGAAGAATCGGCACTGTGGCAGCGTCCTGCCCGGTAGAAGCCAATAGCACGGCGGCCGCGCGCCGGACGGCCGTCTTGTCGCCGTTCTGGCCCTTGGTCCAGACGCGCGCGAACAGCGGAGGAGAAAGCGGATCGTCAACCCCTCCGGTCTGAAGTTCCTCCCGCGCGCGATCGAGCCACGCTCGCGCCGCTTCGACCTGGTCCGCCTCCGCCAGATCTAACACCATGCGAGCGACGCCATCCCAGTCCCCAAAGGCATCGATCAGACGGTACTGTCCGTCCTCCCGGACGGCATAGCTGACCGTTTGCCCCGCGCTCACCCCCGGCATAACTGCCCGGAGCGTGTATCCTGCTTCGTCGTTGCCGTCGACCGACACCTTCATCATCGAAAGCACGAGGTCCAGACCCACTTCCAGGGTCAAGCCCGATCGGGCGAGCGTCGCCTGGCTGGATTTCAGAGACTTCCCCGCCCGCTCCATTTCCTCCGCGTCAAGTGATTTGCGTGCGCGCCGGCTGTACATCGATGCGATCGCGCCCGGTTTCCGGAAATCCCCGTTGATCACTTCAATAAGGAGTCGCCTGAGCGCATCCTCCGGTTTGTCTCCCTTCAGGACCGTGTCCTCCACCCGGCGCGTACGGTGCAGGATCTCTGCCAGGTTCTGTGTTGCGGCTGGATTCGCCGACTGGCTGGAGCCGGCGGCAAAAAGGTCGGCGGCCGGCGCATAGAGGCGGGCAACCAACAGGCTCTGCGCCGCCGTGAAC
The DNA here is from genome assembly GCA_964493965.1 of uncultured Solibacteraceae bacterium. Classification (GTDB taxonomy): domain Bacteria; phylum Acidobacteriota; class Terriglobia; order Bryobacterales; family Bryobacteraceae; genus DASWZN01. The sequence goes on from CAZBQQ010000007.1 coordinate 26,479, forward strand.
AACGCCGCCTGCTGCTGTTTCACCCCCGCTATCTCCCGGCCTGCGGCTTCGATGGCGGCGGCCGGTCCGTCCAGCGCCGCGGTCGCCGCCAATTCGAGGGAACGATTCGCGTCTGACGCCGGCTGCTTGTGCAGGTACTCCCGCACCTCTTTCATCTGCCCGGCGCGAAACATCGCCACCACCAGGTTCTGCGGCAGTCCCAGACCTGCGAGTTTCGCCTCGATCTTGCGATATTCCGCGATGGCCTCGCCCAATTGCGCGCCCGCGGCATATCTCTTGCCGGCCTCATCGTATTCCAGCAGGATCGCCAGATTCGCTCGCGTCGCGTCATCGGCGGGATCGATCTCCAGCGCCTTTCGGTAGGCTGCGACGGCGCCGTCGCGATCGTAGCCCTTCTTTAACTCCCGGCCAACCAGGTCATGCTTGAGGACCACAGCGAGGTTCGCATACGCCTTCGCCGATTTGGGCTCGAGTGTCACCCCGCGGCGAGCCTCCGCGCGCGCAGCCTCACCCGCGCCCGCCGCCAGCAGCGCCCGGGCCACCTGATGGCAGTGCAAGGCTTCCGTTGGATGCCGCTTCTCAAGCTCGCGGAACTCCACCAGGGCTTCCTTCACCTTTCCAGACGCCAGCAGGGTCTCTCCGGCCTGCTCGAAAGACACGAAGGGTATGTCCTTCTTCTCGAGCGCGAGGTAAGCGTCCCGTAGAGCCAGGCCCTCCGCCGCCGTGAACCGCCGCTTCGGCATGTCGAACTTCACCGTCCCCGTGACGACGCCGTCAGCCTCGGTCTGAAATCGCACGGAAAGCGACGCTGGTCCGAGTTTCTGGTCGGACTGCTCCGGCGACTGACGTGCGCGGAAGCCGGGAGGCGGAACGATCCGGTAGCGCCACTCCGCGACGAAGGCCTCCGGAATCACGAAGTCGTCGGTTCGTTTGGCCTCTGTTGCTTTGTCCTCTCCCTCGCCTTTGTCCTTCGGCTCCTTGCGGAAGAACTCGGGCAGCCGGTAGGCGACCTGCGACAGCCGGATCGCAACCGCGGCTTCGGCCTCAGCGGTCGTCCCGCGCTTCGCGTCTTTGAACTCCAGTCGGAGTTGGAAGGGCTTGGTCAAGTCGTCCGGGTCGGAGTGGCTGGCCGAAGCCACTCCGGGCGCAGCGTAGGTCCAGTCGGCATAATCCTTCAGGTCCTCCTGAATCTTCTTCTGCTCCAATTGGCCCCACTGCCCGCGGTAGTCGCGGTCCCCCGTACCCCATGTCTCCGACGTCTCAACCACTCTGGCGGGACCGAGTTCGGAAAGGAAGAACTCGCGGGTTTCAACCACGCGGTTCTCGGCCGATGTGGACTCGGGCGTCCGGACAAGCCCGGTCGTCTTCTCGCTGGCGATGAGCGCAAGACGGCCCTGGTTCGCCGGGGCCATCACGCCAAGCCGGAGGTCGGAGTCCGTCGGATCGAGCCACAAATCGGGCGTGCCGGGCACATACACGATGGCGTGGTTGAACACGTTCAACGCCGGCATGTCGGGTTCGATGTCGCTGCCCGTGGAAGAAAGCAGCAGCGCCACGTGGGCGTCGATCTTCGCCGCCCGCAACAGGGCCACCACGAGCGCGCTCTTGTCCTTGCAATCGCCGTACTTGCGCTCGAGCACCTGGACGGGTGATCGCGGCACGATGGAGGCTTCGCCAAACTCGACGCCCGTGTACCGGATTTCGCCGTTGACCTTGCTCAGAATCGCCGTGATCTTCCCGTCCCGATCCAGCTTCGCCCCGAACTTCGGCAGATAGTGGCTTGCGTCCCAGCCGCCTATCTGCTTCTCGACGATCGCGGCGTACCCGGCGGCGACCTCGTGCCACTCGCGTCCGGTGGTGAGCTCCAGATGGGGGTAGCGCGGCTGGTCCGGCGGCAGAAACGGAGGTTCATCCTTGTCGGCCTCCATCGGGCCCTGCTCAAACAGGTACTCGGTTCCGCCGTCGGCGGATGGGCGGGTGCTGGCCGACAGCCCCGGCATCATCTTGACGACCCATCTCAATGACACCCCGGGAGGCGCCGACGCCGTCACCCGCGTCTGTTGAACTGGCGCCGAGCCCCCGAAGCGGTAGGAGTTGGTGTTGCCGGCCGGCGATAGCGCCGCGGTCTCGCGCGTGACGATTTCTTCTTCGACGATCGAACCCTGCGCCATCGCCGGCAGTGCCGCCTTCACCGCGCGCTCGTCGCTCAGGACTTCCTGCCCTTCCCCCGCCGGCGCATCGGCGATGGTCTTCTGATCCAGCTCGCGGACACTACCGTCCGGCGTCACCACACGGGCACGGATCTCCGGTTGCTTTTCATGCCACGGAGCCCAGGTGCGCTCGATCGTCGCCCAGCCCTCGGCTGCGTCCTTCGTCAACGCCTTGAAGATCGTACGGTAGCGAAATGTGAGAGCGCCGTGCGCGTCAAAGGAGAACTGTCCGTCTTCGAGGAGGACCACCACCTCGGTACCTTCCTTGACGTGCAGGTCTTTGAACGCCTCCTGCAACTGCTGTGGAGTGGCCGTAAACGGAGGCTGATTCGCGACGTTCTGGCCGCTGGCCGCACGGAAAGCGAACAGCGCTACCGCGAGCGCCCGCGCCGGATGTATGCGAGACATGAGCGTCTATGCTATCACGCTCAAGCGGCCCCCACCGCCGTTTTCGCCTCCGCCACAACACCCTCGACTTCTTCCTTGTACTTCGCCAGCAGTTCCGCGTTCGCCGCCTCGAACCGCTCCACCAGCACCGGCTGCGTATTCGACGCCCGAACCAGCCCCCAGCCCTGCGGGAACAGCACCCGGACGCCGTCGATATCCACCACCTTGTGCGTTGACCGCCGGAAATGCTCCGCCACCCGCTTCACCACTTCGAACTTCAGCGCGTCCGCGCAATCGATCCGTATCTCCGGCGTCGAAACCATCTTCGGAAGGCCCGCCAGCTGGGCCGACAGCGGCTTCCCCGATTTCGAGACGATCTCGATCAGCCGGCAGGCCGCGTAGAGCGCGTCGTCGTACCCGTAATAGCGGTCCGCGAAGAACATGTGGCCGCTCATCTCGCCCGCCAGCTCCGCGTGGCTCTCCTTCATCTTGGCCTTGATGAGCGAGTGCCCCGTCTTGTACATAATCGCGTTGCCGCCCAGCCGCTTGATCTCGTCGTACATCAACTGCGAGCACTTCACCTCGCCGATGAACGTCGCCCCGGGCTTGCGCTCGAGAATCTCGCGCGCGTAGATGGTCATCAGCTGGTCGCCCCACAGCACGTCGCCGTGCTCATCGACAGCGCCCAGCCGGTCCGCGTCCCCGTCGAACGCCACGCCCAGGTCCGCGCCGGTCCGCTTCACGGTGGCGATCAGCTCGGCGATGAACTTCGGCATGGTCGGGTCCGGGTGGTGGTTGGGAAAGTGCCCGTCCATCTCGAAGAAAAGCTCCGTGGCGGCCACGTTGAGCTTCTCGAAGATGCGGTGAATCACCGGACCCGCGGTGCCGTTGCCCGCATCGGCGACGACTTTCACGCGGCGCTCGAGCTGGAACTGCGACGCCACCTCGTCCACGTAAGCCGGCACCACGTCCGCGGTCTTGAGCGAACCCGCGCCCGCGGCATAATCCCCGCGCTCGATAATCTCGCGGATGGCCTGTATCTCAGCGCCATACACGGTGCCGTCCCCCGAGACGATCTTGAAGCCGTTGTACTCCGGCGGATTGTGGCTGCCGGTGATCATCACCGCGCCGGTCGCTTTCAGGTGGAACACCGAGTAGTACAGAACCGGCGTCGGCACCACGCCGATATCGGTCACCTCGCAACCGCTGGCCACTAGGCCCCGCGCCATCGCGCTCGTCAGGCGAGGCGAGCTCAGCCGCGTGTCGCATCCCAGCGTCACATTCCTGCCCGAACGCCGCCCGAGATAGGTGCCGATGGCGCGGCCCAGATTCTCGATGTCCGCGTCCAGCAGCTCTACATCGGCGATGCCACGAATGTCGTATTCGCGAAAGATGGTAGGAATCAGCATTAACCGCAATTTACCACGCCCCTTGGAGGGCGGGCTTCAGCCCGCGCGGGACTTCAGTCCCGCCTTAGGCCCGCTGACGAACTTGCTCCCCCGCTCGATGAAGCGAAGCGGCCGGACGGCCGGATCCGTGAACCCCACCCGCGCTGTCGCCGCGATCTCAATCGCCGTCTCGTCCTTCATCCCGCGAACCGTGAGCGCACCGCGCGTGACATCCGCGCCGTAGAGCCGCCGCGTGACGTCCATCGCCAGTGTCAATTTGCCGGGCCCCGATGCCAGGTCCTCGATCCGCCGCGCCGCCGGCCGCCTGCGCCGCATGACCTCAATCCCCACCAGCGGCTCGATCGCCCGGATCAGAACACACCCCGGCGACCCGTCCGGCTCGGCCACCAGATTCAAGCACTCGTACATGCCGTAGATGAGGTACACATATGCATGCCCGGGCGGTCCGAAGATCACGCGCGTCCGCGCCGTCAGCCCGTGCGAAGCGTGCGCCGCCAGGTCCCCCATCCCCAGGTATGCCTCCGTCTCGACGATCCGCCCCGCCGCGCCTTCGTGCACCAGGATCTTCCCAACCAGGCCGCGCGCCACCGTCTCCGCGTCGCGAACGTAGAACGACCGCGGCAGAATGCGGCTCTCGCGCATCAAGGCGCTCCATGTCACTCGGTCCGGCCACTCCATCCCCTACACGATCCCCAGCCGGTGGAACACCGGCACTTTGGCGAAGTCCACGATGAATGCGAAAACCGCCGCCGCCACCAGCGTTCCTCCCACCACGAGTACCGGTAGAGCAGTCATGGCGATCCCGCACGCCGCCAGCGTTGAGGCGATCAGCACATCCACAACAGTCGACCCGACCAGCCACCGGCTTGGAGGAGACGACCCCATGCGCTGGCGTTCCCGATTCGTATAGGTCGTCGCTTGATTGCCGAACACGATCGCCACGAACGCCAGTGTTCTGATCGCCTCTGTTCCAAAATCCATGCGGTATTTACCGATGGCCAGGACGCCGGTGCAAAACACCAGCTCGCAGACGCCCATGAAGACGCCCGCGATCGTCAGCTGGCCGATTCGCCACGCATTGGGAGTCGGAGACGGCCGAACGTTGTCCGTCGTCAAGGACATCCCGAGCAGATCGCCGGTGAGCATGATGATGACCATCAACATCGGAGTCAGGATCGCGTGCCCGGTCAAGACCAGACCCACAGCCAGGAATAGCACCTGCACAATTTTCTTGTTAACCGAGTTCAGCGCATAGGTCAGGATGCGCTGAAAGGTCACGCGTCCCTCCTTCACCGAAGCGACGATGCCGCCGAGGCCTGGTTTGGTGAGCACGATGCCCGCCGCCGACTTGGCTACATCGGTCGCCGTAGACACCGCGATGCCCATCTGCGCCTGGCGCAGCGCCGGCGCGTCGTTGGCTCCGTCGCCACACATCCCAACGGTGTGACCGCTCTTCTGGAACGCCTTGACGAGCTCGTACTTTCCCTCCGGGAGCACGCCGGCGAAGACGGCGAACTGCTCCGGACGCACACCGTCGGGGATGGGCCCGGGGGGCGAGACCGCTCCAGTAAGTCCCACCGCGTGGGCCACCGTCGCAGCCGTCGCGGCGGCATCGCCCGTCACCATTACGGTGCGAACTCCCAACGCCCGCAACTCCGTGAGGAGCTCCGCCGAATCTTCCCGAGGCGGATCGCTGAGCGCGATCAGTCCCGCCAGTTTCATCGCCTCCGCCGGGCCCACCGCGACCGCCAGCACGCGAAAGCCCTGGGCCTCGAGTTCGTTCGCCGCCGTGAGCGCATCCGGCATGGATGGCGCGAGGCCCGCAACCGCGGCAAAGGCTCCCTTCACGGCGCGCACCGTGGCGCCGCCCGCTTCCACGGCCGTGGCCTCGGACATCTTCGTGGCGGGATCGAAAGGCACGAATTGGCGCAGTTTCGGCAGATCGGAGGCGACGGCCTGGGCGGCGGCGGAGCGAATGGCCGCGTCCACGGGATCCTGCCCGCCGTCCGAACTGGCCAGCGCGGCCATCCCCAGGACGTGCGCCTCGTCGAAGCCCGGCATGGGGCGTACGGCCGTCACCTTCAGCTCGTTTCGCGTCAGCGTGCCGGTCTTGTCTGCGCACAGGACTTCGATGCTCGCCGCTTCATCCACGGCGGACAGGCGCGTTGGAAGAACACCCAGATGCGCCAGAGCCCGCGCGCCGACCGCCGCCGCAAGGGTGAACGTGGCAGGCAGCGCGACCGGGATCGACGCCAGAATCGCGGTGAGCACCAGCGGAATGATCTCACCACGGGGCAGCTTCAGAGCATAGGCATACCCCACCATCATCACGATGAGGACGCCATTGAACATGGCGAGATTGCGCACCACGCGTAGAACGGCCTTCTGCTGGGAGCTTTCGACGTGCGCGGTTCGAACCAGCTCCGCGGTGCGTCCGAACTTGGTACGCGCTCCGGTCGCCGTCACCTCCGCGACCGCTTCGCCGCGCCGCACCAGCGCCCCCGCATAGGTCTCGAACCCGGCAGCGGCTTCGATCGGAACGGATTCGCCGGTGAGCATGGACTGATCGAGCAGGATCCCGCCTTCGGTCAAACGCACGTCGGCGGGGACCACGGCCCCGAGCGATAGCTTCACAATATCGCCAGGCACCAGGCCTGCGGCAGGCACGGTCGTCCAAACCCCATCGCGACAGACCGCCGCGTTCAACGCGAGGCGCGACTTCAGCGCGGCAAGCGTCGCCTGCGCGCGCCCTTCCTGGAGGAACCCGAGAGCGGCGTTGAAGGCCAGCAGACCTGCGATAATCGCAGCCTCGACGTACTTGCCGAGAACAACCTCGAGAACGATCGCCGCCTCGAGCATCCATGGAACCGGCGCCCACAACTTGGCCAGCGCCCGGCCTAACGGATTTAGCGCGGTGTCCGCTACTGCATTGGGACCGAACTTCTCGAGCCGGATGCGCGCTTCATCGCTGCTGAGGCCGGACGCCATACGGGGCGTTACTTCGCCAGCAGCTTGCGGATGGATTCCAGTTCTCGCCGCCGCTTCGCGTCGACCTTGGGGTACGCCAACTTGAGGTCCTCGACCGTATCGAGGACGATCCGGGAGACAATCAACCGCGCATTCTCCTTATCGTCGGCGGGAACCACGTACCAAGGCGCGTGGCGGGTGCTCGTCGCCGTCAGGCAAGCCTCATACGCCTTCACGTACTGCTTCCAGTATTTTCGTTCCTGAATGTCCGCGAGGCTGAATTTCCAGTTCTTCTCCGGCTCGTCGATCCGGGCAAGGAATCGCTTGCGCTGTTCCTCGTACGAGAGGTGGAGGAAGAACTTGATGATCCGCGTTCCGTTGCGATACAGGTGTTTCTCCGAGTCCACGATGGAGCGATAGCGCTCCTCCCAGACCGTTTTCTCGTCGCGCAGTTCTTCCGAAAGCCCCTGGTTGCGAAGGATCTGCGGATGCACCCGGACCACCAGCACTTCCTCGTAGTAGGAGCGATTGAACACGCCCACCTGCCCGCGGGCGGGAAGCCGGAGTGTGGTGCGCCAGAGAAAGTCGTGTTCCAGTTCCTCGGCGCTCGGCTGTTTGAAACTCGAAACCTGGCAACCTTGCGGATTGACGCCGGAGAGGACGTGCCGGATCACGCCGTCCTTGCCCGCCGCGTCCATCCCTTGAAAGATCAGCAGCAGCGCATAGCGGTTCGATGCGTTGAAAAGCTGCTGCTGCGCGCTCAGCTTCTCGACGTGCTGCCGGAGGACTTCCTGGTAGCGCTCCTTCGAGTGGAAAAAGGGCTTCACAGCAGTCGGCCATTCGCCGAGGTCGACTCTGGCTCCCGGCCGTACGCGAAAGTCTTTTGGATGGATTCTCATTGCCGGCCGGCCCTAGTCCTGGTTCAGGTATTCCTCGGGCACATCGTCCTCCGGGACCTCCCTGGTGTGGACCTCGGCCACGTCCGGGTCGGGTGCATCTTCCACGCCTTCGATCACTTCGGCCTCGAAGGCCTGCCCTTCCTCGGCCAGTTCCTCCACGCTCTCGGAGCCCGCCTCCGCCTCGTCCGCCAATCCCTGCGTGTCCCCGGACTGCCCGCCCGATTCCGGACCTGTCCCTTCCTCTCGAGTCCCCTCGTCGTCTTGCTTCTTCATGCGATCACGATAGCACGCTGCCTGCCAACCTTGGCGCCGGGCCGGCCGCTCCTGGACCTTCGCCTTCGCCGCCGGGCCACACAACCGACCGCCGACCGGCGGCGAATCACCTTACTGAACATTAATAGGGCCCGCACATCCTGTTTATTTTCTTCACCATAAGATTAAATGAGGTTTTAAGGTCTTTTTTTTAATCCGCTACGTGTCAAACTGGACTACTCTGATGAACGAAAGGCCATCATGCACAAGCTCTTGCTCCTGAGGCCGACGACCCTGTTTTCGGTCGCGGCGGTACTCCTGGCGATGTCAGTCGCCGCCCACGCGGACACCCTCAACATCTTCAGTTCGGGCGCCGGCCTTTCGTATCCCGGCACCGACCCGAACTTCATCTACGCCTACGTCTCGGCCAATCCAGGGGTCAACCCTGGGGTCCTGGCCAGCGGTACCAACGCGGTTCTGTTCGATCCCGCCGCCTGGCCGCTCGGCGGCGCCAACAAGCAGTGGACCGCCACTCCCGTCGGCGCAAACTGGATCGGACCCGCGATGACCAAACTCAACGGCTACTATAACGCCGAACCGAACGTCTACTACGTCTACCAGCAGACATTCAACGTCCCGACCGGCATAGACCTGACGACGATACTGCTTACGGGCGCCATTGTCTCGGACAACTGCCCCACAACCGTCGCTGTCAACGGCCACGGCGCCACGGGTAGCACTGGGTCGCTGATGCCCGCGAACTGCACAGAGCAGGGCAACTCGTACAGTGTGCTTCATCAGTTCGAGTTGGGCGGCATCAACGCGGATTTCGGGTCCACTACCGGCCTCGATTACTACGGCAATGTGACGTTTCACCCGGGACTCAACACCATTCAGTTCATCGTCTACAACGACACCACCCTCACGCCTAATCCCAGCGGAATGGCCGTGTCCCTGTCGGGAACGGGTACGCCGTCCACTATCCCGGAGCCTTCGAGCGCGGGCCTGGTGATCGCCGGAACCGCCCTCGTGGCGTGGTTGCGCCGCCGCGGCTTGCGGCGTTCCGCCTAAGCGCCCCGTCCATTCACGGTTTTTTCGATTCGTTGCTCCGGCCGCGCTCTAAGGCGCGCCGGTTGCTCTGTGGGCGTTTCCAAATCTCGCCTCGCCTGCCCCCGCCAAGCCATTCTCTCTCCCGCCGGCATGGTGTAAGATACCAATCACAAGGTTCACCTCCCTGGAAAAGTGGTGCGCCTGGAGGGGTAACCATGAAGCTCTGTCTGGGACTACTCTGTGCAGTCTCCGCGCTCTGGGCCGGGGACGCCGCGAACCCGCGCCTTCGCGATGCCGCCGCCAAAGCCGTCGCGCTGCTGCAGGCGAGCCAGAAGGCCTGGTATGGGCATCAGAGCTGCTATTCCTGCCATCAGCAAGTGCTGCCGGCGCTGGCCTTCCGTGCCGCGCGCGAGCACGGCATCCCGGTGAACGAGCCCGCTGCGCACGCCGACGCCGCCGCCGCGTTCGGATTCTACGCCGATCTCGACCGCGCCGTTCAGTACAACTACATCATCGACCCAGGCCTGAATGACGCCTACACCCTGCTGGCGGCGAATGCGGCTGGCGTGCGTCCCAGCCTGGTCACGGCGGTCTATGCGCGCCACATCGCCGCGCATCAGGAGCCTGACGGCCACTGGGAAACGATGGACGAACGGCCGCCCCAATCCTATAGCCCCTTCACCGCGACGGCCGTCTCGGCGGCGGCTATCCAGCGCTACAGCCATCCAAGCTTGCAGGCCGATACGCAGGCGCGCGTCGAGCGGGCGCGAGCCTGGCTGCTGGCCCACACCGCGCGCAACACCGAGGAGCGCACAACTCAACTCGCCGGAGCCCGCCACAGCGGCGCGGACCAGGCCAGCCTGGACAAGCTGACCCGGGAACTGATGGCCACCCAGCAGCCCGATGGCGGCTGGGCTTCCCTCGACGGCCGCGCGAGCGACGCGTATTCCACCGGGCAGGCGTTGTGGGCGCTGAACGCCTGCGGCGGCGTCCCCACTTCCGATCCCGCGTGGCAGAAGGGAATCGATTACCTGCTGCGCACCCAGGCCAACGACGGCTCCTGGCACGTCGTCTCGCGCCTGCATCCGCCCGCGCCAGTGAGCCCGCCGTATTTCGAAACAGGCCACCCTTACGGGCACGACCAGTTCATCTCCAGCCTGGGTGAGAGCTGGGCCGTCATCGCCCTGGCGCAGGCGCTGCCGCGCACGGAGTCGGATCGTCCGCCCATGAAAGAGGCCGAGCCTCAAGGCATCGAGCCCTGGATGGAAACCGTGCTTTTCGGCAGCGTGGCCGACGTGAAGCGCCTCCTCGACGCCGGCTTCGATCCCAACTCGGCGACAAAGCCCGCCGGAACCACGGCGCTGATGTTGGCCGCTCCCGACCTCGACAAAATGAAGCTCCTGCTCGATCGCGGCGCCAAGGCCGATGCGCGCGCCGCCAACCGGTTCTCCGCGCTCCTGGTCGCGGCCAACTACCCTGGTTCGAGCGCCGCCATGAACCTGCTCCTCGACCATGGCGCCACGGTGCGCCTCCCCAAGGGCCAGGGCGCGCCCCTATTCAATGCGAACCCGATCCTGTTGGCCGCCTTCGCCGGGAATGTGGACGTGATCGACCGCCTGCATAAGGCGGGCAACCCCGTGGACGACAAGATGTACCTGGTCGGCATGCTCCCCTTCACGCCGATGATGCTGCTCGCCACCACGCACCGCACGGATGCTGTCCGCGCCCTGCTCGACGCCGGCGCGCGCGTGGACGAGACCGACGACGACGGCATCACCGCGCTCTCCTGGGCCGCGATTTCGAACCGGGTCGATCTGGCAAGGCTGTTGATCCAGCGCGGCGCCGACGTGAATCATGTGGACAAGAAGGGGATGACGCCGCTGCTCTACGCGGCCTCGATCGACTTCGGCGATTCCGCCATGACAGAGCTGCTGCTGAAATCCGGCGCCGCGGCCAATGCCCGCACCTCGCAAGGCCTGACCGCCCTCGACCTGGCGCGCAAGTACAACCACACGCATTTGCTGGCGAGCCTCGAGGAGACCCGGGCGGCAAGGTAGTGGGGCCGCCACCACCTGCCCGGCGTCTCCGTCGCCCTGCCGCGGTGAGGTTGGCTGGCCTCCTCAGCACCGGACCGCGCGCGTGAGCAAGCGGGGGGCTTTCAGAGAGAACGCGACTTGCTGGCTCAGAGCGTTTCAATCTCCCATGTGGCGCCCTCTGCCGCAGACAGCTTGTTTCGCACGCTCTCCTGCAATGCTCGCAAGCGTTCATGCGAGAGTCTACCCTCGGCCACAGCCCGGACAAGGCGGCTCTCCTCAGTGAAGCGCACAACGACCCCATCTACCAGCACTCGAAAAACGTTGTACTGGTCTTCATCCTGAGGAAGTTGCGTGATTGAATCATCGGGACAATAGAGAAAGGGTATTAAGTCCAAGTCGGGTGTTCGGCCGATGTGCGCCTCGAGGCGTTGCATCTCCGTCGCCAGTTGCTCTTTCAGCCACTGCTTCGAGACCTGCTCTTTCAGTTCGGTGTCGCGGAACGACTCCGGCAAACCCAGACTACGTCCAAAGGCCAGACACCCCACTCTAGCTCACGGAAACGGCTGACGTTCCGACAGCGGCCGTGCAACGGCGATACCCGGCACCACCGCCACGTGTCTCATCGCCCGATGATGCAGTCAACCCGGCTCGCAGACCTCGCACCGCAATGACGGCCACGTCCGTGCGCGCTGTCGGCGGCAGATCCACAGGCCTACGCCTGGTCACAATCCGGCCCTGGTTGCATCTAACTCTCAAGGAGGTGCTCCCATGCTAAGAATACTGCTCGCCGCTCTGGTCGCCCTGCCGCTCCTGGCGCCAGCCTCGGCGCCTCCGGCCTCGACCCGCAGGGCCAGACGGCCCACCATCCGTCACTTCATCGCCACGGCGTATTCAACAGAGGGCACGGGCGCTTCCGGCAAATGGTCGCATCCTGGCACTGTGGCCGCCGACCGTAACATACTGCCGCTGAACACCCGTATCCGCGTTTATGGCGCCGGCCGGTATTCCGGCGACTATACAGTGGAAGACACCGGTGGGAAGGTGGACGGCCACCACATCGACCTCTACATGCCCAGCCGTGCGGAAGCAAAGAAGTTCGGCCACCAGCGCGTGAAGGTGGTCGTCCTCAAGTACGGCGATGATGAGGCAAGTCCACCCGACCCGCAGCAAAAGGCTAACGCGAAGGCCGTAGACCGACGAGTGCGCGCGCAAGAGAATCCGCCGCCGGCAAAATGACCGCGACCACCCGAAGTCGCTCGCAATCATAACTCCGCCGGCAATTCTTCAAGCTCCTTCTCAACCACTTGCGCCCTTCCTACCTCCCGCATCCGCCGCCCACCAGCGCTATGCACTCCATCGGAGGCGTCCGTCCCGCCCGCACGGCGCGAAACAGGAAGTCTTGTCCCAGCCGCGCCTCCCGGGCCGCCGACCCGTGCTAAGATCACCCCAAACGATGCGCCTCTTCACTGCCATTACCCTGCCCCAGGACGTCGTCGCCGCCCTCACCAGCCTGATCGATCAACTGCGCCCGGCGGCGCGCATCCACTGGAGCCCCGCCGCGAACCTCCACATCACCACCAAATTCATCGGCGAGTGGCCCAAGGAGCGGCTCGACGAGTTGACCGTCGCCCTTCAGAAAATCGGGCCGCGCGAGCCCATCCCGATCGAGGTTCGCGGACTCGGCTTCTTCCCCAACCCGCACGCACCGCGCGTGTTCTGGGCCGCCGTCCACGCCGGTCCGGAGCTCGCGACACTCGCGCGCCAGACAGACGAGGCGCTCCACGCCCTTGGCATCCCTGCCGAGACGCGCCCGTTCTCGCCCCATCTGACGCTCGCCCGTATCAAGGAACCCGTACCACTGCAGGCGCTGCGCCAGGCCATCGCGAACCTGCCCGCCACCGATTTCGGCGCCTTCACGGCCGACCGCTTTCATCTCTACCTGAGCGAGCTCAATCCCAAGGGCTCGGTCTATACTAAGCTTTCGGACTACGCTTTCCGAAAAGTGAACTCGCTCGAATGATCCCCGCTCTCACACTCTTGATCGCCTACCTGTTGGGCGCGACGCCCTTCGGCTATCTGCTCGTGAAGTGGAAGACCGGCCGGGACGTGCGCGCGCTCGGCAGCGGCAACATCGGAGCCACCAACGTCCTGCGGACCACCAGCCGCTCGCTAGGCATCCTGACCCTGCTGCTCGATATCGGCAAGGGCTTCCTCGCCGTCTGGATCGCCGCGCGCTTCACCGCCGGCTCGCCCCTGTGGACCAGCGCCGCCGCGCTCGCCGTAATGGCCGGTCACGCCTTTCCGGTCTTTCTCAAATTCCACGGAGGCAAGGCCGTAGCCAGCTTCGTCGGAGCGTTTCTGTACCTGACGCCGCTGCCGCTGGCCGTGACCCTGGCGCTGTTCGTGATCGTCGTGGCGGCCACCCGCTTCATTTCGCTGGGCTCCATCCTGGGAGCCGCGGCCCTCCCCTTCCTGGCCTGGCTGATCGACCGCCCGCCCGCGCCCATAGTTGCCGCCGCCGCCATCGGAGGAGCCTTCATCATCTGGCGCCACAGAGAAAACATACTCCGCCTCCGAGCCGGCAAGGAGAACGCATTGTCCCTGGGAGCCCGCCCATGAGACTTTGTCTCCTGTCTCCTGACTCCTGTCTCCTGACTCCTGACTGGAGCCTCCCCCGATGAAGCGCCTGTCCATCATCGGCGGAGGAAGCTGGGGCACGGCCCTCTCCATCATCCTCGCTCCCCGCTTCCCAGAGATCCGTCTGTGGGTCTACGAATCGGATCTGGCCGGGCGCATGCGCGAAACCCGCATGAACGACGTGTATCTCCCCGGCATCCGCATTCCGCAGAACGTCGCCGTCGTTTCGGACTTCCCTACCGCCCTCGAGGGCGCCGGTATCGTCCTCGGAGTCACGCCTTCGCACGTCACCCGCGCCATCTACGAGCGCATGCTCCCTCACCTCGAGCCCTCCATGCTCTTCGTCAGCGCCAGCAAGGGCCTCGAAACCGGGACGCTGGTGCGCATGTCGGAAGTGATCCGGACCGTGGTGGCGCAGCGCTTCCCGCCGCGCATCGCAGTGCTTTCCGGCCCCACGTTCGCCCGCGAAGTCGCGTCGGGCGAGCCGGCCGCGGTCGTGGTGGCATCGAACGATGCCGTACTGAGCGAACTGGTGCAGCACGCCTTCTCCGGCCCGGCCTTCCGCCTTTACACCAACTCGGACCCGGTCGGCGTTGAGCTGGCCGCCGCGCTCAAGAACGTGATCGCCATCGGCGCGGGCATGCTGAACGGCCTCGGCCTCGGAAGCAACGCCATCGCCGCCCTCATCACCCGCGGACTGGCTGAAATCACCCGGCTGGCGGTCGCCGTCGGCGGCGATCCGCGTACCCTGGCCGGTCTCGCCGGACTCGGCGACCTGGTGCTAACCTGCACCGGCGCCCTCAGCCGGAACCGCCAAGTCGGAATCGAGCTGGGCCGCGGCCGGAAGCTGGACGACATCATCGGCTCCATGCGCATGGTGGCTGAAGGGGTTCAGACTACATACGCCGCCGTCGACCTGGCGCACGGCTGCGGCATCGAGATGCCCATTGCCGAACAGGTCAACGCCATCCTGCGGGGCCAGCGGCCTCCGCGCGAGGCTATCCGCGAGTTGATGGAGCGCTCCCTCAAGAGTGAATAGCGCAACTTTCATGCCGGACGGGGTTATTAACAATATGGAGGCCGCGGCCGCCCTCGAGCCCGATGCCGAGCTCATGCTGCGCCTCAAGGCTGGCGACGCGGCCAGCTTCGATCTGCTGCTCGCGCGCTATCGCGGCCCGGTGATCCACTTCCTGTACCGCATGGTGCAGAACGCTGCGGTTGCCGAGGAACTGGCCCAGGAGGTGTTCCTGCGGGTCTACCGCGCGCGCGCATCGTACGTCGCCTCGGCCAAGTTCACCACATGGCTGTTCCGCATCGCCCTGCACCTGGCGCTGAACAACCGCCGGGACGCGCGGGACCAAAGGGATGACGCCAACCTCGACGAGCTTCAAGTGGCGGACCGCGGCCCCTCGGCGGAACAGCGTCTGGTCCAGGCGGCGCGCCTGGCCGAGATTCGCGGTGCGATCCGGGCCCTGCCCGACAAGCAGCGCGCCGCGGTCCTGATGCATAAATACGAGGAAATGGGATACGCCCAGATCGCCGAGGTGCTGGGCTGCTCGGAATCGGCCGTGAAGTCATTGTTGTTCCGGGCGTACGAGACCTTGCGGGCGCGGCTGGCGCACATGGGATAGGGTGGAGGGTACGGCAATGGAATGTCCGATTCAGGCGCGCGGGAAGAAGGATCTGCTGCTCGACTATTGCTCGCATTCGCTCGACGCCAAGGCGGCGGACGAGGTCGAGGCGCATCTCGCCGTGTGTCCCCAATGCAAGACCTGGACCGACGCCCACATGCGCACTTGGTCGCTGCTCGACGACTGGCAGACCGCGCCTGTCTCGCCGGATTTCGAGCGGAAGCTGCGCGAGCGGATCGCGCTCCTGGACGAGCATCCTACTCCGTGGTGGAAGACCGCATGGCAGTCGTTCGCCGCCCTGGGCCTCAAGCCGGCGCTCGCCGGAGCCCTGGTTGTCGTGCTGATCCTGGCGGGACTGCTGTTTGTGCGCCCGCACCACGCTCCGGCCCAGCCAACCATAGACGCCGACCGCCTGGAGAAGGCCCTCGACGATGTCGACCTGCTCCGCCAGGTCGATGCTCCCAGCGACACGGCGTCCCAGGAGGCAATGTAACGTGCGCGTGCTGATCGCAATTGCCTGGGCCTTGCTGATAGTCGCGCCCGTCGCGGCCCAGGAGGACGAACAGTTCGCGCCGCCCGGCGCGCCGCGCGCGCTGGCCGGGCCCACCATCCTTGACCGGCTCGAGGCCATGAGCCCCGACGAGCGGCAGCGGCTGCTCGAGAAGTTGCCTCCGGAGCGGCGCCAGCGGCTCGAAGCGCGCTTGAAGGCTTATGAGAGCCTTCCCCAGGAGGAACGCGACCGCCTGCGCCGCCAGTTCGACACCTTCCGGGCTCTCACTCCCGAGCAGAAGGAGAACGCCCGGCGTCTTTTCCGGCGCTTCATGCAGCTTCCACCGGGCCGCCGCCAGGTGTTGCGGCGCGAAGCCAACCGCCTCAGCCAGTTCCCCTGGCCCAAGCGTCAGGCGCTGCTCGCCAGCCCCGAGTTCGAGCACCGCTACTCGCCCGAGGAACGCCAGATCCTCCACGCCCTGTCCGCTATCACGCCGAACCCGTGACCCGGACGCGACGGGCCGCCCCGCACCGCCCGCCCCGCCCAGCACCGAACCGCGCGCGTAAGCAAGCGGCAGGTTATCCTGGTGGTTACTCCAAACTCAATGAGCCTGAACCTGGACGAACTGAAGAACGAAGTGCTGAAATACATGGAGGCCGAAGCGTTCGTGGTCTTCCATGGCTACTCGAGACTGGCGGACTCCGACTCTTTCGTCGCGTGGGATACCGACCGCGCGCCGGACTACCACGCCTTTCTCAGCGCCGCGAAGAAGGCGGGCGTGAACATGGTGGTGTATCACTTCCGCGAGTTTTCCGCGACCCACCTGGAGGACGTCGCCGACCGGCTGGAGGACAGCGACCTCACCGCGGAAGAGCGGCGCGGCATCGAACGCCGGGTGCGCGACCTGCGCAACTACGAGGGCTTTACCTGCGCCCTGGAACTCTCCTTCGACTACCAGGGGCGCGTGTACCTTTTCAACCTGCGCGCCGAGTGGTACGACGACTACCTGGACCTGGTCGAGGAGCTCGACGCCGCCATCCCGGGCGACGACGAAGACGAGGACGACTCGATGGGTGGTTACTATTCACGCAATTGAGAGCCGCTGGCGGCTCCCCGGCGTCGCACCGGGCGAGGCGCAAGCGCTGGCCGAAACGCTCGCGATCTCGATACCGGCCGCGCGCGTGCTGCTCGCCCGCGGCTACCACGACGCGGCGAAAGCCCGCCGCTTCCTCTGCCCCTCGATCGAGGACCTCAACGATCCGTTCCTCATGTGCGGCATGCGCGTCGCGCTCGATCGCCTGCGCCGCGCCATCGCCGGCTCCGAGAAGATCCTGCTCTACGGCGACTACGACGTCGACGGCACCGCCTCGGTCGTGATCGTGAAGAAGGCCATCGAGATGGCGGGCGGGAAGGTAGGCTTCTACATTCCGCACCGGATCCGTGACGGCTACGGGATGCGCAATGAGGCGATCGAACAGGCGGCCTCCGACGGCGTCACCCTGATCGTCAGCCTCGATACCGGCATCCGCGCCTCTGCCGCCGTAGCGCGCGCCACCGAGCTCGGCATCGACGTCATCGTCACCGACCATCACCTGCCCGACGCCGAGTTGCCGCGCGCCTGCGCCGTGCTCAATCCCAAGCAGCCGGCCTGCGAGTATCCGGACAAGGACCTCTGCGGCGCCGGCGTGGCCTTCAAGCTGGTGCAGGCCCTCCTCGGCAGCCTGGGATGGCCCGCGGACAAGGTGCGCAGGATGACGGAGTCGTTTCTGAAGGTGGTCGCCATCGCCACCGTCGCCGACGTGGTGCCGCTCACGGGCGAGAACCGCGTGATCGTAAAGTTCGGGTTGGAGGGCCTGCGTTCGGTTCGCAGCCCCGGCCTGCGCGCTCTGCTCGACGTGGCGGGCTGCGCCCCCGGCGAGCCGGTCACCGCCAACAATGTCGCCTTTCGCATCGCCCCGCGCATGAACGCCGCCGGACGCATGGCCGACGCCAACGAGATCGTCAACCTGCTGCTCACCGAAAATGAGGAGCAGGCCCGCGCCATCGCCGCGCGGCTGCAGGACCTCAACCGCGAGCGGCAGGACGTCCAGAGCGAGATCGTGCGGGTCATCCTCGAGGAGTGCCTGGCTGCGCCGGTCCGCGACGACCAGGCCGCGCTGGTCTTCGCGGGCAAGGAGTGGCACCGCGGCGTGGTGGGCATCGTGGCCGGCCGGCTGGCCGACCGCTTCCATCGCCCCGTCTTCGTCCTGGCCGAAGACTCCGAACAGGGCGTGATGCAAGGCTCGGGACGCAGCACTCCCGCCTTCCACCTGCTCGAGGCGCTCGAATCGATGCAGGACCTCCTGATCCGATTCGGAGGACACAGGCAGGCCGCCGGCCTCACGCTGGCATCGGAACGCGTCGAGGAATTCCGGCTGCGCCTCGGTGTGTACGCCGCCGCCAGGCTCACGCCCGCCGATTTCGTGGCCGAGATCGAGGTGGACGCGCCGCTCGCTCTCCAGGAGATAGACGACCGCGTCGTAGCCGACATTCTGGCGATGGAGCCGTTCGGCTGCGGCAATCCCGCGCCGGTGTTTGCCGCCTTCGGCACCGAGGTGGCCGGTCCGCCCGCGCCTTTGGGGGATCGGCACCTGTTGATCCGCCTCGGCCAGAAAGACCGCACACTCCGGTTCAAGGCCTGGGGCTTCGCCGGCCGCGCCGCCGAATTCGCGCCCGGAGCGCGCCTGGACGCTGCGTTCTCCATCGAGAGCGACGACTATGCGGCCGCCCGCGGCTACCCCGGCTGGTGCGCGGTGTTGAAGGACGTGCGGGGGGCGGGTTCCGCGGAGGCATAGTAAGGATCAGACCAGATCTGGTCTGGTCTGCTCCGTGCTATGCTGAGGTCATGATGGTGCGGAACATCTCGCAAGCCAAGGCTGAGCTTTCGGCGCTCATCGAAGAGGTCCTGAAGGGTAACGAGGTCATCGTCGCGAAGGCAGGCAAGCCAGTGGCGCGGCTGGTGGCCTATCGAGGCCCGGCGGCCCCCCGCAAACCCGGTTCGTTAGCCGGGAAGATCTGGATTGCTCCGGACTTCGACACGCTCCCGGAAGACATGGCGGAGGCGTTCGGCATGCGGGAGCCGCGCAAGTGAGGATCCTGCTCGACACGCAACTGGTTCTTTGGTGGCTCGGGAACAAGCGTTCCCTTTCGAAGACGGCGCGGGCATTGATCAGCGATCCCGAGAATGCCGTGTTCGTCAGTGCGGTCAGCCTCTGGGAGATCTGGCTGAAGGAGAGTCTGGGCAAGCTGCGCGTTCCCGCGGATTTTGAAGAAGCGTTAGCGGCGGAGTCTTTCGAGAACCTGCCGCTCACGGCCACGCAAACACGTTTGGTCGCCCGGTTGCCGTGGCACCACCGGGATCCCTTTGACCGTATGCTGGTCGCCCAGGCCTGTGCGGAGAATCTGACTCTGCTGACCGCGGACCGCGCTCTCGCCGCCTACGGCGACTTCGTTCACTCGCTATAATCTTTCAAGTGCGCCTGACCGTCCTTGATTGGTCTATCGTCGGTCTCTACTTCCTGTTCAACATCGCCATCGGCTTTTATTACAAAGCCCGGGCTGGGAAGAACGTCAGCGAGTTCTTCCTGTCGGGGCGAAACGTGCCGTGGTGGCTGGCGGGGACGTCGATGGTGGCCACCACGTTCGCCGCCGATACGCCGCTCGCCGTCACCGGCCTGGTGGCCAAGGGCGGAATCGCGGGCAACTGGCTGTGGTGGAACATGGTGGCGGGCGGGATGCTGACCGTGTTCTTCTATGCCCGCCTGTGGCGCCGCGCCGGGGTCATGACGGACGTGGAGTTCGCCGAGATCCGCTACTCGGGGCGGCCCGCCGCTTTCCTGCGGGGCTTTCGCGCGGTGTACCTGGGCCTGCCCATCAACTGCATCATCCTGGGTTGGGTCAATCTGGCGATGGCCAAGATCCTGATGCTGGTGCTGGGCGTCACCAAGTTCCAGGCGCTGCTAGTGGTGCTGGGGATCATTGCGCTGACCTCGTTCATTTCGACGCTCTCCGGGCTGTGGGGCGTGCTGGTGACGGACCTGTTCCAGTTCGTGGTCAAGATGACCATGATCATCGTGCTGGCCGTCTTCGCCGTGCGGGCAGTGGGCGGCATCGGGCCGATGAAGATGAAGCTGGCGGCGCTCAGCCAGCCGGGCCACGGATCCCTGCTGAGTTTCGTCCCCGATCTCAACTCCGCGT